>JAITWM010000110.1 GCA_031285265.1 Lysobacteraceae bacterium
AATAATAACTTGCCATATTACATCTAAATATGTCATAGACATCAGTTTACAAACACTGTAAATGAATTACCCATTTAATTACGCTGATATACAAAATTTCACTTTTGTGACTAGCAGAAATGAAATGTTCCAATTCTCATGTAAATAGAGGTGCTGAACATGAAAATCACAATAGAAATATTTCATTAGCTACGGATTTTGAGTTATTGTCTCTTACCTGTACTACACCATAAATTGAAGGGCCAGAAAATTCTACTTATCGGATGTCTATCTCAAGGAAAGCGTAGTGCTGGCGGGACGTATATTTTTTTGGAAGAATGCGCTCCCATCTCCCACAGTATAGGAGAGGCACCGGAGGAGAAGGATGCTTTTGTTTTTACTTCGGCTTTCCCCGTCACAACTCAATACTCAACAGGTCGGCAGAACAGTAAAATACGGCAATTACAAGGAGTAGCTACGACTTGCTTTCTATGATCCATACGTACGTTGGCGGCAGATGAATGAGCCGATTTAACATCAAATCGAAAAAGGGCACTCGCCAGGCCCGCGCGCCGCGCTCCAATTTCAGAAGTATCCGGGTTCAGGACAACACATTGATCCGTCACCTGCGCAGCCGCCATATATTGTGGCTGCATGGATGGGTCATGGGATTGCTGACGCTGGGGGTGATGTGGGTCGTCACGACTGTGCTGCATCATGCCGGCGTTCATTCCCTTGCGGTGCGCTACGCCCTGACCTTGGGGGCGGGCTACCTGTGTTACCTGCTGCTGCTACGCATCTGGGCGGGTGCGCTGATAAAGAAACGTAAATCCATCGGCTTCGACATCAGCCTGCCGGACATCGACACAAACTCTCAAGGCGGGAATTGCCACGGCAACCTGGATCTGTCGTCCGACATGAGCGACACCACAGATTCGTTTCTGGATCACGCCGCTTCCGGCGCGTTGGAAGCCGCAGGTGCAGCAGATGAAGGCGCGATTGTCATCATCCCGGTGTTGGCAGTGTTCGCCATGGTGTTGGTGGCGGTGTTCGGTGTTGGCTGGCTGCTGCTGGCATATTTCAGCACCGAAGTACTGCTGACGGTAGCTGTAGAGCTGGCATTTGCCTGGACTGCCGCGCGCACCGTAGTACGAGTAGAACGCGAAGGCTGGCTGCTGGCCGCCCTTCGCCTGACCTGGAAACCCCTGCTCGGCGCACTGATCAGCGCGGTGCTGCTGGGCGCGTTGATCGACCATTTCATCCCTCAGGCCGACACCCTGCCCGCCGCCATACAATCACTGCGAGCACGCTGACGCTGCAACAAAATCGCCCTCCCCTCCGGCGGGACTTATAAAACAGGCTATACGCAAACCAGGATACGGCTCAGTATCCCGAGCCGGATGATCAACATGCTTTTTCATCTATCCGTTCAGCATTTGATTTCTTGTTCGTCTTCATGCTCATCGTCAGTTCTTTAACGTATGACGTGAGCAGGTTTTAAATGGGTCAACGGTGATCGATCACCAAGTAAGTCATATAACCTGACTGTTGTAGTGCGTGTAGACGTCCTAGGTATCCAACTCGCGCAGAATCTGTCTCAGAATGACCTGAACCAGTTGGCGCCTGCGCGTATCAAGTTGTCATATCGGCACTCGTTGATGTCCTTGACGATCAGCGAGCGAGCCTGGTCCCAGCAATGCACGGGCATCCCGTAGGGATAGTTTGGGATAGCAGCCCAAGGAGATGCCAGCACGTCAGTAGCGGAAGTGCCAAGACTCGCCGCCAACGGTCGAGACATGAAAAGAAAGATAGCCGTAGTCAGTGATGCTTATGACTTGCCGGTGACCTTAGCCCACCGGATTATCATGTCGGTAAGCATGTGCCCAACTTCTTAAAAAGCAAGTCGGATGCAATGTTCGTTACCAGGACCTAGCTCCTCCAGCAACAACTACGAAATAAGTCTTACCGCATTCTTTTGTACCAATAGTCAGTAGATTTTGCTGTACATCACTGAGCCGAGAGATGCTTGAAAAATTCATCAAATCAGCGACTTACAATACTCTTTGGATTTCCCCGGAAATCCCCGGATTGACGCTATGGAGCGGGTGATGGGAATCGAACCCACGTCGGTAGCTTGGGAAGCTACAGCTCTACCATTGAGCTACACCCGCGCGGAGGTAGAGTCTATTCCCGTCGACGGCATTCACGCAATTATCGCGTTTTCCAGCCTGGTCTCGTCTTCACGAAGCCTCGGAAAGTGAATTCGGCGGCAATCAAATGATATGCAGTGCACAAAACGTTAATGTCATGCCGTCACAGTGGTGCTTATCTGGCAGTTTTTTGGTCACAATGACAAACACAGATATGCTCGAAGTACGTCCTTATGAACATCGTATTGAATGGTGAACAACGCGAAATCGGTGACGACTGCACGATTGCCGAACTGCTGAACCTGCAAGGGTTGACGCAACGGCGCGTCGCAATCGAAGTCGATGGCGAAATCGTCCCGCGCGGCATGCACGCGCAACGCCAGTTGCGTCAGGGCGAGCGCGTCGAAATCGTTCAAGCGCTGGGCGGCGGCTAAACCGGTCCGCACGCTGCTCTGCCAATAGTCTACCGACCAATCCACCAAGCTCACCCCGGAGCGCGAAGATGGTGGGGGAAGCGCAGTGATTAACCTCCAGTAAAAAACACCCGCCCCGGGGGCGCGGGGATGGCGGGGTCGTTCGCGTGGATATGGATTTCGCCCTACCCGCCATCGATGCAACAGGCCATAATTCCCCCATGAATACTTTGGCCGCCTCAGATCCGCTCGTTATCGCCGGAAAAACCTATCGCTCGCGTCTGTTGACCGGCACAGGCAAGTTCAAGAACCATGAAGAGACCCGCCGCGCCACGGAAGCTGCGGGTGCGGAAATCGTCACCATCGCTATCCGTCGCACCAATATCGGCCAGAATCCGGACGAGCCGAATCTGCTCGACGTACTGCCTCCGGAACGCTATACGCTGCTACCCAACACCGCCGGCTGCTATACCGCCGAAGATGCGGTACGTACCTGCAAACTGGCTCGCGAACTGTTGGACGGCCACAACTTGGTGAAACTGGAGGTACTCGGCGATCAACGCACGCTGTTTCCCGATGTCCTGCAAACGCTGAAAGCGGCCGAATCGTTGGTCGCCGACGGTTTTCACGTCATGGTTTATACCTCCGACGATCCGATCCTGGCCAAACGCCTGGAAGAGATCGGTTGCGTGGCCGTGATGCCGCTGGCGGCGCCGATCGGTTCCGGCCTGGGGATACAGAATCGTTACAACCTGCTGGAAATCGTCGAGAACGCCAACGTCCCGATCCTGGTGGATGCAGGCGTCGGAACCGCTTCCGATGCCGCCATCGCGATGGAACTGGGTTGTGACGGCGTCTTGATGAACACCGCCATCGCCGGGGCGAACGATCCGGTCTTGATGGCCAGCGCCATGCGCAAGGCGATCGAAGCCGGACGCGAGGCGTTCCTGGCCGGACGGATTCCGCGCAAACGCTATGCCAGCGCCTCTTCGCCGATCGATGGCCTGATCGGTTGACCGGCTGTGAGCGGCCACGACATCAATCGACCGTTCGCAGCAGCACCCGGACATCGTTCCGTGCGCAGTTTCGTATTGCGTCAAGGACGCTTCACGCCAGCGCAACAACGCGCCTTTGAACGGCTCTGGCCACGCTTCGGTCTGGATTACCGGGGAACGCCTCGCGACCTGGACGATGTATTCGGACGCCATGCGCCGCGCATACTCGAAATCGGCTTTGGCAACGGCGAAGCGCTGCGCCATGCCGCCGCGCACGATCCGGCGCGCGACTATATCGGCATCGAGGTGCACGCACCGGGTGTTGGCCGCTTGCTCAACGGCCTGGATGCCGACGGTAGCGATCACGTCCGGTTATTCCACCATGATGCGGCCGAAGTCCTCCAACACGAAATCGCGGACGCGGAATTGGATGAAATACGGATCTATTTCCCCGATCCTTGGCATAAAAAACGCCACAACAAGCGCCGGCTGATTCAGCCGGGGTTCGCCGCATTACTGACGCGCAAGCTGCGTCCTGGAGGGCTGCTGCATCTGGCTACGGACTGGGTGGACTACGCGGAACAGATGTGGGACGTCCTCGATGCGGCCCCCGGGTTGCGCAATCGCGCCGGCCCGCGCGGACATCTGCCGCGCCCTCCTTGGCGACTGGAGACGCATTTCGAACGAAGGGGAATGAAGCTGGGACATGCCGTTCACGATCTTTTGTACGATCGCGTCGCGGCCCAGATCCAAGAAAACGCCCCATCCGCATCGACCTCCGCTTCTCCGTTTAAACGACCATCACCCTGAAGGATCTTCATTGCTCATGGACACCGGCCTGACACTGACCTCCGATATGTTGCTCGTACTCGGGCTGGTCGGTTTTACGATGCTGATGTTCCTGTTCGAGCGAATCCGTGCCGATGTGGTCGCACTGATCGTGCTGGTGATATTGGGACTGACCGGTCTGATCCCGCCGGAAGAAATTTTCGGCGGTTTTTCCGGTAATGCCGTCATCAGCATCATCGCCACCTCCATCCTCGGCGCAGGTCTGGAACGCACCGGCGCACTGAACCGGCTTGCGACCTGGCTGTTGCGCCGTTCAAACGGCAACGAACAACGCTTGCTGGTGATGACCTCGTTCTTTGCCGGTCTGAACTCATCGTTCATGCAGAATCCCTCGGTAATGACGATGTACATGCCGGTGGCATCGCGCATCGCGTCGCGTGCCCGCCTGACCATGCAACGATTGTTGCTGCCCATCGCCGCCGCGATCGTCATGGGAGGGGCGCTGACGATGGTCGGCAATTCGCCGCTGATCCTGCTCAACGATCTTCTGATTTCCGCCAACAACAGCCTGCCTTCCGGGTTGGCGACAATCGAACCGTTGCGGATGTTCGCCCCATTACCGATCGGCGTTGCACTGTTGCTGGTCTCGCTGCTGTATTTCCGTTTGTATGGCGACAAAAAACTTGTTGCCGAAGAAACACATTCGACCGACGGTGTGATGCCGGGCCGTATTGAAAGTTACTTTGCCAAGACTTACGGCATCGAAGGCGATGTCTTCGAACTGACCGTCACCACCGAAAGCCCGCTGGTCGGCATGACCGTGCGCGAAGTGGAAGGCGTACACGGCGCACCCTTGCTGCTGGCGTTGAAGACCGGCAACGATACCCGGCTGTCGCCACCGGGCGATATACGCATATGGGTGGGCAGCATATTGGGCGTGATGGGGCCGCGGCAGCAGGTCACCGACTTTGCACAGAATCAGTTCCTGAGCCTGTCGTCACGGTTGCGTCATCTGGGCGACCTGTTCAATCCCAGCCGTGCCGGGATTTCGGAAGCGGTCATTCCCCCCACGTCGTCCTTCATCGGCAAGACTTCGCGCCAATTGCGCCTGCGTCAGCAAGCCGGCATCAGCCTGCTGGCGATCAACCGCGATAAACAGGTCATCCGCGACGACGTGCGCAACACGTCGATGCGCGCCGGCGATATGCTGGTTTTTCACAGCATCTGGCAGGACCTCGCGCGCGCAGCGAAAAGCCGCGACTTCGTCGTCGTGACCGACTATCCGAAAGGAGAACAACGGCCGCACAAGTTCAAGATAGCGATGGCGATCTTCGCTATCACCATCCTGATCGCATTGACCTCGAAATTATCGGTGCCGTTGACGCTGATGACCGGTGTGGCCTGCATGCTGCTGACCGGGGTGCTACGGATGGACGAAGCCTACGCCGCCATCAGTTGGAAAACCGTTTTCATGATGGCATGCCTGATCCCTCTGGGATGGGCCATGGACAGTAGCGGCACCGCCGCCTGGATAACGGGGCATACGATCGAGCAATTGCCGGACGGCATGCCGATCTGGGGATTGCAGATCGCGATCGCATTGTTGACCACGGCAGTATCGCTGGCTATCAGTCATGTCGGCGCGACCATCGTCATGGTGCCGTTCGCGGTCAATCTTGCCATCGCCACCGGCGGCAGCCCGACTTCGTTCGCATTGATCGTCGCTCTGTCCGCATCGAACAACCTGATCACCTCTTCCAACCCGGTCATCTCGATGATTACCGGCCCTGCCGATTACCAGCCTCGGCAACTTTTACGCGTGTCCGGACCATTGATGCTGATCTACATCATCGTCATCGTGACAATGATCAACCTATTGACTTGGATAGGCGCTCGGGCAAGCTGATATCACGCTTGCAAATTTCATTAGAACCGCTCGATTTAACGAAATTATCACGCACATGCCTCGCTATCGTCGGATACTGCGGCCATTCATCCCTAATCCATGCGTTCGACATTATGTATGCACGCGTCTTCCGTTTCGGCACCTCATGCATGAGCGCAGTCTTCGCGCCGCGCAAGCCTCGGCATATCGTATTGCGCGCGATGTTTGGCATATTAGGTTTGGCCATGCTGACGATACTGCTGTTCTTTGGCCTGTTGATCGGTACCGCGATGCTCGCTGCGACTCTGCTATACAAACTGGTATCCAGCGTACGCAACAGAGCGCCCGTGCATTCGGCCGGTAACATCGTCGAAGGCGAATATCGCGTAGTACGGGAAAAACCGGCGCTGCCGCTATCCCGCTGAAGCGGTCGTCCGGTACCCGCGACTAACTTACACTGGCGCGCTCCACCTACCCTTCAAGGGCAAAGCGCGATGACCACCGATCTGATACCCGTTCCCGCTACAGTCCGCATCGCGGTGCGTGGCGGCGGCACCTTCCCTGTTCGTCGCATTTATTGCGTAGGACGCAACTTCGTCGAACATGCCAAGGAAATGGGCATGACGGCACCGACATCGAAAACCGATCGCGGCCATCCGATTTTCTTTTCGAAACCCGCCGATGCCATCGTCACCGACGGCATCGTCCCCTATCCCCCGGCAACCGACAACCTGCACCACGAAGTCGAACTGGTGGTCGCACTCGGGCAGGACGCCCCAGCCGGAATACTGCCCGTCGCCGACGCCGAACGGCTGATATTGGGCTACGGCATCGGTCTGGACCTGACTCGCCGCGATCTGCAAGCCGCCGCGAAAGCCAAAGGATTGCCCTGGGACTCCGCCAAGGGCTTCGACCATTCTGCGCCTGTCAGCGAACTGATCCGTATCGCCGACATCGACGATCCGGAATCATTGGAATTGAGCCTGTCGGTCAATGGCCGGCTGAGGCAACAAGCGCCGCTGCACCAGATGATCTGGAACGTGGCCGAGATCCTCCATGAGCTGTCCCGACTATACGCATTACGAGCCGGAGATTTGATTTTCATGGGAACGCCGGCCGGTGTCGCCGCCCTGCGTCCGGGCGATGAGTTCGTCGCACGGCTCGCGGATGTCGTTGAACTTCGCGGCACTGTCATTCAGTATTGACACCCCTGCGTTAGGCTTGCTCCTGCCGCAGCATGCCGCTTGCCGCCAATACCCAAAAAAACGAGGAAATACCCCATGGGGATGCTCAATGAGTTCAAAGAATTCGCCATGCGCGGCAATGCGCTCGACATGGCGATCGGCGTCGTCATCGGCGCAGCCTTCGGCAAGATCGTTACCGCTCTGGTCGACAAAGTCATCATGCCTCCCATCGGCTGGCTGATCGGTGGCATCGACTTCTCCGCATGGGCGATTACATTGAAGCACGCCGCCGTCGATGCCGCAGGCAAGGAAGTGCCCGCCGTGGTATTGGGAATCGGCGAATTTC
Organism: Lysobacteraceae bacterium; assembly: GCA_031285265.1. Taxonomy (GTDB): domain Bacteria; phylum Pseudomonadota; class Gammaproteobacteria; order Xanthomonadales; family Xanthomonadaceae; genus JAITWM01. The sequence goes on from JAITWM010000110.1 coordinate 7,742, forward strand.
TGAACGCCGTCATCCAATTCATCATCGTCGCCTTTGCGATCTTCCTCCTGATCAAGACCGTCAACCAGCTCAGTCGTAAAACGCCCGACGGCGAACCTGCCGCACCGCCGCCATCCGAAGAGGTGTTGCTGTTGCGCGACATCCGCGATTCACTGAAGAAATGATCCGCATACCGCGCGCCCGAAGACGGAGACGGTCGGCTGGCCGTCTCCCTGCTGACGGATTCGGAAACGTACCGATTCGCTTCCTTCTTTGCTACTCCATCGACTATCCAGACCGTCATTGCCGCCGAAGAAACGCCTGAGGCGATCCGCATTCGTTGCAAAGCGCGCCGGGCACTTTGCCGGAAAACAGGATCACCTTCGCCGACTATCCGACGAGTCGCCGCCCCAACGGGATAAATTGCCGTAACGCCAGCGCGATGATGCCTCCGATTGCATCAAGCCGAGTCAGTCAGGGATGGCACGACGATTGAACGACGACTGCCCCACTGGTCCAAAGCGGCCGTTCCCAATGACGGCGGCTCATGCTTCATCACACAGGCAACCATCCGGCGATTTCCGGCGATTCATGCACTCCTATGGCTGAAAGCCGCTTTTGGCTACAGTCTGCAAGCCTGCCAAGCTATCAGACCGTGCGATGAAGACATGCACTGCCGCCGGTGCAACGGACTGTAGTGCTCACGGCATCAATATGTTTAGTTCATATATAATACCGATTGGTATAGTATTACCGCATGATGACTTCTACGCCTCTCGACTTGCCCGATCGCCCTTCTCTGAAAACACTAGGCCCTGGCCGTCCTAAAGACATGAAAAAACATGCCGCGATCCTCAATGCGGCCAAGCGATTATTCGCGCAGGACAGTTTCGCCGATGTCAGCATGGACCGGATTGCCGCCGAAGCAGGCGTTTCCAAGCTGACGATCTATAGCCATTTCGGCGACAAGGAAACATTATTTGCCGCCGCAGTAAGCGCCCAATGCCAAGAGATGCTACCGGACAATCTGTTCCATATCCGTCAGCAGGGCACCTTGCGCGAACAGCTCAAAATGATCGCGTGCGCCTTTTTCAGCATGATCTGCGCCGAACAAACCGTCAATGTCCATCGCATCATGCTTGGACACGGCAACATCGACATGACGCTCAAGCACATTTTCTGGAAAGCCGGAGCCGAACGGACTCATCGGATTTTTACGAAATTCCTGCAAGCATGGATCGATACCGGTGCACTGGACATTGCCGATGTCGACTGCGCTTCCAAGCAATTCTTCACCTTGATCAAAGGCGAACTGCATATGCGGATCATCTGCGGCCTGTGCAACGATCCGAGCCCGGAAGAAGTCGAGGCGCATCTGGACGCGGCGGTGGATTTCTTCCTGCGCGCCTACACGCCACGAATGCCCGCCGTAACTGCCGCCGATGCGCCGCGATGACTTTCGGCACTGAATCCGAACCACCCGATACGGCGATGCTTGGATTCGCACGTTCCGAACCAGGCTCGCTAAAATAGCCCTCGCTTCCGTACTGGACCAATTCCCCATGACAATCGATTACTCAACTGCCCGTGAAATGATGGTCGAACAGCAAATCCGCCCCTGGGATGTGCTGAACGCGAGAGTGCTGGAAACCCTGGCACAAATGCCACGAGAGGCTTTTGTGCCGGAAACGCTCCGTAAGCTCGCTTATGTCGATACCGAGATTCCGCTCGGTCACGGCGCCAGCATGATGAAACCGGTTGTCGAAGGGCGCATGCTGCAGGCACTGGATATTCAACCCAACGAAACCGTCTTGGAGATAGGAAGCGGAAGCGGCTTCATCAGCGCCTGCCTCGGCGCGCTGGGGCACGAAGTGGTCAGCTTGGAAATCGTCCCGGAGCTGGCCGACGCCGCGCGTGCGCGGTTGGAGACGCTGGGACTGGACGTCAATATCCGGATCGAAACCGCCGACGTCTTCCAATATTCGAGTACCCGGCAATTCGATGCCATCTGCATTACCGGCGCGGTGCCGGAAGTGCCTCAGCATTTTCTGCAATGGCTGCGCCCCGGCGGCCGCCTGTTCGCGGTTCGCGGGCAAGCGCCCGCCATGGAGGCGGTATTGTTGCGCAAACGCGACGGGAACGATGTCAACGCCGTCGATACTGAGTCGTTATTCGAAACTGAACTCGCCTATTTGCATGGCATCACGCTCAATAGCCAATTTCGACTGTAATGCCCCTTGGACCCGTACCACATCTGTACGGGTACAGAATTCAGAAAAGGAAACCGCAATGATCCGCCGCCGCTCACTCGCCTTGGCCTTGGCAGTCATCATGGCCCCGCTGTCCGCCAATGCCGCCGACCTGTTGCAGACCTACGAAATGGCCCGCAACGGCGATCCTCAATTTGCGATGGCCGAAGCCAGCCGGCTGATCAGCAAAGAAGGCGAGGTTCAGGCATTGGCCACACTGCTACCGCAGATCAACGGCAGCGCCGATCTGACTCGCAACCATACCGGCGCCACTCAACTGGCGGGGGCCGGCAACCGTAGAAGCCGCGATTATTCGATCCGCGGTTCGCAGACGCTGTTCGACTGGGGGCGGTTCTCCACATTGCGCCAGCAGCGCGCATTGAGCCAGGCGGCGGACTACACGCTCGAATCGGCCGGAGACGACCTGATGGTCCGCACTGCGACGGCCTACTTCGATGTATTGGTCGCCGTCGAGTCGCTGTCGGCGGCGAAAACCGCCGAAGCCGCAGCCAAGCGGCAGTTCGAATACGCCGACAAGCGCCTCGAAGTCGGCTTGGCGCCCATCACCGATGTGTACGAAGCGCGCGCGCAATACGACGATGCGCGGGCCAATACGATCCTGACCGGCAATATGCTGGAGGACGCGTATCAGGCGCTGGCCGGGATCACCGGTCAACCGGTCCGCAATCTACGGTCCTTGCCCGACGATTTCCGTCCCGAACTGCCATCGGGCCACGCCGACTCCAATGCTTGGGTAGCTGCCGCCATCGACAACAATCCGGCGCTGAAGGCTTATCAGTACCAGACACAATCGGCGCAGGCCGGTATCGAAGCCGCGCGTTCCGGACATTACCCGAGCCTGTCATTGAGCGGTAATTGGGGGAAAAATGCCACCTGGGGCAATGTCTACAGCCCAGGCCAAGCCAATCCGGGTTCCGAATCCAGGAGCATCGGACTGACGCTGTCGGTACCGATCTTTTCCGGGGGCGCGACCCAATCCGGAGTTCGTCAGGCGATTGCCCAACGCGATAGTGCGCAGGACCAGTACGAACTTCAACGGCGCACGTTGGAACGCAACACGCGCAATATCTACCAAAGCCTGGTGGCCGGCGTCAGCGAAATCGAAGCCCGCCGATCGGCGGTGATGTCCGCGCAAAGCGCCTACGACGCTTCGCTGGTCGGCCTGGAAGTCGGCACCCGCACCGTACTCGATGTGGTGCTGAACCAGCGCACCCTGTTTTCGGCCCAGGTCACCTATGCACAAGCCAAATATCAATTCCTGCTGAATCGTCTGCTGTTGTCGCAAGCGACCGGAGAGCTGGGCATCAACGACCTGCGCGAAATCAATCGCCTACTAATCGCCGACGCCGAGGCCAGCCTCGTCTCACCGCACAATCGCTAATCACGCACAAAACTCACATTACCATGCAGTGGTTCGGACATTGTTTTCTTTTGCGTTATCCGAAATTAATTGGTGTCATCCGAAAAAGATAAGGTATATATAATACTATTTCGTTTTCTTTCATCGATACTTATATATACATACATATATATATCGCCTTGACGAATTGATGTGCTGCATAAACTAATCCCAGAGCGGCAATTGAATGAAAGGATATTCTTGAATTTTCCGCCATATTCCCGAACGATCGAATCCCGGCGCAGCGGCGCGCCATCGATCTCGAGATAGCCATTAAATAAAGAACTCGGGCTGATGCCTTCTCCTGGTTTGCTATAAAGATCATTTGCGGCATGCTGTGGATTCCGATTTAATTCCACGGATAATGTTTTCATTCTTCTTTTATCGCTGTTGCGCGTATAGCCGCGAATGCCCAGGTCGTCCCAGATATACACCCCACCCATTGGATGGGAAGTTCTATCCGCTTTTCCCAATACCCGTTCCCAGTCTTCCAATGTATCGCCCAGCCGCAGCGGTTGGCCGTTATAGGTGATCTCGGTGCCGCTGAACACCAGCCTGGGACCGGTGACCGGCTGGCCGTCCAGGCCCAGAAGAACCGTTGTTTCAGGCGACTCGCCTCCCCAACCGCAGCCGGCCAGCGTCAACAGCAAGAGCAAGGTCAGGATTATTTTCATTAACTAGGATGTCTTTTTTCCGCAGCCGATTCAGTTCGCCATACAACTACTCAAAGCAGCGGTTGCAGTATTTCTAATATAACCGCCTGTCAGTTATTACCATCTGAAAATTCTATCCTATAGATAATACTGTTTCGCTTTCTTCCGTCGACACTTATATATATATATATATATATATCATCTTGATGAATAAGCGTGCTACATAGATTTATTCCCGAGCTGCAATTAAATGAAAGGATATTCTTGAATTTTCCGCCATATTCCCGAACGATCGAATCCCGGCGTAGCGGCGCACCATCGATCTCGACATAGCCATGGAACATCGACTTGGGGTTGATGCCTTCTCCCGGCTTGCCGTAAGTGTCCTCATCGGCCACATGCCGTGGGTTCCGGCTCAGTTCCACGGATAGAGCATTCATCCGCGTCTTATCGCTGTTGCGCGTATAGCCGCGAATGCCCAAGTCGTCCCAGATATACACCCCACCCATTGGATGGGAAGTTCTATCCGCTTTTCCCAATACCCGTTCCCAGTCTTCCAATGTATCGCCCAGCCGCAGCGGTTGGCCGTCATAGGTGATCTCGGTAC
>JAITWM010000118.1 GCA_031285265.1 Lysobacteraceae bacterium
GCCGAAACCACCGCCTACGTCCGGCAACGCACGGGCCGGGTCAATCTCGACGCCTGGTCAGCCGGAGCTTACTGGACCCACTACGGGCCGCAGGGCTGGTATTTAAATGCAGTCATCCAGGGGACGAACTACCGCGGCTCGGCGCGCACGGCGTCCGCGCGCCTCAAGACCAACGGCACGGGCTTTGTCGCCTCACTGGAAGGCGGCTACCCGATCCCTCTGCCGCAGTTCGGCACGAGCTTCGTGCTGGAGCCACAGGCCCAGGTTCTGGGGCAGTGGACCGACTTCAATCGGGCTAACGACGGACTGGGCCAAGTCGCGTTGGGCTCGACCTCGGGCGGAGCGGCTCGGGCGGGACTGAAGGGCACGTGGTCCCTGGCGGGCGAGAGCGGACAGATAGGACAGACCTATGTACGCATCGACTATTGGAACGAGTGGGGCGGCGACGCCTCGACTCGCTATAGCGGCGGCGGAAGCAGCAACAGCATCCCCACCGTCTCGCGTGCGCAATACATGGACGTGGGTGGAGGTCTCACCACCCAATTCAACGATCATCTCTCCGGCTTTGTCGATATGGGTTATCAGTTTACTGTCGGCAACGACGGCAACGGGCGCCGCAAGGGTCTCAAAGGCTTTATTGGCCTGCGCTATCAGTTCCGATAATGGGAAAGTCGCAACCTCCGATGGAGACTGTGGTGTGATGCCTATTGAGCAATAGGCATCCACACATCTTTAACCTACCTGTGCACATCCACCGAAAATTGACCGGATTGTTTGACCTATCCTGCCCATTTTTGAGGCAGGAGAAAACGGTGTGATCACCATGACCTTGTCAGGTAAGACACATAGGATGTATCTATGCGACAAACCGCGCTTTTGGTCATTTTCTGCAAACCAAACAACTGCCCGAGCACCGAGTCAAAGCAAGCGAATTTGGTGGGGCAACGCACTGGTTCCCGTCGCTCAAAAGGCATAGAAAACGCATCGGTGCGTTGCCTGCGCCGATGCCTTGCCCGCCCATCACCGAGCCATCCGTTCTTCCAGGCTTCATCCGATATTCGATGTGTCACACCGTGTCCAGCAAACGGCATGACGGCACGGAAGCGACATCACTGGCCAATATGCTGTTTCAACCACGCATTGACAGTGTCGTGCCAAAGGATGCTGTTGTGCGGCTTCAACACCCAATGGTTCTCATCCGGGAAGTACAACAGTTTCGATTCGATGCCTTTGCGTTGCAATGCGGTGAATGTGGACAGTCCCTGATCGACCGGAACGCGATAATCCTTTTCCCCTTGCACTACCAGCATCGGTACGCACCATTGGGCGACATGATTGACCGGATTGTATTTTTCGTAGGCTTGCGGATTGCCGTACGGCGTACCGTCATTCTCCCATTCGGTGAACCACAATTCGTCCGTCACATACCCCATCGAGCGCGTGTCGAAGACGCCATCGTGATTGACCAGGCACTTCCAGGCACCCGATTCCGGCGTATGCCAGTTGCCAGCAATCCAATTGATCATGAACCCGCCGTAGCTGGCGCCCAACGCACAAGCGTTGCCACCATCGAGGAAAGGATACCGCTGCTGCGCGGCCGCCCAGCCCTTTTGCAGATCTTCCAACGGACGATCACCCCAATGCCGGCTGACCGAATCGGTAAAGCCCTGGCCATAGCCGGTAGAACCGTGAAAATCGATCATCACCACCGCATACCCCTGCCCTGCATAAGTCTGCGGATTCCAGCGGTAGCTCCAACTGTTGCCGAAACTGCCCTGCGGCCCGCCATGGATCAGGAACGCCACCGGGTATTTGCGGCCCTCCTGATAATTCCACGGCTTGACCACATAGCCATAAACGATTTCGTCGTTCCAGCCTTTGAAACTGAATTGTTCAAAATCTCCCAGGCGCACCTCGCCGCCCACCGCATCGCGGAGATCCTGGGTGATCGCGACATAAGGTCCCGTCCCCTGCTCCTCGCGCCAGGAGAAACCACCCGTCTCCGACAATGGCGCCACCATCAGTTGATCGTGACTCGCCAGCGAATTACGGGTGAACGCCAGCATCGGTCCCGCCGTCGTCGCGGACGAAATCGTGCCATCCATGTCCACCAGCTTCCGCACCTGCCCTGTCGCAATATCGACCTGGAACAACGGATGCTGGCCAAGATCGTCGGCCGTCGTATACAACGAACGCCCATCTCCGGATAGCATCAGGCTGTCGGCACTGCGATCCCAATCCGGTGCGATTTCCCGGCGGCTGCCGGTCGCCAAATCCAGTTTCATGATGCGAAAACGGTCCGATTCAAAACCGGGCCGCTGCATCGCCCGGTAATACAGTGTCTTGCCATCGGCGCTGAACACCGGTCCGGTATCCCAAGCTGGATTGTCCGTCGTCAGATTGACCGGCACACCATCGCCATCGCTCCGGAAGCGATAAAGATCGAAATTGGTCGACCATGCCTCGCTACGGTCCGCCACACGCATACTGGCAACCAACGACTCGCCATCTGGCGCCCAGGCATATTCGCTGGTATCTCCGAATGGCTTGGAGGGGATATCGCCGTCCAGGCCAGTGCTCAACGCGGCGATGCCGGTCACGGACGCCACCTTTCCGCCGGCACGCGGCAGATAGGCCGTGAACAACGCACTGCGACGACCGTCCACCCAGGTATCCCAATGCCGCACGAACAGACGGTCATAGACGACGCCTGAGCTCGGCCTGTCACGGGCATCGTCCAACCGCTGCTTCGTACATTCGAAATCGGCCGCGCAATCGAGAAAAACATCGACGCTGAAAGCAACGCGCGTCCCTTCGGGAGAGAGCCGGTAGCTGCCGACATCCAGTGGAAACATCGTCAACTGATGCGGTGTACCGCCGCGCAACGGAATCGAATACAGCTGCTGCGTTCCGGACTTGGCGCTGAGAAAATACACGGTCTTTCCATCCGGCGAGATTTCCGGGGAACTTACATGCCAACCTTCCGGCGTCAACCGCCGCGGCGGCGCCAGATCACGGGTTCGAAGATCCCGTATCCATAGCCCCGTGCTGGCATTGATGAACGCCGCATCCACTTCGCGCTTGGCAAATACCACCATACCGCCGTCGGGTGTCAACGCAAGCGAGGAAACACGTTCGAGTGCGACCAGATCACGAACGTCGAACCCACGATCCGCCGCCCATCCTACCGGCGTCATCAGGCACAGGGACAACCAGACATAACGAAGTTTCATCGGCACTCTCCCGCCACTAACACGTTTTTCATCGATTCCGAACAGCGATGCCGGACCACTTCAAACATACC
>JAITWM010000142.1 GCA_031285265.1 Lysobacteraceae bacterium
CTATCGTTATGCACCCTTGACGCTGGCATGCTTTGGCTGCAAAACGCCGTTCAGGAAATGGCTTCAACGACGTTTGATTGGCGTTTTCTTTTGCATGATTTGCTTTCGATAGAAGGAAAAACAAAGTTTCTTTATGGCGATCTCCACGATACTGGCATGAGCGAACTACAGGACCTGAGTGCGCTGATTCGCGCCAATACCCCGTTGATCGTCATCGAAACCCAGGATGAGCAGCGTGTCGTTGGCCTTTTCCGGCAGACCCTGACGCTCGTATGGCGGGCGATGTATCGCTGGTCGATCACCGAAGGGATGCGCCGTATCGATATGGATCGTGAGGATGACCCGATCGGTCCGCCCGACTCCACCAATGCGCTTCATGCCATCCAATACGCCGATCAGCGAGGCGTCTACCTCCTGCTCGATTTCCATCCCTATCTGCGTTATGCCGGCAATCAACGGCAATTACGCGATATCGCTCAGCGCCGGCACAGTCAGCCCCATGTCGTGGTGTTGATCGGCCAATCGGTGGAACTGCCGCCAGAATTGGAAACACTGGCGGTCCGCTTCAGCCCGCGCTTGCCCAACGCCGACGCATTATTGCGCATGGTCAGGGAAGAAGCCGCCAATTATGCGCAGGAAAACGGTGGGCGCCGGATCGAAGCGGATCAGGATGCCGTTCGTCAGATCGTGCGTAATCTGCAAGGGCTGAGCATGACCGACGCCCGGCGTATCGCCCGGCAGCTGATCTTTGCCGACGGCGCGCTCGGTATGCATGACCTGCCGCAACTGGCCAAACTCAAATTCGAACTGTTGAATCGTAGCGGCAATCTGTACTACGAATACGACACCGCCAAATTTGCCGATGTTGCCGGCGCGCGGCGCCTTAAGCGCTGGATAGAGCTCCGCCGCAACGTCTTCGTCTCCGGCGATGCCCCGCCGGGGCTGGACCCTCCCAAGGGATTGTTACTGCTGGGAGTTCAAGGCTGCGGCAAATCCATGCTTTCCAAAGCCATCGCCGCCGGATTCGGCGTTCCTCTGCTGCGCCTTGATTTTGGCACGCTATACGACAAATACCATGGTGAAACGGAAAAAAACCTGCGCTCTGCACTGGAATCGGCCGAACAATTGGCGCCTTGCGTGCTATGGATCGATGAAATAGAAAAAGGGGTGTCGGATGCTGGCGAAAGTGATTCCGGTGTTTCCCGGCGCGTACTGGGTTATCTGTTGACCTGGATGGCCGAGCGCAAGAGTCAAGTATTTCTCGTCGCTACCGCCAATCAAGTTCGCGAATTACCGCCTGAGTTATTGCGCAAGGGACGTTTCGACGAAATTTTCTTTGTCGATCTTCCAAATGCGGAAGTCCGTCATGAGGTCTTATGCTTGCATTTGAATAAGCGTGGCTTGCAGGCTGATGATTTCGATCTCTCTGCGTTGGTCGACGCGACGGAAGGTTTTTCAGGCGCGGAGATCGAGCAGGCTATCGTTTCGGCGCTCTATACCGCTTATGCGGAACAACGCCCGCTGGATACCATCTTGCTGGTGGAAGAAATCCGCGGTACCCGTCCATTGTCTGTCATCATGGCGGAACAAGTCGCTGCTTTGCGCAGTTGGGCCAAGGAGCGCACGGTTCCGGCGGATTGATCACATGCTCATGCAACGATGCCTTGCCCGGACTCGGAAATAGCGCAGCATCGTATCCATGTCGACATACCCGGCACATATCTGTCCCCGGATCTGTTCGATGCCAAGACGAAAACCATACGGGACGAAAAAACTGCCGTCTTTTTTCCTTTTGCTGCATGAACGATCTTTTTTGAAGTTCGACGGCTACGCCATCTTCTCTTTCGGAATACCGGTCATACAGTAGCAATGTCTCAAAATAATGAATCTCTTTGGCAAGGAATATGGCGTATCCGTAAAACTTGTCGATAGGCGCAGTACTTGGCATATAAATGCGATGATATGCATCTTCATGATATTCAAATATCGAAAATTCATACCGTTCGCATATCGAGTGAAATCCATCGTATTTTTGATTTGCAGTCAACAGCGAAACCAGGGCGGAAATAGATGGAAACCTATTGCCGCAATGGCGGCGTATATCGATCAGTTCGTACTGATGAACGTGATGTACCCGGGTCTGATGGAAACCCGAGTGCCCTGAAGATGATTCCGTACCTTATCCGGTATGCTGACCTTCTTCTATTTACCCGTCACCCCTCATTGCCGACAAAGATCTAACCATGATCGCTCTCATGACATGCGTGTCCGATAGTAGGCAGATTCTATCGAATGAGGGTGTTATCCGTAATTTGCATGCCGCTTATGGCAAATGATTCGCCGCTTCAAATAATGCACTGATTGCCGTTTTCACATACTCATACGGCGATGTATTGAATGGACCGTTATGGTGTCGTTCGGATGGATATCGATATTTACGGCATATTCATGCCGGCACCAACTTTGGTGACCAAGATTATGCGGATGGCAGAAAGAAATTCTGCGGGATGCATGAATTGCAAAAACGCATCCACCCAGAGAAACATGTCTCGCACCGTCTTTTGAGAGGCAGAGGACGAGACCCAAGTGGTCTTCCATGCGCGATTTCTACTGTAGCCAGCCGACAAGCGAGACGTGTGCCGAATGTACTCTCTCTGATGAGAAGGGTCAGGCAGAATCCGTTTGATTCGCTTTAGGAATATTCCAGACGGCTTTCATCAGATAAGTATGAATGACGATTTATGAGGCACAAAAATAAAATCTTCCTGAACGGAACCAAGCACACACTTCAAATATGCTTAATGCTACATTCAGTTTTATGATTCATCTGGGCCGGTCAGTGTTGGAATCCGGTAATCATCCGCATGAATCGAAGATCGGACTGGCTGTGCTATCGCCACAGATAGTATGAACAATGCGTTGCGATGTTCCCGGCAATCATTGTAATTTCGGGTTTTCATGCAACCATCAAAGATAAACGCCGGCATTACCGGCGTTTATCTTTTGTTATAGAAAAATCACTTTTTAATTGCTTTGATCAAAAACTCTTCGGCTTTTTTGCCTTTACTTAGAAGGCTGGCCAACCACCGTGGCTGCTTACCGCGTCCAGTCCAAGTTTCTTTCGGATTGGCCGGATTGCGATATTTCGGCGGAACCTTGCCCAATTTACGGCCTGGTTTAGGACCAGGTTTACGGCCGCGTTTGCCAGCCGCCGTCGTGGATGCTGCAGCGCCACCGAATAATTCTTCAATGCTATAACCTTCGGCTACCGCTATCTTTATCAGTTTGGCACGTACCTGAGTAATAGGAGCGCGCTTGGATAGCTTTGCTTGCTGTTTCTTGGCGGTACTGATCAATGAATTCAATTCTTTTACCGACAGCGTACTGAGATCGATCGACATTTATAACTCCGGATCATTGAAAGTAATTTATGGATCCACTTCCGGGGACCCTGCGGACAATAGTAATGATTCGATTTAAAAGGTTCAAATCGTTGCGGTCAAGACCACAGTGATTTCTTTATTAATGTAATACCGAGTTTTATGAATGCTAGATATACCTAATGTCAGATTGCCTGGAGTTTTGTCAATAATGCGTCATGGGTCATATTTTCCGATGACGCCATTTCTCGGCTTCTATATTCAAAGGTTCCTGCAGTAAAACCTCGCTCGGATATCACGACACGATGCGGAATACCGATCAACTCAATGTCGGCAAACATCGCACCCGGACGCAGACCGCGATCATCAAGCACTGGATCCAATCCGGCTGCAACCAATTCTTCCAGCAATGCTTGTGCCGCCGCATCCAAAGATGGCTCTTTTTTAGGATTGATCAGACAGATAGCAATATCCCAAGGTGCCATGGCAGACGGCCAGAGAATTCCTGCCGCATCGTGGTTTTGCTCGATCGCTGCCGCAACGATACGGGAAATGCCAATACCGTAGCAGCCCATTAGCGGAAATACCGAATCACCGTTTTCGTCCAAAACCGTGAATTGCATTGCTTCTGAATACTTACGGCCGAGTTGAAATACGTGGCCGACCTCTATGCCGCGTGCGATATGAATTTCCCCTCCATCCATTGCTCGATCGCCATTCAAAACGGTGCGAATGTCCGCCACGAAATCGGGCTCGGGCAAATCTCTCTGCCAGTTGACGCCGGCAATGTGAAATCCGGTCTCATTGGCGCCGACGACGAAATCTGCCAGTGCGGCGGCTTCGCGATCGGCGATGACGGTAATCGGTTTCTTCGGTGAGATTGGTCCGAGGAACCCAGGCTCGCTGCCTAGATATTCGAGAATTTCCTGCTCGGTGGCCAGTCGATAACCGGCTAGTCTCGGTATTTTGGCCAATTTGACCTCATTCACGCTGTGATCACCGCGGACCAGTGCCAAGACGAAACCGTCATCGGTCATTATCGCTATCGACTTGACGGTCCTCGCCAAGGCGATATCCAATAGATTTGCAACTTCTTCACAGGTCTTCTGCGACGGCGTCTCGACTTTCCGCCGTGTTTCGGATGGTTGTGGACGTGGTCCGGGTTCGGCGGCCTGCGCCGTTTCGACGTTGGCTGCATAATCGGAGGCCGTGGAGAACGCGACAGCATCCTCGCCCGAGTCAGCCAGTACGTGGAATTCCTGCGATGCATCGCCGCCGATTGCGCCGGAATCGGCCTGAACCGACCTGAATTTCAATCCCAGCCGCGTGAAAATACGTGAATATGTTGCATGCATGTTTTGGTATTCACGTATCAGATCTTCTTCGGTCAGGTGAAACGAATAGCTGTCCTTCATCAGAAATTCGCGCGCCCGCATTACGCCGAAGCGCGGCCGAATCTCATCGCGAAACTTGTTCTGAATCTGATAGAAATTGACGGGAAGCTGCTTATAACTGGACAACTCTTGGCGGGCGAAGTCGGTAATCGCTTCCTCGGCCGTCGGGCTGTAACAATATTCAGCATCTTTGCGATCCTTGATTTTCAACAATTGCTCGCCGAACTTTTCCCAGCGGTCGCTTTCTTTCCATAATTCACTCGGCTGTATGGTCGGAATCGCCAATTCTAATGCCCCGGCGCGAGTCATTTCCTCGCGAACGATGGCTTCTACCTTGCGCAGCACGCGTAAACCAAGCGGCGACCAGGTATACAAACCGGAAGCAAGTTTTCGAATCATGCCTGCTCGCAGCATCAGACGATGACTCAGCAGTTCCGCATCGGCAGGGGTTTCTTTGGTGGTATGCAAATGGAAGTGCGACAGGCGCATTAGAATCAAGTCTATTCAGAGTTGCGGCATTTTGCCAGCAACTGGGAAGAATGTGGATATGTTTATCGTATGACCGTCGGAAAATCGGTCTTCATCGCCGTTTCCCATGCAAACTGGCTTGGCCGTGACCGAAATTTCGGAAATCCTAAAGTCCGGCATTTTATTTCGAAATACACGATCCGAATTCAAACATGGGCAGCATTGCCGGCTCATCAGAGAATGATCACGTGCGGCTCATTACCATCCATTTTCGATGTTGTTTCACGGGTAAGAATGATTTCGGAACGCCGCCAAAATCGGTATTTCTCCTATTAGAGAATGCATTGGTGAAATTCAATGATTCACTCGATACCCAGAGAATGGAAATGTCCAGGGAAGTTCATGGCTATCAATTTAATTAGCGTTCTCTATTAACAGACTTGTTCATCATCCAGGCCGCGATGGCATGCTTTTAATATATGGCGGATACGAATCAGGCCGAGTTGTTTCATTTTCAGGGCGTGTCATCGACTTTGAGGCGACGGGAGCATGGTAAGCCGATGATGCCGGCCCGCCCCTATCCAACCGATGTTTCCTATTGAAGAGTTGGTATTGGCCGTCCTGTATCCGGCTTCGATGGATGGCAGGACTGTAGCGTTAGCATGATCTGCGCGCCCTAGTTCAATGCCTTGGGTTGTAATGACGAGCGCCGTGGCGCCTTGGCGGTGATTTCCCAGTGATTTTCCGCTCTGGGAGGCGATCCACCAGCAAACCCGGTGATGGATACAGATTGTTTTGAGGCGATGCTTAGTGACCTGCGCTCGATATGAGCGTGGCCCACAGCCGTGATTTTAAGTGGATGCACCTGCAATCGACCTGCAAGAACGAGTCGCGTGATGGTTACGGTGGCTACAGGCACTGGCGTGGCAGCAGGGCCGTGATCGTTGTGGATACATTGGACCTTCTGCTGGCGGGGCCGGGTAATGTCTATCTAATGAGCAGGAGCGCGTTCAGGCGCCTGTGTTGGCGCGGAAAATTCAGTCCGTGACGGACGAAACGATGAAGGAGGCACCCGTCGATCCAGGGTAATACCGGGCAAGAGCCCATGCCGGCGACATGGGAAGAAGGGATCGATCTGCAAGTGATCGAGCTGCTCGAAGTCAGAAAAGGCTTTGTTCTTTTGCTCAAGCTTTGGGTGGTTGAACACCGCTCTGGCTGGCTTGACTATCCCCACTGCCGACAGTCATTCAACAACTCATGCGCCTTCGTTGCCATGAGTGACAAAGGCCGCTATTTCGATGAAGCCGGCTACGTTAGAAGAGAACTTACCGCCGCGCGACCCAACGGCAACTTCCGATTTGCCATGATCGATCAAGCTGGAACTCTTTGATACGGTTCAGCGATCAGAAGACGGATGACGGCTGCAGACCCGAATTCCTTGCGTGCCATGGACGGCGATACGTTCATAAGGGCGGCCGCCTGGCGGCGGCTGTTCCGTGATCTGCAAGACTCCCGCCTCGTCGCGCCAACGATGAAGCGGGCAGAGCAACTGCTCTGCCCGTTCGGCAGCCAAGCGATCCGTTTCTTCACGCGTTTGCTTGGAGGGGCCATGCGAAAACCACCATGCCGTTCCACCTCCCGCCAAAATGCCTATTGCAATCGCCCAACCCCACCGCATCGCGATTCACGATTCAGTTGACAGGTTCGGAAGTTGCAGGAAGGCAGTACGCTTTTACCGCCGCTTCCGCCAGCGTTTTCTGGGCGGCGCGCTCGGCATCGTTCAGCGTTCTGCCTGGTTTACCGTCTTCGTCCGCCGCTTGTTGTATCGAGGCGTCACTATTGAGCAACTGCAAATTGTTCCGGGCGGTGGTGCATTGCGGGTTTTCGGCAGACGTCTTGCCGACTTCACCAGTACCTTCCATTATTACCGCGCGGTTTCTATCACCAATACGGCGGACTTCATACTTCTGATTTGCGGGAGGGCTGTCCGAAGAGTGTATTACGCCATCCGCGTCTCTCCACTGATAAACCTCGGCCGCGGTGGCCGCGGCGCATACACCGGCAATCAACCCTAAACATCCCAAACGAACTAGACCATGCATAAATATCTTCAATTAGGAACAAGGATGTCATGATTCCAGCACTCACGGGCCGTGCTGGCAAGTCACAACCGCTATTGGCTCGTTCTCGCAGTCATTCCGAACAGGCTCTAAACTGCACATTATGAATAAAATCAATCCTCCGCCGCGTTCACGTAGCATTTATTTACTGCCCAATCTATTTACAACCGGCGGTTTGTTCGCAGGCTTTTATGCTGTTATTGCGGCGGCCAATGGTCAATTCACGCAAGCAGCAATCGCCGTATTCGTAGCTGGAATAATGGACGGCATCGATGGCCGGGTCGCGAGGTTGACGGGCACTAGCAGCGAGTTTGGAGTCCAGTACGATTCTCTGGCCGATCTTGTCAGTTTCGGTATGGCACCTGCGCTAGTGATGTATCACTGGTCCTTGTCGCATCTGAAATACGACGGTGGCATCCTGGGACGGTTGGGGTGGGCGGTCGCATTCCTTTATGCGGCTTGCGCCGCATTGCGGCTGGCGCGATTCAATGTCCAGACCGGCTCGGTCGACAAGCGTTGGTTCATCGGATTGGCCAGTCCTGCCGCAGCAGGACTGATGATGGCTTTCGTCTGGGCCTTTGCCGATGACACATTGGGGTGGGATGGTATTCAATTGCGCTATGTGTCGTTATTCGTGACCTTGATCGCCGCACTATTGATGGTTAGTCGGATCCGTTATTGGAGCTTCAAAGGCGGGCAGCAACGGCGATCTGATCGCGTACCATTCATCGCATTGTTCCTGGTGGCGGCGATCATCGCGGTTTTAGTGATCGATTTGCCGCGCACGCTGTTGGCGGCCGGGGTACTGTACGCGCTATCGGGGCCGGTTTGCTGGGTTTGGCAACGCATCCACAAGTCCGACAAATCAGCGCCATGACTTCGACCTCCGATCCATTATGACACCGCAACAGCGCCAGTGGCTGGACGTGCTCGGCTATACCGTTTACGAGCAAGGTACTGCGACCGCCGTCCCGGAGTCCGTGATCGATACTGTATCCTTTCCCATATCGGCGGAGACGCCCGGACGCAGTGCAACGAGCCGCCTGCGCCCGGTTTCAACGGCGACGGAAGCAAGAAAAGAAACGAGAAAAGCCGTACCGGACGACTCCGGCTCGTACCGATCGTTAGGCAGACATTTGCCGGATCGGTTGCTTTTGGCATTATTGCGTGCCTCTGGATGCAACCCGGAGCATCCTGAAACCCAAAAAATCATCGCTACTTGGCCGGTCGCGGAATTACGCGGTAATCCAGCGGCCAAACGCACATTCTGGCCGCAGCTGCGCACGCTCCGCAAACAACGACGCTGTACATGAATACGGCGATACTCGATATTCACCCGCCAATACTGCGTCCGATGTATGAGTCCGATCTGGACATCGTGATGGGTATCGAGCTTCGCGCTTATCCGTTTCCATGGACATATGGCGTTTTCCGCGATTGTCTGCATGCCCACTATCCCGCTTGGGTATTGATGGATGCCATGACGGTAATCGGTTACAGCGTTGCCAGTTTGGCGGCCAACGAAGCACATATTCTGAATATCTGTGTATCACCGGAAAGGCATTCGCGCGGTCACGGCCGAGTACTGTTGCGCGCTGTCGTCAAACAATTGCGCCATCAAGGCGCGCATCGGATTTTTCTCGAAGTGCGTCCTTCAAACCTGCATGCGATCTCGTTGTATCACAGCGAAGGATTCAATGAAATCGGACAGCGGCCCCGCTATTATCCTGCCCATGATGGCCGCGAAGACGCATTGGTAATGGCCATGGAGTTATTGAGCGGTATATGACGGATGCTCGTTTTCGACACGATCGGCCGCCCAGCTTTCTGTCCGGTTTCATCGTGTGCGCTTGCTTGCACCGGGCACATCGATCGGTATCCAAGCTCCATCGCTGATCCGCCATCTCCTCGGCCGCATTCCCGAATCAGCGCGCAATACATGCCGAACCGGACTATCGTTTTTCAGCCAAGTTCCTGAAATTCACGTCTGCGCACAGTACATCGCATATCCAAATCCTATCCAGGCATGCTGGCCATCGCGGCGCATGAATATCCGGCGCACCAATGCAGTCCATCGTCATTCCACCACCAGTTGCACCCTTGCGAAATTACGCTTGCCTACCTGCAGCACACCCTCGAAACCGGGTTCGAATATTCGCTGCGGATCTTCGATTACCTGTCCTTCCACACGTACAGCGTGTTCTTTCAGCTTGCGCATCGCTTCCGAATTGCTCGGCGTCAGTCCCGTTCTCGTCAGCAGCGCCGCTATGCGCAATCCTTCCATCGGAATATTTACTCGCTGCAATGGCAGCAATGTCGTATCGCCATCACCGCGCACCACCGCCTGCCAACCAGCGATAGCCTTCTCCGCTGCGGCCGCATCGTGAAACCGGGTGGCGAACTCTCGTGCCAGCCGCAATTTGACATCGCGCGGATTCAGTTGGCCGGCATCGACATCGGCCCGCAATTTCCGTGCTTCTGCAATCGATATATCGAAACTGAGCAGCTCGATCCAACGCCACATCAAATCGTCATCCACTTTCATCGTCTTGGTGACAATATCGATCGGCGGTTCGCTGACCCCGATATAGTTGCCCAATGATTTGGACATCTTTTGTACGCCGTCCAACCCGATCAGCAACGGTACCGTCAGAACGATCTGCGGCGGCAGCCCATATTGCTCCATAAGGCTTCGCCCCATCAGCAGATTGAATTTTTGATCGGTTCCTCCGAGCTCGGCGTCCGCTCTCAGTGCCACCGAGTCGTAGGCCTGCACCAGCGGATACAGAAATTCATGGATGGCGATCGGTTGTTGCGCCGCGTAGCGTTTAGCGAAATCGTCGCGCTCGATCATCCGTGCTACCGTATGCCGTGCTGCTAGATGAATCATATCGGCAGCGCTCATTCTGTCGAACCACTCGGAGTTGAAACGCAGTTCGGTCTTATCGCGATCGAGAATCTTGTATACCTGATCGGCATAGGTTTGCGCGTTGGTCAATACTTCTTCGCGCGATAGCGGTTTGCGGGTGACATTCTTGCCGGAAGGATCGCCGATCATGCCGGTGAAGTCGCCGATCAGGAAAATCGCGGTATGCCCGAGATCCTGAAACTGGCGCATCTTGTTCAGCAGGACGGTATGTCCCAGGTGTAAATCGGGCGCGGTCGGGTCGAACCCCGCCTTGATCCGTAGCGGCCGCCCCAGCTTCAGCCGCGCTTCCAGATCATCGTGTTTGATGAGTTCATCGGCACCGCGGCCGATCAGGGCAAGACTTTCTTCCACCGAAAACACGAAATCACTCCATCACATTGGGTTGACAAAAGCGGACGCTATGTTAAGTGCCCGTTAACCACAAGGCAAAGCAAAATAATCAGCTGACTCAATGGTTTGACGCGCCCGGCATAACGCGATTATGTTACGTCATTACGCTCGCTTTATGAGTTCGTGAAGGAAATTGCTGCATGCTTGATTTCGGCCCGATCCCTGCCCGTAAGCAACGTTTCAAGAAACGCCTCGGTCTCCTCCATACCAATTTGCTACGCCGCAGACTCAAGCGCCGTTTTTCCGCTGCATTCAACACGCCATGGACACGTCGGCACTGGATTCATGCCAGCCTGTTCGCCACGTTGGGCGCATTGATCGCTACGATCGTGCCGGGATTTTCCACCGCCGTCGATATGCCATCGCACGTCCGTGCCACACTGCCGCTGGTATTGCCGCCGGTTGCCGCAACCACCGATCCCTCGAAGGCGGATCACCCTGATTGGCAGTTCCGGCGCATCGAATCCGGGCAGACGCTCGGCACCGTGTTCAACGCATTGGGGTTGGATCAAGGCACCATGCACCGGGTGCTGGATCATCCCGGCGCGCGCAATGCATTGACCCGGTTACGGCCAGGTGTCGAGCTCGGTTTCGATATCGATGCCGAAGGGCAATTGCGTACATTCCGCTTCGATCGCGATCCAAGTCATCGTATCGAGCTATCGTTGCAAGACGATCAGATCCAGGAAAAAGTCATCGAACGCCCCGCGACGGTACGCACGGTCGTCACCAGCGGCGAAATCACGCATTCCCTTTATGCTGCCGGGCGCAAGGCCGGATTATCGCCTGCGGCTATCAATACGATGGCTGACGAGATTTTCAAATACGATATCGACTTCGACAAGGATGTACAGCCTGGGGATCGTTTCAGTATCGTTATGGAAGAAATCTGGCGCGAAGGCGAGCGCGTCGATAGCGGGAAAATCCTGGGTGCCACATTCAGTACGCGCGGCAAGACCTATACCGGTTTTCGTTACGAGCATGACGGCAAGGTGGAATATTTCGACATCAATGGACGGCCATTGAAGAAAAGCTTCATCCGCATGCCGATTCAATACGCGCGGCTGAGTTCCAACTTCGGTGCGCGCCGTCATCCGATCCTGGGAACAATGCGCATGCACAAAGGCGTCGATTACGCCGCGCCCACAGGAACTCCGATCATGGCCGCCGGGGACGCCAAAGTACAATTCGTTGGTACCCAGCGTGGTTACGGCAACGTCGTCATTCTGGATCACGGCCGGGGCTACACCACATTGTACGGACATATGTCGCGCTTCGCCGGAATCAAACAAGGTCAGCAGATCGCTCAAGGCACCGTCATCGGTTATGTCGGCTCGACCGGCCTGGCGACCGGTCCGCACCTGCATTATGAGTTCCGCGTCAATGGTCAACACCGCAACCCGCTATCGGTGACGATGCCGCCTCCCGAACCGCTGCGCGGTCCGCAGCTGGCCGCTTTCCGTCAGCAGATAGCACCCTCATTGGCACGAATCCAGAATATCGAAGCATTGATGTATGCCGATGCCGCACCGCGCCCGGCCAGCGCCAAAAAAGAAGGGTAAGTTGACCGTCACTGGTTGTCGTCCTGAATCCGGGCATCATGCTCCAAGAGGCACTGTGCCGGTATGAGTCGTCCTTCAGCCGATCCGCACCACGATGTACGCGAGACAGTGGAATCCCGCCTTTACGTTGGACTGATTTCAGGAACCAGCGTTGATGGTATCGACGCTGCATTGATAGCCTGCGGCATGGATACCCGTTTGATATCCGGGCGTACATATCCGTGGACCGAATCTTTGCGTACACGGTTGATCGAGCTGGGACAAGGTACCGGCAGCACCGTGTCGCTGGATGAGGTCGGCCGGCTCGATGCCTTGGTCGGGCAAGCATTCGCCGATGCCGCATTGCGTCTGATTTCGGATGCTGGCATCCAACCCTCGCAAATCCGAGCGATCGGTTCGCACGGACAAACGCTTCGCCATCGTCCTGACGCCGAACCTCCGTTCACCTGCCAGATCGGCGATGCCCATCGCATCGCCGAAAGCACCGGCATCACTACCGTTGCCGATTTCCGCCGTCGCGACATCGCTGCCGGCGGACAAGGAGCGCCGTTGGTGCCGGCGTTCCATACCGCTCTGTTCCGCACGTCTACTGAAACTCGCGCTATTCTCAATCTCGGCGGCATTGCCAATGTCACGTTATTGCCTGCCATTGGTCCGGTTCGCGGTTTCGACACCGGGCCGGCCAACGCCTTGCTGGACGCTTGGTGCTTTCGTCATACCGGGCGGTCCTTCGATCGTGATGGAGTATTCGCTGCTGGCGGACATGTCGATCAGGCATTGTTGCAGCGATTACTGGCCGATCCCTGGTTCTCGCAGCCGCCACCGAAAAGCACCGGGCGTGAATATTTCCATCTCGACTGGCTGCAAGCCCGATTGCGGGGCAACGAGAGTGCTCAAGACGTACAGGCGACGCTGCTGGGACTGAGCGCGGTCACCATCGCCGATGCATTGCGTACGCATCAGCCGGACACGCAACGCATGCTGGTCTGCGGCGGCGGAGTCCACAATCCGGTATTACTACGGCGGCTCGCGGCGCACCTGCCCGCAGTTCGCATCGAGTCCACCGCGGCTTATGGAGCGGACCCGGATTTCATCGAAGCAATGGCATTCGCCTGGCTGGCGCATCAGACATTGGCGGGATATCCAGGCAATTTACCGGATGTCACCGGCGCGCATGGGCTGCGGGTCTTGGGGGCGATCCATCCTGCCTGAGCTTTCTCCCGCAGTGCGATCACTCTTCTTCATCCTCCAATCTGATCCGTGGCATCAGCCAGAAATACAATAACAATGCCGGTATGGCGAGCAGGGTGGTGAGCCAAAAATAAGGTGCAAAATTGCCTCCTGCCGCTTCGACGATACCGCCGGAGAAAAACCCCAATATCTTGCCCGGCAAGGTGATCAGCGAAGAAAACAACGCATATTGCGTGGCAGTGAACCGTTTATTGACTAATGCCGACAGAAATGCAACCGATGCCGTTCCAAGAAAACCTTGTGCCAGATTTTCCC
>JAITWM010000201.1 GCA_031285265.1 Lysobacteraceae bacterium
GCAACTTCGCTCTACCCCTGCCGGCGCGCTTGGAACACACGTCTTCGACTTTCACGATGCGAGGCTATCCGAAATGCTGTTCCGCTATCGAGCACGTAATTGGCCCGATAGCCTCGATACCAAAGAACAGGCTCGCTGGAACGACTATCGCCGCCATCGGCTCTGCCAAGAATCGGGATTGTCGGAATTCACTTTCGACCAATATTTCGCAGAAATCGCCCTGCTGCGCCAAGCGCACCCAGACAGTGGCTCGAAACAAGCATTACTGGATCAACTGGAAAAGTGGGGCCGTGATTTACAGGACGAACTATGACCACTTATTTCACCGAAGCCGGTTTCAAGTTTCTCCGCGGCCTGGCCCGGAATAACGAACGTACCTGGTTCCACGCACACAAAGACGAATACGAAGCACATGTGAGACAGCCATTTCAGCGTTTGCTGAGCGATCTGCAACCGAGCCTGTCCGAGATCAGTCCGCATTTCCGCGCAGAGCCGAAAACCGTGGGCGGTTCGCTGTTCCGCATTCATCGGGACACGCGTTTCTCTTCCGATAAGGCACCCTACAAGAACTGGCAGGGAGCGCGGCTCTATCACGAGCGTTCCCGCCAAGTTCCCGCGCCCTCGTTCTATATCCATCTGCAACCTGGCGAAAGTTTCGTCGGAGCCGGCCTATGGCACCCGGAATCGGATACTCAACGCCGCGTCCGCCAATTCATTTTCGACAACCCCGGCAGTTGGAAAAAAGCCGCCTACGCCACTCTTCTGCGCGGCAAATTCGAATTCGAAGACAGTGAAAAACTGGTCAACCCACCGCGCGGATTTCCGGCCGACTTCGAATTCATCGACGATCTTAAGCATCGCAATTGGGTCTTGTGGCGCCCGCTCACCGATGCGACGATGACCGGCAGCCGGCTCAAACAGACACTGGTCACCGACTTAGCCGTCCTGGGGCCTTTCATGGACTATCTTTGCGCTGCGTTGGATCTTGAGTTCTGACCGTTCTTCATTCTCGAAAATCCCCATGAGCAAACGCATCAAATTGTCATCGTTTCTGCTGCTTGCTGTCCTGGCCGCCGTACTGGGCTATGTCGTCGCCGGCCCCTACCTGGCAATCGGTGGTATCCAGCGTGCGCTTGCCGAGGAAAATACCGGCAAGTTGCAAGCCTATGTGGATTTCCCGCGACTGCGCGGTAATCTCAAGCACCAGCTCAACGATTACCTGATACAACAGACAGGCATCGACGCCGAATCCGGCCTATTCGGTCTGATCGCCTCGTCGGCCGTCGATAACGTCACCAGCATCGGCGTCGATGCCATGATGTCCCCGGCCGGTATTGCCGCAATGTTGCAAGGACGTTCCGCCTGGCGCTATTTCATCGCCAAATTACCCGAACATTCCGTCAGCGGCCGCAACGACGGACAAGACAGCATCCGCTCGACGCGCCTGTTGGACAATGCCGAGCATCGCTTCGAATCGTTCTCACGTTTCACCGCCACGATCCGGCACACGGATGGATCGTCCACCGCCTTCATATTCGAACGGCAAGGGTTGCGTTGGAAATTGATCGATATCCGAGTGCCGTTATGGACGGCCGCCGATGTATCGAGGGTGGACAATTCCAGCGCACTCGGATCGATTCCGTCACTGCAAATCGATTCCGATCCGGTAAGCGGTATCGCTTATCCACCACGCCATGCAATCAACCCTTTGCCGATGATGACCGCCGTATCCGGCAATTCCTGTTTCTCATTCCACATTCCCGTTCGATCCTTCCCGTAAAAGTAATGCACGTTTGCGCTCTACGCCCCAACGGTATCCGGACACCCCTCCGTCGCTGCGTACCACTCGATGGCAAGGTATCGCTACCGCCAGTCGGTTGGCCGCACATGCCCGCGCCACCGCACGAATGGCTTTCGGCATCCCGATACGCTGGGCAATTTCGGCGTAAGTCATCGTCGTTCCCGGCGGGATCTGCCGCAATGCTTGCCAAACACGTTCCTGGAATACCGTCCCTCGGATATCCAACGGCAATCCGGACGACGACGCAGGGGATTCGATCAAGCCGACGACCTGAGCCATCCATCGCTCGAAATCCGCATCGTCGCCAATCAACTCTGCCCGTGGGAACTGATCCTGCAACTGATGTGCCAACACTCCAGGATCTTCACCCAAAGAAATCGCGCAAATGCCGTGCGCGCTGCGTGCCACCAGAATCGAACCCAACGAACACTCGCCTATCGCAAATCGAATCACCTCGCCCGTCCCGCCCAATCGGTAATCGCGGGGCCGCATACCTAGAATTTTCCCGGACTCTGCATAGAAACGGCTGTCGGAACCGTAACCGGCATCATAGATCGCGCGGGTCACCGGCGATCCACCGCGCAATTGCGAACGCAATGTACGTGCGCGTTGTGCGCGCGCATACGCTTTAGGCGTCAAACCGGTGATTTCGCTGAAAACCCGATGGAAATGAAAGGGACTCATTCCAGCCGCACTAGCCAATTCATCCAGTGTCAGGACGGTTTCCGAAATTTCCATGCGACGGCAGGCAGCAGCAACGATTCCCTCGTACCGCGCTGCAATCATACCTTTGGGAACGTGTTTGCTCGGTCGATACCCTGCCGCCTCCGCAGCTTCAGCGGTATCAAAGAACACCACATTCTCCGGACGCGGCAATCGTGACGGACTACTCGGCCAACAATAGATCCCCGTCGTTTTGACGGCATAAACGAACCTGTCATCGGCCGCTGGATCGCGCGCCAGTACGGCGGCCCAGCGCGGATCACGCTCTACAGAACGGCTCCGTGCCGGCAGCATGCGCCCCGACCGTTTCTCATGCTGCGTCATCGGCCCTCCCACGACAAATTTTGAAATCGGTTAGACGATAATGCCGCCGATACCAATGGAACACTCCGGAGCTTGCGGCCAAATTCGACATCGATTGCAATACGGCATCCCTACGCTGCCGCCTATGCCATTCACGATTCAATCAACGGCATCTCCATCATGTGCATATATGGGCCGATTGTCTTCCGGCAAGTGTCTTTGCTCCAGGCAAGCAACCGTTCCGGCTTCCGTGCCAGTCATTTGGCACAAGGAAGCTCCGTGGCCGGAAATGCAAACGGCCGCCCTAAGGACGGCCGTTGCGTTGGATTTACGTCTTCTCTTGCGGCAAGCAAGACCGTCGAACGCTCAACTCTCGCCTTCACTCTTCTCAGCCGCCGCTTGGCCCTGCTGCTTGATGCGAGCCACAGCCGCCAAGTCTTCCCGAATACGTGCCGCCTTGCCTTCCAAACCGCGCAAATAATACAACTTGGCGGCGCGAACCTTGCCGCGACGCTTCACCTGAACAGACTCGATCAATGGACTGTGTGTCTGGAAGACACGCTCGACCCCATGACCGTGTGAAATTTTACGGACGGTAAACGAAGAGTTCAGGCCGGCGTTCTTGGTACCGATAACCACGCCTTCATATGCCTGTACGCGCTCGCGATTGCCTTCTTTGACTCTGACATTGACGATCACGGTGTCGCCTTGGCTGAAATCCGGAAGCTGACGTTGGATCTGGGCGGCTTCGAAGTCGGCCAGGATGGTCTTGTTGAGTTTGCTCATGGTGACACCGAATTAAGTAATCTGGTGATAACGAACCCGGCGGATCGGCTTTTCGGATCGTCCGCCATGCATATTGAAATGGTTCACGGCATATTGCGTTATAAAGACGCCAGCGCCGCAAAGCTGGGTATTGTACTCCGTTTTCTTATCGTATGGCTAGTAGCGATTACGTTTCCGGCGTGGTCTCCGATCCGTACTGCACTTTGAACTCCTCCAACAGCCGACGATCCAGGCTCGACAGCGTCACCGTATCCAATAAATCAGGCCGCCGCCGCCATGTTCGCCCCAACGATTGTTGCCGGCGCCAGCGAGCGATTGCAGCATGATTCCCCGAACGCAATACTTCCGGCACATCGCCCAATGCATGGGCCGCAGGCTGCGTGTAATGCGGGCAATCAAGCAACCCCTCCTCAAAGCTATCCTGCATTGCGGATTCGGCATCGCTTAAAACTCCCTCTTGCAAGCGGGCAACCGCATCGACCAACACCGCCGCAGCGAGTTCTCCGCCAGACAGCACATAATCGCCGATCGATATTTCCTCATCGACTTCCGCCGCCAATAGCCGCTCGTCTATGCCTTCATAGCGGCCGCATAACAGAATCAGACGCCGGCGCTCAGCCAATTCGCGTACTTTGGCCTGCGTCAACGGTTGCCCTTGCGGACTGAGATATATCACCGGTGCCGGTTCAGTATCGGCCGACCGCACAGCCTGCAAGCATTTCCGCAGTGGTTCGATCAACATCACCATGCCCGGTCCACCACCGAACGGACGGTCGTCCACACGCCGGTAACCACCTTCGGCGTAATCGCGCGGATTCCAACCGCAGACGTTCAATATGTTCCGCTCCCGGGCTCTTCCGACCACTCCGAAACCGGTGCATTGATCAATGAGTTCCGGAAACAATGTCAGGACATCAACACGCATCGGTACCGCCTCAGAATTCCGGATCCCAATCCACCACTATCGTCCCGCTATCGAAATCGACCGACCGGATGTAATCCGGCTGCACGAATGGCAGCATCCGTTCACGTTCACCCTGCACGACCAGCACGTCGTTGGCACCGGTCGCGAACACATGCGAGACGATACCCAAGTCAACGCCTGCGACAGTCATGACGCGCATACCCTCCAGATCCACCCAGTAATATTCGCCTATCGCCGGAGCCGGCAACCTGGCACGAGGAATCCAGATTTCGGTGCCACGCAATGCCTCGGCCGCATCACGATCGCATACTCCAGGAAGCATGGCGATCAAACGCCGATCGGATCCACGTCCGCGCACGCCGGTAATTTCTCGATCACCGCCTACGCTACAGCGCAGCGTCCACGGCTGATAACCGAAGATCGCCGTACGGGGCTCGGTCCAAGACTCGATCTTTACTTCGCCGCGCACGCCGAACGTACCCGCTATCCGCCCCAACAGAATCATTTTCTGCGCAGGGGAGGAAACCTCGGAATCGGGCATCATGCTATTACGGTTCGCCACCATGGGCAGAACCCGGATCAGGCGGCGGCCGCCTCGGCGCTGGCCTTGGCTTTGACCGCTTCCTTGTACAAACTGCGGACTTTGTCGCTCAACTGCGCGCCCTGTCCGACCCAATAATCGACACGCTCGATACTCAACTCGATGCGCTTGTCGTTACCGGATGCAACCGGGTTGTAATATCCGACACGCTCGATATTGCGGCCATCTCGGGCGCTGCGCGAGTCGGTAACGATGATGTGATAGAACGGACGCTTCTTCGCGCCGCCACGGGTCAGGCGGATCTTGACCATAAATGCGGGATTCCTGTGTTGCCCAGTCGCCAGGATGGCGAGGTAAGCCGCACATTGTATGTCATTGGCGACGAGAAGGAAACTTGCTCTATTACCCAGCGCTCAGCAGCGGCAAATGGCCATTGCCGCCACAATCAGCCAACTAGTCAACCAACACGGACATCACTGTTGCATATCTCTGCGATTTCGTCCCATCCATCCAATTCGCAGATTGAAAACTCTTATGCATGTACCACTCGTCACAGGCCGTATCCGCACCGATCAGCGAAACGGCGATCCCGCCTGCCCCATCAATCCTTTCAATCCGCGCAACATCCCTTTAGCCCCCCCGCGTCCCAGCTTACCCATCATTTTTTCCATTTGCTGATATTGCTTGAGCAATCGGTTGACGTCCGCCGGCGTCGTACCCGAACCGCGCGCGACACGGGCACGGCGCGACCCGTTGAGCAAGGCCGGATTGCGGCGTTCCTTCTTCGTCATCGAATTGATGATCGCGATCATCTGCGGCACTTCCTTATTGCCGCTCACTTGTTGCTTCACCTGTTCCGGAATCTGTGCCAACCCGGGCAATTTGTCCATCAGGTTGCCGATCCCGCCCATGCTTTGCATCTGCTCCAGCTGATCACGCATATCGTTGAGGTCGAAACGTTTCCCTTTGGCGACCTTTTCCGCCAGTTTCTGCGCTTTGTCCTTATCGACCTGCTGCTCGACCTGCTCGACCAGTGACAGCACATCACCCATATCGAGAATACGGTTGGCGGCGCGATCCGGATGAAAGACATCCAGGCCGTCGGGCTTCTCGCCAATACCCACGAATTTGATCGGTCTGCCGGTGATATATCGCACCGACAGTGCCGCGCCGCCGCGCGCATCGCCATCGGTCTTGGTCAAGACCACGCCCGTCAACGGCAATGCCTCAGAGAATGCCTTGGCGGTATTGGCGGCATCCTGTCCGGTCATCGCATCGACGACGAACAATGTCTCGACCGGCTCGATGGCCGCATGCAGCACCTTGATCTCCGCCATCATCGCTTCATCGATCGCCAACCGGCCCGCCGTATCGACGATCAGCACATCGACGAAAGATTTCTTGGCATCGACAATCGCGGCTCGAACGATGTCCTCCGGCTTTTGCGATGGATCCGACGGAAAGAATCCGACCCCGACCTGCTCGGCCAGCGTCTTCAATTGCTCGATCGCGGCCGGACGATATACGTCGGCACTGACCACCAGCACTTTCTTCTTACGCTTTTCCTTCAGATGTTTGGCCAGTTTGGCGACGGTCGTAGTTTTACCGGCGCCTTGCAGGCCCGCCATCATGATGACCGCTGGAGCCGGTACGTTCAGATTCAGATCGCTGGCGGCCGCTCCCATTACGATCATCAATTCATCGCGGACGACTTTGATCAATGCCTGGCCCGGCGTCAGGCTTTTCAGAACTTCCTGCCCGACCGCGCGCACTTTGATCCGTTGAATCAACGCCTGTACCACGGGCAGCGCCACATCGGCCTCGAGCAGGGCGATCCGGACTTCCCGCGTCGCCTCGCGGATGTTCTCTTCGGTCAAACGGCCACGGCCGCGCAAACGCTCGATGGTGCTGGACAGGCGCTGGGTCAGAGACTCGAACATAGGCTGAGATGGCAAGCAAACGAAAGGGGGATGATTATAGCCGGTGATCCCGTGTTTCTCGCCGCTTATCTCCGAATAAGGCAATCCTCCGGAGAATGCGGAAAAAAGAAATATGTCCTTCCGATCTCCATCGATCGCTGCCAGGAAACGGCCGTTCCCCGAATCTCATCGATCGGTGAAACGAATATAACGCCATAGAATTCCCCCAAAACATCGTTTCCTATGAGAAACTTCACCAATGACAATCGTTCTCATCGCTGCCGTCGTATCGTATCTGTTCGCTGCCGGTTTGCTGATTCACACCGTGCATCACGATATGCTCAAAACCCGCCGTAGCTGGCTGGCGCCGGCTTGTAGCGGTGTGGTACTGCACGCGGCCTACCACCTGATGATCGCCAAGCAGAATCCCGGTGGAGCGGATCTGCATTTTTTCTCGGCATTGTCTCTGGTCAGCCTGGGTATCGCAGCGATAACGCTGATCGTCAGCATCAAAGGCCGCGCCGCGGCATTGGGCGTGGTCGTATTCCCATTGGCGGCGATTTTCTTGTCCGTCTATCATCTGCACGGTCATGCGCCATCGCCGCAACTGGATTGGCGACTGCAACTGCATGCCTGGATGGCGCTGATGGCTTATGCCACCCTGGGCATCGCCGCACTGTTGGCGATCATGCTATGGGCCCAGGAGCGTGCCCTGCGCCGGCACGAATTCCATTCGTGGCTGCGCGCACTGCCGCCATTGACCGAACTCGAATCACTACTGTTCCGTATCATCGGCGGCGGTTTCGCGTTATTGACGATTACACTGCTGACCGGCGCGCTGTTCGTCCAAAATCTGTTTTCTCAACATCTGCTGCATAAAACCGTACTGAGCATCATGTCCTGGCTGGTATTCGGCATCCTGCTGCTGGGCCGCTGGCGCTACGGCTGGCGCGGCACCAAGGCCGTGCACTGGACATTGGCGGCGATGATCCTGCTGGTTTTGGCATTTACCGGTAGCAAGTTCGTGCTGGAACTGATACTCCAACGGCCCTGATGATGCCGCTCGTCACTCTTTTATGAAATCGGAAGTCTTCTACGCCGAATTTGAATCGACATTTTCGGGAGACGCCGCCAAATTGCCCGATTTTCGCCGTCGTAAAGGGAAGATCCCCTGATGGTGGATCAGCCACGGGAACGCCACTATCGAATTCCAGTTCCCGGTCAACACCAAGGCATCGGGCTTATTGCCGTATTATCCCGGTGAATTCAAGCTTCGCATCCTCTGGATGCAAGGAACCGGCCACGCCAAAACGACCACCGACGTATCGTTATTCCAGTACACGACCGACGCAGAAAACCAGCGATTCGCCGCATTACAACGCATACCGCTGGAAAAGTATCTCGCTCAACCCGAAGTGCCATACGCACGATCTTTATTTATTTACACCGATGATCCAGATTGGCTGCCCAAGCCCAATTGCGATGAGCATTGCTATTACTTCGACATTCTCGACGCCCATGCTTGGGGAAACTGGCTGCGAGCGCTGCTACCGGTCTGGATCGAACGTTTCCTCGCTGCCCCCGAATCGAACGAAAATTGGTGTTGGCGCGTTCTTTGGCCGCACCTGCCAAGGCGCTCGTGACATTCTCAATCCACCGCCGCCTCCAAGGCTTGCGCCAATCGCTCGACCGCAATCACTTCCATTCCTTTGAATGCGCCGGATTTGGGTGCGTTGCCTCTAGGCACGATCGCACGCCTGAAGCCATGCGTCGCTGCTTCGCGTAACCGTTCCTCGCCATTGGGCACCGGACGGATTTCCCCGGACAGCCCGACCTCACCAAACGCGATGGTCTTCTCCGGCAACGGGCGGTCGCACAACGACGACAGAACCGCCAATAGCACCGGCAGATCGGCCGCCGTCTCCTGCACGCGGATGCCTCCGACCACATTCACGAACACATCCTGGTCGCCAACCATCACTCCGCCATGCCGATGCAGCACTGCCAATAGCATCGCCAGACGGTTCTGTTCCAAACCGACCGCAACCCGGCGCGGATTCGACAGCGGCGATGAATCCACCAGTGCCTGCACTTCCACCAACAGCGGCCGCGTGCCTTCACGTGTCACCATCACGCAACTACCAGGCTGTCGCGCACTACCGGACAGAAAAATCGCCGAAGGATTAGGCACCTCCTTCAAACCGCGGTCGCTCATTGCGAATACGCCCAGCTCATTGACCGCACCGAAGCGATTCTTGAAAGCGCGCAACACGCGGAAACGGCTGCCGCTTTCACCTTCGAAATACAAGACGGCATCGACCATGTGCTCAAGCACGCGCGGACCGGCAATCCCTCCTTCCTTGGTGACATGACCGACTAGAAACACCGCCGTTCCCGTCTCCTTCGCATAGCGCACCAAACGCGCGGCCGTCTCACGCACCTGGCTGACCGAACCAGGCGCCGCGGTCAGCGCTTCGGTCCACAGCGTCTGGATCGAATCGGCGACGATCAGCGCCGGCTGCGCAGCAACCGCATGTCGAAGAATATGCTCGACTCCGGTCTCCGCCAATGCATGCAGGCCCTCCAGCGGAAGATCCAGCCGCACCGCGCGTCCCGCCACCTGCGCCAACGACTCCTCGCCGGTGACATACAGCGCCGGCAGGCGCGACGCCATCTGCGCCAATGCCTGCAACAACAGCGTGGATTTGCCGATTCCCGGATCACCGCCGACCAGAACCACTGCGCCTTCGACCAAGCCGCCACCGAGTACGCGATCCAGCTCGCCGATTCCGGTGGAGATACGGATGTCCTGACCCTGCCGGACCTCTTTCAACGGAGTGATCCTCGCCGCGTCGACCTTGCCCGTCCAGCCGCTACGCCGAACCGATACCGGACCACCGGCCGTCGACTCTAGGACGATTTCACTCAGACTGTTCCAGGCGCTGCACTCGCCGCATTGCCCCTGCCATTTGCTGTACTCCGCGCCACATTCTGAACAAACATGAGCGGTTCGGGACTTGGCTGAATTTTTCGACACGGAAATGAAAACTCCACGGATTTGAATTCCGGACGGTAACCAAAACCGATCTCTTTCCATGAGACCGGCATGAGCCGTCAACGCGCGCGGAACAATGGCGACAGACGGTCAGGCTTATCCTCGATCCGTTTCAATACCGGATAACGCAAGCCGCCGTAATATTCGATCCGGACCATACCGTAACGGTCGAAATCCCGAATCAGCAGTTCAATCGGAACACGCGTCGCCCTGGCCTCGCTGATGGCATCCTTCAAACGCTCCTCTCTGAACTCGCGGCCGGCGACCGCCACTACCGACATGCCTGGCGCCAGTCCCGTATTGAATGCCGGGCCGTCCCACAGCACATCGGTCAGATCGCCGCGCCGGTTCAACGTCATGCCCAACGAATAGCTCAAATCGATCACTTTACGCCGTGTTTCGCCGACCTGGAACGCCGCCGAAGCCTGCTCGACATAGTGCAGCCACCAACCACAGGCTTCGATGCCGCCGATCAGCGATCCATGCCCTTCGATTCTTTCGCGGAAAAACTCGGCCCATTCAAAAGCCGCCAGTTGATTCAAGGTTTCCACCACATCATCGAACGTATATGGATTCACTTGCCATTTTCCATCATCCATCCCGAAAAACGCGCTCGCGAAATCATCGATCGAACAACGTCCGCCGCTCAACTCATCCAGCAGAGAATGCACCTCCAGCCACACCAACTGTCCGCCGTTGTAATAGTCCTCGCTCATCTGATAGTTACGAAACGGTAACGGCCGGCGCGCAGCGGTGGTGGGATCGTGCGTCGTATCCAGCAAACTGCGCCAGCGCATCCCTGGCCGGCCACGATCGTAAATGGCCGCCACTACGGCCAGTTGGTCGCGTACCTGCACTTCGCTCCACAGCCCCGATCGCGCGCTCAACAGATAGCCGTAGAGTTGCGTCTGGCCTTCGTATACCCACAGCAAGCTGCCGCCTACCGGAGTATTGAAATCCGCCGCGACCAGATCGGCGCCACGCCGATACTTGCCGTTCCAGGAGTGATTGAACTCGTGCGGCAGCAGATCGCGATGTCCCCAATGTTTGTCCCATTCGACGAAATAACCGGAAGGCTGACTATTCTCGCTAGAACGATGGTGCTCAAGACCGATATTGCCCAATTTGTCGCTCAACGCCAGCAGAAATTCATAACGGTCGTAATGTCGGCTGCCGTAAAGCCGATGGGCCTGCCGTACCAACTCGCGATGAAACTGCAAATGCTCCTCATCGGCTTCCAGATACTTGTCTTCGTCGGCGAATACATTCAGATACACCGGCGCTTCCAGATCCGGGTCCAGTTCGAACCGCCGATAATGACGGCCGGCAAAAACCGGCGAATCGATCAAATGCTCGAAAGCGACCGTCTCGAACTCCACCCACTCGCCACTGCACGCACCTGTCCGCAGCGCTGTCGCATATTTCCAGCCTTCCGGGAACTTCACGCTGGGAGCCATCAGAATATCGCCGACGCGGTATCCAGCAGGATAGAGACTGACCGTATTCCATTGCAGATTCAGTAAATCCGGCGTCATCATCATCCGCCCTTGCGTCGGATTCAGCGGTGACAGGAACTGGAACTCCACGACGATCTCGGAAACTCCGTCAGGCACCGTCAGATGAAAGGCATAGACCTCGTGATCATTGCGTTTCCACGGCAGCCGCTGCCCATGCGCACTGACCACCAGCCCAGCCAGCTTGTCGATCGGCCCGCTGGGATTGTGGTACCCGGGAATCCATTGCGGATACAGCAATCGCAAACTTCCCGGCTGAACCGGAATCGTCTCGTATACCCGGAATATCCGATGCCGCGTATCAGACGCATCCACCGCTATCCGGATCACCCCTGGATAGGCTTCCTCCGAGAGAAGACAAGGCTCCGGCATTGAAAAATTCGACATCATCGTCCACGCATCAACCAACCCTGCATTCAGTTTAGAGTGTACCGCGCACTATTTCCCAACCCATTGATTTAAAGGAAAAATGAAATATCGGAGCGCGCCGCTCGATGCGCCGGCATCATGGACCGTTCCGAAGTGTTCCAGAATCGGACAGTCACTTCGGCAGACTTATGCCGAAACGACAGGACAATGCCCGAGATACCGCCTTTACTCGGCTTGCCAGCAAGTCATATCTCAATCAGCCCATGGGAGAGAAAACCCACGCCATACGACCGTGGCAATTTGTCATTCAGGCAACCCCAGTCATTCACCGCCCTGCCACCCCTGGTAGTCAGTCTCCAAGGTGACACCACCCCGGCTTTCGGCAACCTCAAGCGTCTCCGATGATACCGTCGATGCACCCATGAAAATCGTCATCACTATCACCACGCGACCGTCGTCCGCAGCACATCGCATACCATGAGCAATCTCGTCGTTCAGTCATACAACAGTCAGTGCCGCACAACCGCTCGCAACAACGATACCGAGTAATTCGACATGCGGGACAGTTCAGATATCCGATGTCCATGCGGGAACCGGATATCCCTCGCTTCCAGCGGCAAGAATCGTCTCGCGGAGCAGCGTAGAAAGATCCTCCACGTTGCAGGTGGTCCATTTTCTTAATAACGCAATTCTATCCGCAGTCGCATGATTGATGAGAGGAGGAAATCCACAACATTCGATAACACCCTCCGCTGCTTGCGCTCTCATATAAGAATCGTCCGATTCTTTCAGTATCTTTAAAAACACGTCCAATGAATAACGCGTCTTTGTCGTTTCCACCGTATTGCACAGTAATGTCGCCGCTATTTTTTTGCGTTCTTATCGCCTGATAGATTCTTCGCGATCTCTTTCTGCCATCGCTCATCCGGCTCGATTTTCCAGAGCGAAAAACCAACGCTCGCATTGATATCGCTTGGCGGTTCGAATCGTTCCAACAAATCTTCAAGAACACCCTTGGCTTGCAAAAGGCCAGAAATCCCCAGCCCATCGATGGCGACCATATCTCCATTACGGGCCGCCACGGCCAACATCTCCATGGCTTTTTCTGTTTCTTCCAGCGATAGTCCTTGAAAACAAAGAGGATCGTAACCTTCTCCATAGGCACGCCCTTGCGCATTCGCCTGACGGATAAACCTATCAAAAGCCATAGTCATGGGGTACCACCGATAATCTCTTGCGTGTCACTGACACCGCAGAGCAAGTAAAGCATTCACATGCCACAGGGCAACTCTGCTTCTGTTTCAATCCGTACAGCGCATACTCTGAAAATCTTCGACAAAATGGTAGAAACCATGCGCCGCATACGTCTTCGTTATCCAATCGATCGGGATACCGGTTTCTCCGTAATAAGCGCCTGCCAATTGGCCATAAACCGCGCCGACGGTATCGGCATCCCCGGCAAGATTGACCGCAGCTAGCGCACCGGAGCGAAAATCTTCACTCCGATAAAAAGCCCATAATGCCGCTTCCAAGGTATGTACGACATAACCGGATGAATTGATTTCATCGCGCGATTTTCCCTTGTAGGAACCTTCTACAATCTTGACGATGGAAGGATGCAAGCGATGACGCTCCCAGTAGCCTTCAACGGGACTGTAAAGCCCTCCCAACAGAAGATTCTTTTCCACTCCATTCAACGCACCATACAGCAATGCCGCGAAATAACGGCATGCATCCACTGCTTCCGTTGCTTGATGCGTGGTTCGTGAAGATTCACCCGCATATCGGACCGTTTTTTCAAAATCCGGATGATAAAACAGCACCACGGGGGCAAGCCGCATCAATGAGCCATTCCCTGCAGTCTCGGGGTCGGCACTGCCAGCGTAAGCTTCTCCGGTTTGCAGATACTTATCTAAAGCTGCTTTTACGGTAACGCCGATATCGAAACATCGGCCAGTAGGGCTATAGGCACCATATTGGTACCAATAGGCATAACATTCCATTTGATTTGCTGCAGAAAACCCTTTGGATTTGATGAGGCTATAAGCCAGACAACACGCCATACTGGTATCGTCGGTCCAGAAACCGGGTTTCAAATTGAAAGGGCCGCCGCCAACGATGTCGTTTACCGTTAAAGAATCTCTTGCCCGGAATTCCAAAGTGGTTCCCAGTGCATCACCAATCGCCAGACCCAGCAATGCTCCTCGACATCCATCCACAACCGTCCCGGACGGTGCGTTCAGGCGATGCAATACACCATACAACTCGTCCCGCCCAGCCAGCCCATGTGCTGTCCGATAGGACCAATATTGCCCTAACCACGGGGTTTTGAGCGGCATCCCTTCGCTTAACGCGGGCGAAGCCGGGAAAAACCCCATATCCCATGGGTAGCGGCTCCGTTGATGGATTTCAGCCAAGGCATGCTCCATGGTGATACTCAACTATGATCCGGCTGTTGGTGTTGAGCCAGTCGGATATGGGACATATCCCAAATCACTTCCCAAAATCCTCATTTCATCAAGATCGGCAATCCTGGCCGCTCCAGTTTTGTCGCCGGATCACAGGTAACCGCCATCCCTTGGCGAGCTTATATCGAGACGATCGACAATGCCCGGAATATCTCCACCTATCGCCTTACCAGCAAGCCATGCATCAATCAGTCAACGAGAAGGAATATCCTCGTTTTCTTCCCAAGGTTCTGACATCGTCAAGCACTTGATCAAACTGATCCAGCTCAGAACTGTACAGCTTCCGTTCCAACGCCAACCGCTCCGGCGTCCGGTCCTCGACAAAAGGAGGAAATCCGAAACAGCCCATTATTGCCTCACAGGCTTCCGAACGGACAACACTCTCCTGTTCTCTCAAATCCATCGTGTCCAAGAAAGCTGCTTTCATCATCTCAAACAAAAAAGACGTTGGCCGCATTCTTGCCATAGCGATAATGGCCCTTTCATACAGAAATGGCTCCTTTTTATCTAGGTTTCTGGAAATCTCCCATTGAAGCCGATCATCTTGGGTGATTTCATACAACGACTCCACTGCACGCAAATGCGCTAGGCTCGGCGGTTCCAATTGGGAGATAATTCGTTCAAGGGTCACTTTTCCATTATTGGTTTTCAATAATGCCAAACCACGGAATGCCGTAGTATCCAGTTCTTCGGCAGAAGCGATCAGCATCGACTCCGCCTGTTGCAACTCATCCTCCGTCATTCCTGCAAAATCAGCAATTGAATAGCCGTCCAATTTATCGCGTCCTACGGAATGGTATTGCTTCATGAATGATTCAAAAATCACGGGGCTTTCCCTCCTGAACCAATAACCTCCTCCGTGAAGGAAGTAATCCTTCCACTCCTTTCCCCTGCTTTTATCATCGGCAATTCATACTCTCTAAATACATAACCGCTCCCTGCTTTGTCCGGAGTCTGCAAAGCCGTCACATCACTACTTAGTTGGCCAGTATGCTTTTTGGACAACCCACCCCAAAACTATTTATCTGGCGGCTTATCCACGCCCCGCATCATACACATAACGCTTCAATTATGATGGATTATTTAGTTTATTTTATTGACATATCCTTTACTAACACCAATCTCCTTTATTTCTTCAATAATATGATCCACCTCAATTGAACGTGCATTAAATAATCTCCTATGTAACGATATTCTTTCTGGTGCTTGGTCTTTCTCAAAATCCGGAAATCCAAAACATCGAAATAGTGCACGAGATGCCACTGATCGCGCGACACCCTCATCCGAAACATTCATAATAATATCGCGCATGGTATTAAACAAAAACAGGGTGGGGTGCGTTTCAGACAATATAACAATAGATAATTCATAGATAAATTTATTGCTTTTATCCATATTTTTTGTAATTTCTTCCTGCAACCAGTTTTCCCCTGTCATCTCATACAGAAATTCAGCAGCGTGAAGGTGTGTTAGGCTTGGAGGCTTTACCTGAATAATCATACGCTCAAGCAGCGCCCTCCCCGTTTCACTTTTTATTAACGAGAGCCCCTGAAATGCAGTTGTATCCATTCTTTCTGCAGCTATCAATAATAAAGATTCAGCATTTATTTTTTCTTCTTCAGTCATCTCATCAAAGCAGAAAGACGAATAACCATCCAGCTTTTCCCGACCTGTTGCGTTATATTGCTTTATAAATTTATCGAATGACATATCTTAACATCTCAATTTTTAATTACCTCTTCTGTAAACGAAGTAATTATTCCTCGATCCTGCCTTCTCCAAACTTCGGGATATTCATATTTCTTAAATATGTATCCTCCCCCTGCTTTGTCCGGAGTCTGCAAAGCCGTCACATCGCCGCTCAATTGGCCAGCATATTTCTTCGATAAACTTCCCCAGAACTGCTCACCCGGGGGGTCAGGCACATCACGCGGCCATGGCAACTTATCGTTCAAGTAGCCCCAATCATCCACCACCCGGCCGCCCTTAGTGGTTTCCAGCGTGACGCCGCCCCGGCTTTCGGCAATCCTGGCCGCTCCAGTTTTGTCGCCAGACCACAGGTAACCGCCATCCCTTGGCGAGCTTACATCGAGACGATCGAC
>JAITWM010000202.1 GCA_031285265.1 Lysobacteraceae bacterium
TGCGAAGCCGCCGACATCGGCACATAGATCAACTGACGCCCATCGGCACCCACCACTTTGCGGTTCTTCGCCAGTACTTCCTGCAACGTTTCCAACCACAACCGTTTCCGGGTCACTTCCGGCGCATTGCGGTATTCGTTCCGCAACATACTGAAACGCGCCACATCACCCTCGGCTATGGCGATCTTGGCATTCTTGTAGCCTTCCGCCTCGGTGCGCCGGCGCGCCGCCTCACCACGCGCCTCGGGCACGATCTTCGCAGCATAAGCGCGCGCCTCATTGATCAGCTGGTCTTTGATCTGCTGCGCGCTGTTGACCTCGTCGAATGCGGGCTTCACTTCTTCCGGCGGACGTGCATCCTGCAAGTTCAATTCGGTCACTACCAACCCGGTACGATAGATATTGAGCGAGGCCTGCAATTGATCCATTGCGCTGGCCGACAACGGTCCGCGCGCGCCCAGCACGGTATCCAGATCGGAACGGCCGACCTGCTCGCGTACCACGCTCTGCGCAGTCTGTTCCAACACGTGATCGGCCGCGCGCGAGCCGAACAGATACAGATACGGATCTCCGACCCGGTACTGCACGTTCATCGTGACATTGACGATATTTTCGTCGCGTGTCAGCACCGGCACCGTATTGCTGAAGGTCTTGATTTGAGTGGCATTGACCTTGATGACCGATTCGATCGGCCAAGGCCATTTGAAATTCGGGCCAGGCTGCATGACGCGTGTGAACTTGCCGAAACGCAGCACCACGCCTCGCTGTTGTTCGCCAACCAGTTGAAAACTGCTGAACAACACCGCCGCTGCGACCGCCGCTACTATCCAACGCCACAGGCCGCTTCCTCCGAAGAAATCGCGCAATACTGGCGGCAGGTTGATCCCGCTCCCGCCCCTGGGACGGCTCGGTCCCTGCGGGGAACCACTGCCGCCACTGGAACCGTCACCACTGCTGCCGGGGGTATTCCAGGCCATGTACACTCCGAATGTCTTGAAAATTTCTAGAAATTACCGTTTCCCGATCCCTGGGAGATGGAGCAGTGAAATGAATTCATCTGCCCAACCCATCGACGCCGATGCGTCCCAAACCATTGCACGCCGCTCCAATGCCGTGACAACGGGAATATCTTGCCGAAATACGCTGAAAAAGCCGTGAAATCGCTCATTCCAGCATCGACCGCATATCTCGCCCATCGACTATATCCGACTTCCGCCGCCTACTCGCGCCGCAGCGAAAATCGGCCACAAAAAAGGCCGTTGATTCTACTAGAAAACACACGTAAAAGTCCTGAACATCTCGTTGTAATCTCACGCGCACGGCCGGCCGATGACGCCTTTCGTCCCGTAGTACCGCAGCATCCGGTGGAACGTTCGGCCACTTCTCTCGCCATATCTCAAGCCCTGGACAAGAAATCCGATGCGTTCTTTCAGGAAAATCCTTGCACGCATCATTATTCCCGCAGGTTATCGGGCGCAGGCAACAAGACTCGCAACGGTGCGCCATCGGATTGCATCGCAAGCCGTTCGATCTCATTCAATGGCAGATCGACCCGCAAATACCAGCCATCCTCCTCCGACCGCTCGGAGGTGACGGCATGCAGATCATGCAGACGCGCACGCAATCTCCCGGCATCCAGCGGCAAATACAGATCCCCCTGAATACGCTGTAAATTCAACCGATTGGCCAGCGCAGTTCGCAGCAGATCCAGACCATGACCGCTCTGCGCCGAAAGCCATACCCGTTCGCGGCGATGAGTATTCGAAATATCATCGATCCGATCATGACGCGGTCGCGCGCCATCAACGCGGTCAATCTTGTTCATCACCACCAGTTGCGGCAAATCGCCTGCACCGATTTCCTGCAACACCGCATCGACTTGGGCAATTCGCTCTTCCCGTTGTGGGTCGGCAGCATCAACCACATGCAGCAGTAAATCCGCATCGCGTGCTTCCGACAATGTCGAACGGAATGCCGCGATCAGTTCATGTGGAAGGTCGCGGACGAAACCGACCGTATCGGCCAAGGCAATCGTACCTCCAGGCAATCTGAGCCGCCGAACGGTGGGATCGAGCGTTGCGAACAATTGATCGGCCGCATAGGCGCCAGCGTTGGTCAATGCATTGAACAACGTCGATTTACCGGCATTGGTATATCCGACCAGCGCGGCCTTGGGCAACTCGCTGCGGATCCGCGCTCGCCGCATCTGCGTTCGTTGCGTCTCGACTTTTTCCAGTCGCCGCTGTAGCTGTTCGACACGCCTCTGCAACAGACGCCGGTCGGTCTCCAACTGCGTTTCGCCCGGCCCGCGCAAACCGATGGAACCGCCGCGCTGACGTTCAAGATGAGTCCAGCCCCGAACC
This sequence comes from Lysobacteraceae bacterium, assembly GCA_031285265.1. Lineage (GTDB taxonomy): Bacteria > Pseudomonadota > Gammaproteobacteria > Xanthomonadales > Xanthomonadaceae > JAITWM01. Next base: position 2,364 of record JAITWM010000202.1, read on the forward strand.
AAGCGCGTGGCCATATGCCGCAATTGCGCCAACTCGACCTGCAGCTTGCCTTCATGACTGCGGGCACGCTGCGCGAAAATATCCAGAATCAGTCCAGTGCGGTCGATGACACGACGCTCCAGCGCTCTTTCCAGGTTCCGCTCCTGGACCGGCGACAACGCATGGTTGACCATGATCAGATCGGCACCCGCCGCATCCGCCGCCGCTTTCACTTCTTCCAACTTGCCGCTACCGATCAGCGTCGCAGGATTGGGGCGGTCCATCCTGGCGGCGACCGTAGCAACCACTTCGGCACCTGCCGAACGCGCCAATTCGACAAATTCCTCCAAAACATCTTCAACGGCGACAGCCTCACTGACGTGGGGCTGAATCAGCAATGCATGTTCACCCTTTCGGGATCGTTCGAACAAATTTCCTGCTCCAGCTACATGCCGTCGGCGCCGCTATCGACTCCGGGATCACTGCCAGGAGGGGGCTGCACATAACCGCCACCCGGCCCCACTCGGACATTCCGAGCCGGTACGACCGTGGAGATTGCATGCTTATAGACCATCTGACTGACGGTATTCCGCAACAACACAACAAATTGATCGAATGATTCGATGGTGCCTTGCAACTTAATGCCGTTGACTAAATAAATCGACACCGGTACTCGTTCACGACGCAATACATTCAAGAAAGGATCCTGCAGCGATTGCCCCTTCGACATAAATCACTCCTACAAGCTTATAGTTCTATTAATTTTTATATCGTTCGACCGAAGGGATGGACATCATTTCACCCCTCCTTCCGTGCATGTTACACAAGCTCACGGTGGTATGCTTGCACCGCTTCCGCATAAAGCTGTACCGCCTCTGTCCAAAAACGACCGAATCGCATCCCATAATGGCCGAGCATCATAATCCAGATCGAACCAACGCGCATCCAATTCTCCCCGAAGCCAAGTCATTTGGCGTTTAGCCAGCTGCCGCGTGGCATGAATCGCCCGGTCACGGAACAATGCTGCATCCGTCTCGCCATCGAGATGCTGCCATGCTTGCCGATAACCGACGGCCCGCAGCGATGGCAGATCCAGTGGATGTGCAACCGCATTCAATCCAGGCAGCGTTCGTAGGTTCCGTACCTCGTCCAGAAACCCCGATGCCAGCATTTCGTCGAACCGCTTCTCGATGCGGGTATGCAAAACCGCACGCTCCCGTGGCGCGAGAATCAGCTTCAACACTCGCAGCGGCGGTCTTTGTGGCCGCCCTTCACGCTGCCAAGCGCTGATAGGACGACCGCTCGCGCGAAAAACCTCCAACGCGCGCTGGATACGTTGCGGATCGGTCGGATGGATTCTCGCCGCAGCGACCGGATCGATCCGCCGCAGATCGGAGTGCAACGCCGGCCATCCACGTACCGCCGCTTCCGCGGCTATTTCGGCACGGATCGCCGCATCGGCTTCCGGCATCGGCGATAAGCCCCGCAGCAACGCGCGGAAATACAAGCCCGTGCCGCCGGCCAGGACCGGAATCTTGCCGCGTCCGACGACATCGTTCAGACAGGCGCGGGCATCGGAAGAAAATTCGGCTGCCGAATAGTTCTGCCACGGTTCACGCAAATCGATCAAATGGTGGGGAATTCGCTGCCGTAACATCGGTGCCGGTTTTGCCGTACCGATATCCAGCCGCCGATAGATCAATGCCGAATCGACGCTGAGAATTTCTCCGTTCCAGCGCTCGGCCAATTCGATGGCAAAAGCCGTCTTGCCGGAGGCGGTCGGCCCCATCACCGCAATCGCCAATGGTCGTTTATCGTCGTTCATCGTGCCCAGCGTTCACATAAGTCCGCATGGACTGCGGCGAACGAATGTACCGCAGACCGATCCAGATGGCGGCGATCCGGACATACTGACCACGACAATACGCCATGTCGCCACAGTAATCCCCGACGCAAAGCCACAAAACCGGATGCATCCCGGTATCCATACCCATTCCGGAACCGCTCGGTGAAGTCCCGCAAAATGGTCATGCGCCGTTTTCCAGACACTGGCCGTTCCCACTCAGGCAAGGATTCCGAACAATGCGCCACTGTGAGTCACACGCTTCCAGAATAAAAATAAATGGAATATTGCCAGCCATGAAGACTTCTGCAAAAACCCGCTAAGGCTGGCAGATACTATGCGGCATTTGAGCCGACGCGTGCAGCCCTCTTCCAACGCCACCGTCACTGATCCGGTATGAAGTAACCGTAATTCCATGCAATGCGATGATATGTCTCGTCACCAGAGAGGTAGCGATCTCCTACAACGATACGTCAAACGTACGCACAGAAAAACCAAGTTCCGCAGCGGCAACGCAGGCCAGAAAAACCGAGGGGACTGAGCGGCAATATCGTTGCTTCGGTTTTCCAACTGCATCGCCAACGCACTCATCCATGCCACACTAGCCGGCCACTCAATGACCCGGGCGATCCATTCGCTCGGGATTTCCATCCGACCACAGGTGATTCCCGCGAGACCGCCTGCCAATGCCGCTGAAACATCGGTAATGCCGCCCAGTCCGATACTGTTTTCGACAGCAGCGCGATAGTTTCCAAAGTGACACAACCAAATGGCTATGACCGCCGGAACAATGTGACGGACATGCCTGCCGACCCCGCCGGCTGATCCAAGCTGGTCGATGATATCGCTCAGTTTCGTATTTTTTCTCGTTTCGTCGCGGATCAGCACCAGAGCTTCGGCCAATTCTTCATTCACCCCACTTGTCAACACCGTATCGAAAAACATCCGGATACAGGCAAACCGATCGCGATAACGCATTGTGCACGCAGCAGCGATAGCGATCACCCAAGCACTTTCTTCGACATCGACATCGGTGTGCGTCAGTTGCGTCGATGCACGCACCATTTCACGTATCCTCTCGGGCCGTCGAGCGAAAAAAGCACCGATGACCAACGCGCGCGCAAGCGCCCCGCCGGCAGAATCGCCCCCACTGCGCCCGGGAGACATCCCCAACAACGAACGAATACCCGCCTTCACTGTGGTGAATTCCGATCCGATCGGCAGCATCAACGACCAGACCCGCAATCGCCAAGCCAATGTCTCTGCAAACGACGATGCATCGTCGGCACGCGCCAACAATGCCAATGCCGCCATCCAGGCGCACTCCGTACTATCACCGCACAATCCCCAAGCAGCAACCGGCCGATGATGCCGGGACAATTTCTTGACGTATCTCCCCACGCGCTGCCGCGACCACCCACTACAAGGCAGGCCCAGCGAATCACCCACAGCCATACCGACCAGCAGACCTTCAAACCGACCGGCCGCCATCGTCAGATCGCCTTCCAAGGCATCGTCAAATACTGTCGCTCCGCATAGAACCGCCATGCGCTTCTCCGAATCGAGAAATTCAATCCCCATCCGGCCAGAAAACGGCCGTCGCGCCTCCATCAGCCCGAGGCAGGGATTGCGCTTTCACCATATTCCATACTTTCAACGCATCCACCGTGGCGGCGACATCATGTACCCGCACGATCGATGCCCCGCGTTGAACAGCAATCAAATGTGCAGCGACCGAGCCCGCCAAGCGATCGACCGACCGCTCCCGCCCCGTCCATTCGCCGATACTGCGCTTCCTCGACAATCCAGCCAATACCGGAACGCCCCACTCTACGAAACGCTCCAATTGCACCAGTAAAGACAAATTGTGATCGCTGCTTTTGCCAAAACCAAAACCGGGATCGACGATGATCCGCTTACGATCGATCCCAACCATTTCCGCAGCGAAAATCCGTTCCGCCAGGAACCGATGCACATCGCCCACCACGTCGTGGTAATGCGGCGCATCCTGCATCGAAGCCGGTTCGTTCTGCATATGCATCAATACCACTGGCACGCCCAGTGCCGCCGCCGTATCCAGCGATCCATCGCCACGCAAAGCATGGATATCGTTGATGATGCCCGCACCGGCAGCAACGGCGGCACGCATGACCTCCGGCTTGAATGTATCGATACTGATTGGCAGGGCGGTTTCGATCGCCAGCCGTTCGATCACCGGAATCACGCGACGTAATTCCTCTTCCAGCGAAACCGCATCCGCACCGGGGCGTGTGGACTCTCCGCCCACATCAAGAATATCAGCCCCTTCATCGGCCAGCCGCAATGCATGCGCCACCGCGGTATCGGTAGTGGGATGCTGGCCGCCATCGGAAAACGAATCCGGAGTGACATTGACGATACCCATGACACGCGGGCGATCAAGCTTGAGGATACGTCCTGCACAATCGAGTTGCGGCGTGGTATCGAACATGGGCGTCACCGAAGAAAAGAGGCTGATTTCTATTGGGTTCCAGATTACACGCAATACAGACGGTAAAGGAAAACCGACTGTTTTCCATCAACCGTCGTGTTGATCAAGTACAGGAAATGCAATACCGTTCAAACGATTTCCATTCAATCAGCAATCGCTTGAACACAGAAAAGCCCGGCACATCGACCAGGCTTCCCCGCGCAAAAAGCTCAACGATCACTTCATCCAACCTATTGCTGCGTCGCTGGCCCACCCACAGTCGGCAATGGCCGCGAACCGCTCTTATCGTCCCCGTCTTTATCGGATTTTCCCCATCCCGACGGCGGCGGCGGATCGCGCCCCTCCATGATGGCATCGATCTGCGGTGCATCAATGGTTTCGTACTGCAGTAACGTCTTGGCCATCACATGCAGCTTGTCGATATTGTCGGTCAACAATTGGCTGCTCCGCGCATAAGCCTTATCAAGAATCGAACGTACGACTTCATCGATCCTGCGCGCGGTCTCTTCCGACACACTTTTATGTTGCGTTACGGAACGGCCAAGGAATACCTCGTCCTCATTTTCCCCATAGGTCACCGGCCCCATCTCATCGGATAGCCCCCATTTGGTAACCATGTTGCGCGCCATCTTGGTGGCGCGCTCAATATCATTGGAAGCTCCCGTCGTGACCTTGTCCTCACCGAAAATCAACTCTTCGGCCACGCGACCGCCATACAACGAGCAAAGCTGCGATTCGATCGCCGTCCGGTTGTAGCTGTACTTATCTCCTTCCGGCAAATACATCGTCACGCCCAATGCGCGACCGCGCGGAATAATTGTGACTTTATAGACAGGATCATGCTCCGGCACCAGACGCCCCACGATGGCATGACCCGCTTCATGATAGGCGGTCAGTGTTTTTTCCTCTTCGCTCATTGCCATCGAACGCCGTTCCGTGCCCATCAGTATCTTGTCGCGCGCACGGTCGAAATGTTCCATCCGAACTTCCTTGCCGTTGTCACGCGCGGCAAACAATGCCGCCTCATTGCACAGATTGGCCAAATCCGCACCGGAAAACCCCGGGGTACCGCGCGCAATCACCATCGGAACGACATCGGCTGCCAACGGCAGCTTACGCATATGAACCTTCAAGATCTGCTCGCGCCCTCTCACATCGGGCAAACCGACCACGACTTGCCGGTCGAAACGACCGGGACGCAACAAAGCGGGATCCAGAACGTCCGGACGGTTGGTCGCAGCGATGACGATCACGCCCTCGCCACCTTCAAAACCATCCATCTCCACCAACAGTTGGTTCAACGTCTGCTCGCGTTCGTCGTGACCGCCGCCCAGACCGGCGCCACGATGACGGCCTACCGCATCGATTTCGTCGATGAAGATGATGCAGGGTGCGTGCTTCTTGGCTTGATCGAACATGTCGCGCACCCGGCTGGCACCGACACCGACAAACATCTCGACAAAATCCGAACCCGAAATCGAGAAGAACGGCACCTTGGCTTCACCGGCAATCGCCCGCGCCAGCAACGTCTTGCCGGTTCCTGGCGGTCCGACCATCAATACTCCGCGCGGGATCTTGCCGCCCAATTTCTGGAATTTGGAAGGATCGCGCAAAAATTCGACCAACTCGCCCACTTCTTCCTTGGCCTCATCACAACCGGCCACATCGGCAAACGTGACTTTGATCTGGTCTTCTCCCTGCAATTTAGCGCGTGAGCGGCCAAACGACATCGCGCCCTTGGCGCCGCCTCCGCCGCTTTGCATTTGCCGCATGATGAAGATCCAAACGCCGATGATCAGCAGGAACGGCAGAAAATTCACCAGAATCGTCAGGAAGCTCGGGCCGCTGGACGGTTTCTGGCGGATCATATCCACGCCTTTGGTGTACAGCACGTCGACCAGCTTCGAATCACCAGGGCCGTAGACCATCCCGCTCGTGCCATCGCTGCGCTTGAAACGGATCGCATTGACCGACAAACCACTCTCATCAGTGAACTCCACGGACTTGATCCGATTGGCATCCACTTCCTTCAAGAATTGCGAATAAGTGATCTGCCCGCTGGAGCCATCGGTTACCGGGCGCGGGGAAAGATACTGGAACACCACCATCAACACGACGGCGACCACCACCCATAACAATAGATTCTTGGTCAGGTCGTTCATTTTAATGAGCTCCGGTGACTTTCCTTGGGAAATTGTTGTATGTACATCGAAATAGCTTACCTGATAGAAACACGCTTGCCCTGTCCCAGGACATAGACTTCTGGAGAACGTTTACGCGATGCAGCAGGCTTACGGATCGCCACCTTGTCGTATCGGCGACGCATTTCCTTTACATAAGCATCGAATCCAACACCTTGAAACAGCTTGATCAAAAACGCCCCCTGCGGTCGTAAATGCTTGTCGGCAAACGCCATCGCCAACTCCGCCAGATACATCGCCCGAGGCTGGTCCACGGCTTCCACTCCGCTCTTATTGGGGGCCATGTCCGAAAGCACAAGATCGACTGCGTCACCATTCAGCATCGTCTCCAAGCGCGATAAAACGTCATCTTCCCTGAAGTCGCCATGAAGGAACTCCACTCCGGCCAGCG
>JAITWM010000208.1 GCA_031285265.1 Lysobacteraceae bacterium
CAAAAGACCGCGCCTTGCGCCGCCAGAACGATCAGAATCGGAACCGAGAACCAGGAGAGTTCATACCGTTCCGGCGACAGGGCATAGCGGAGGACATGTAACAACTGCCAGCATAGCCACACCATGAACAGATCGTGTGCTACCACCGCCATGCGTGGCCACTGGGGGATACGAGACCTTTGCCGAAGACTCATCAGGTATATGCCGCTCTAGTTCAAGTCACGCAATCGATTACGGTAGATCAGCCACAACAGCGCAGCCAAAATATACCAGCCGCCCATTGCTCCTATCGCTGCCGCCCCCGTTATCCCGGCAATCTGGAGAATGATCGCAGAAACCAGCGCCATGAAACTGAATACAGCATACCAAAGCGTCACGAAAACATGACTGCGCCCATGCCGTACCCAGCGCTGATAGACGTGCTGCGTATGCGGAGTCCACCATTTTTCGCCTTTTAGCACTCGTAAAACCAGCGTGAACGAAGCATCGACCAGAAAGGCCGAAATCAAAAAAGCAGATAATGGCCAAATGACCTCTGTTTCTGCGACTGCCTTCGTCAAAATACCGGCGATACAGTAGCCCAATGCCCCACTACCCGCATCTCCCAGGAATATCTTGGCTTTGGGAAAGTTGAACGGGAGAAATCCCAGACACGCCGCCAGCATTCCCACCGCCATGAAATCGATCTGCGGAAATGCGAGCACAACCACCCCCGCTCCGACCAATATCGCCTGACTTGCCGCAAGCCCGTCGATGCCATCCATGAAATTCCAGACATTGATCAGCACGATGGCCGTCACAAAGGCAGCAGTACCGAATCGCCAGTCCCCGGTAAAGCGATAAGCCACCCAAGCCAGAAGCGCCGACGCAATGGCATGCACGGCCAAGCGCAACCAGGGAGAAAGTGGACGATGATCGTCAATCCAGCCGATAACCGCGACCAGAATCAATCCGACGGAAAAACCTGCGATCTCGATCGACGCGTCGAGACCAGTAAGCATCGCCCATGCGCACCCCAGCAGTATGGCAGCAACGATGCCAATTCCACCGCCACGCGGCGTGGCGACATTATGGCTGCGACGTTCGCCCGGCTGATCCAACAGATTCCGTCGCAGTGCGTACCGCCGCGCTATCCAGGTTCCTGCCGCTGCGACCAGAAGGTGCAGTAATGCCCATACGACCAGCCGCATCACACTACCGCATAATTGAGCAGCGGTTTGACCGCGCCCCATTCCTTGCAGCTTGGGCATTGCCAATGATGCGTTCTCGCGCCAAAACCGCAGCGCGTGCATCGATAACTCGGATTGCGTACCAAGAGCTGATCGGTGATGTGCTTCAGGTCATACAGAGTCTCACCGGCATCCGTACCGACCGCCAGCGTCAGATCGATCAAAGCCGCCTCACCACGTACCGATGGACGATCCTTTAATTGACCGGCCAAATAATCCCGTGCCACGGTCTTGCCTTCCTGAGCCTCGATCAGCCGTACCAGCGCCAACACTGGCGCGATGCCCCGATAGTGCTCCGTCATCTCCGACAAAAACGCACGTGCACCAGACAGATCTCCCACTTGCTCGTAACAGGCCAATAGCCCCGGCATGATCTCCGGCAAAAAATCCGGATCGTGCCTCGACGCACGTTCGAACGCCCGAATCGCCCCCTCCGGTTTGCCTACATCCATTTCGATCCGACCCTCGAGAATGCCGGCCCTGACACAAGTCGCATCGGCCTGATAAGCGCGGGAAATGGCCCGGCGGGCACTTTCAATCTCACCGGCGCCACGATGCCGCTCAGCCAACTCGCATTCGAATTGGGCAATCAGTTTTCCCATCGGCTCGCCGGTCACTTCCTCGTAACGAGTGGCATTGTCGATCGCCTTTTCCCAATCGCGCTCCGCCTGATAGATACCGATCAGATGCTTCAACGACTGAGGTGCACGCTGGTCTATCTGCGCCAAATCGGTGAATACTGTCTCAGCCCGATCCAACAGCCCGGACTTCATGTAATCCTCTCCCAATGCAAGGAGAGCTTGGACTTTTTGCTGATCGTTGAGATCAGGACGCTGTACCAACCCTTGGTGCAGCCGGATGGCGCGATCCACCTCGCCGCGCCGCCGGAAAAGATGTCCTAATGCCACTTGGGTTTCAAAGGTTTCCCTATCCAACTCGGCGACATGCAAAAACAGCTCGATCGCTTTATCCGGTTGCTCGTTGAGCAGATAGTTCAATCCACGGAAATAGGTGCTGGAAAGTTGACTGACTTGGTCACTGCCATGCCGCTGACCGCCGCGGCGTCCGATCACCCAACCGCACAATGCTGCAAACGGGACGCATAAGACAAACCAAAACCATTCATTGAGAAAGTCCATCACGTTCAACGTCACCCATCACATTGTTTCGATCATTACCGGGTCGACAACCGCTTAATTCGGAACAGCAGCCGAGAAATATGTCGAACCCAACCTATCCCCACTCTCAATCTCGACGGCTGTCGCAAACAGAACAATATCTTTGTTCCAGCAAAATATCTTCAATCGGCCATATCTACAGCTCTGCGATCCATTGTGTTTTGCTGAGTAACGTTTGGCCACAGCTACCACCATTTTCATCACGCATGAATCATGTCATCGCCATCAGGGCGACTCAGGACAGTCAATCCATGCACAAAAATACCTGCCTGACCCAAGCGAGAAAACCATGTCAATTGCTGTGTCGACCACAACCGGAACCCCGCATCATCGACCAATGCCATGAATGGTCCGGCCGGATGGTATCCTCGGCCACTATGGTGCACCATCAGCGACGCCCCAAGACGATCGTTATTCAACGGTATTTTCTTCAATACAGGCCACGTTGCTGACGCGCTCGCGCAGTTCTTTGCCCGGTTTGAAATGCGGCACATATTTACTGGTCAATGCCACCGACTCTCCGGTCTTGGGATTGCGTCCAAGCCTGGCCGGACGGTAATGCAGCGAAAAGCTGCCAAATCCCCGCACTTCTATCCGCTCACCGGAAGCCAATGCGTCAGCCATCATTTCCAACAAGGACTTGACAGCAAGATCGACATCATCCGCTTTCAGATGAGACTGCTTACGAGCGAGAATTTCTATCAGTTCCGACTTAGTCATGGATTTCAAACCGATAATATTTGAGAGTAAAGCGTCGAGATGAGCCGTCCCATAGCAATGGTCGCCTCATCCCGACGTCTTACCGGATCACTCGGACTTGTTACCGCTCAACTGTTCACGCAGCAGCGCTCCCAGTTTAGTGGTACCGCCAGCAGCAGTTTGATACTCCTCGAGTACTTCGCGCATTTCGGCTTCGTCCTTCGCCTTGATCGAAAGTTGCAATATGCGCCCCTTGCGATCCATGCCGACGAATTTGGCTTCGACTTTGTCACCTGGCTGCAAATGCTGAGTCGCGTCGTCGACGCGATCATTGCTGATGTCACGGGCCAAGACATAACCCTCCACACCATCACCAAGATCGATCGTAGCTCCCTTGGCATCCACTTCTTTGACTACACCCTCGACTTTCGAACCTTTCGGGTGGATAGCCATGTACTGTCCGAACGGATCCTGCTCCAACTGTTTCAGACCCAGGCTGATGCGCTCACGCTCCGGATCGACCGCCAGCACCACTGCTTCGAGCGTGTCGCCCTTCTTGTAGTTGCGCAATATGTCTTCGCCGGTCGTGTTCCAACTGATATCCGACAAATGCACCAAGCCATCGATGCCGCCATCGAGTCCGATGAAGATACCGAAATCGGTGATCGATTTGATCTGACCGGAAACTTTGTCATTCTTCTTGTGGATCGCGGCAAACGTCTCCCACGGATTAGCCATGACCTGTTTCATGCCCAACGAGATACGCCGACGCTCCTCGTCCACATCCAATACCATGACTTCGACCTCGTCACCGACCTGAACTACCTTGGACGGGTTGACGTTCTTGTTGGTCCAATCCATCTCCGAGACGTGCACCAAGCCCTCGACACCCGGCTCGATCTCGACGAACGCACCGTAGTCGGTGACATTGCTGACCTTGCCGTAT
>JAITWM010000222.1 GCA_031285265.1 Lysobacteraceae bacterium
CATCCACGGTTGGATTTCGAGGCGCCAGATATCGAGGCATTTCCCTGCCTGCGCTTAGCCCGCCAAACGCTTACCGATGGCGGCAGCGCCCCGGCAGTTCTCAATGCCGCCAATGAAGTCGCCGTTTCAGCGTTTCTTCAGGGGAAAATAGGTTTTCTAGCCATTCCCGCACTCGTCGAAGCCGCATTGGAAGCCATCCCTTCCATTGCCGCGACGTCTTTGGAAGCATTGCTGGCGGTGGACAGGCGCGCGCGCCTTTATACTGAGGAGTTCATTTTGCGGTCAAAGCGTTTTGGCGATATCGATGAATCTTCTGCGAGTCCTGGTTCATGAGTGAATTTTTTGGTTCGATCTGGTGGCTGATCGTCAGCCTGAGTCTGCTGGTGACATTTCACGAGTTCGGCCACTATTGGGTGGCACGCCGTTGCGGCGTGCGCGTTCTGCGCTTCTCGGTGGGTTTCGGGCGGCCGCTGTTAACGCGCCGCAACCGCGCCGGCACCGAATTCGTGATCGCTGCGATCCCGCTCGGCGGTTACGTCAAAATGCTCGATGAACGGGAAGGGCCAGTGCATCCGGCAGATCTTCCCTATGCCTTCAACCGCAAGAACATCTGGCAGCGCATCGCCATCGTCGCTGCCGGTCCGGGCGCCAATCTGCTGTTATGCGTCTGCTTGTTATGGGCAATGTTCGTCATCGGCCGCCAAGACTATGCGCCCGTCATCGGCCACGTCGCCGGTATTGCCGCAGAAGACGGGTTCAAACCCGGCGAACGTATCCTTCAAGTCGGCGACCGCAACGTCGCGACCTGGGGCGACGCAATCATGGCGATGGCTCCGGCGGCACTTGATCGTCAAGACATCCAGATTCAAACCCGCAATCAGTACGGCCAGCAATTCGTTCGCACATTGTCATTGTCGCAATTGCCGCAAGGCTTCGCCGAGACCCAGATCGACAGAGAAGCCGGTTTTACTTGGCAATTCATGGTCAGCCCGCCGCTGATAGACAGCGTTCAACCGAATTCTGCCGCTGACGGTGTGTTACAGCCAGGAGATCTGATTCTGGCGATCGATGGCCAGCGCGTAAGCTCCGCCGACCAGGTGGCGCCGTTGGTACAGATACTGGGAGAAAGCGGCGAAGCGGCACTCATCGACATCGAGCGTGACGGAAAACGCCTAGCGCTGGATATCCGGCCGCGGCATTCTGAGCAGCCGCGCTCCGGAGAGGCCGCCTGGGCACTAGGCATCGTATTGGGAACCGGCCAGCGGCCCGGCTACGATGCGGTCCAACGATACGGCCCCTTGGCCGCAATTCCTGCGGCATTCCGCGAAACCGGCAAGCTGACCAGCGATACGCTGGGCATGATACGCCGGATGATCACCGGTCAGGCCTCGATCAAAAACATTTCCGGTCCCGTCACGATCGCTCGCGTCGCCAATGCATCCGTCAAACGCGGACCCGATTGGTTCATTTATTTCCTGGCGCTGGTTTCGCTCAGTCTGGCAATCATCAATCTGATGCCGATTCCTATCTTGGACGGCGGGCACCTACTGTATTACCTTATCGAGTTGGTCAAGGGCAGTCCATTGAGCGAACGCGCGACGATCGCAGGCCAATATATCGGCTTGGCCCTGTTGGCCGGTTTGATGGGTCTGGCGTTTTATAACGACATATTAAACCTGATACCGCGATGATATTGCCGCTTTGGGAAACCCTTGACCGTTTGACCAGTGCTTCCTTGATACTTTCTTTATCGGATGTGACATGACGAGATTCCCCAGTCGCCGCTTACTTGCTCTTGCTCTTGCCTCGACACTGAGCTTCTCTGCATTGGCGCAAACGGCCTCGGAAGTCGAGCCCTTCACAGTAAGCGACATCCGCATCGATGGCTTGCAACGTATTTCCTCGGGTACCGTTTTCACGTATTTGCCCGTCGAGCGCGGCGATACCATGGATCAGAACCGTGCCGCCGATACCATCCGCGCTCTGTACCGCACAGGCTTCTTCGAAGATGTCCGGCTCGACCGCCAAGACGGCATCCTGGTCGTAACCGTCCAGGAGCGTCCAGCGATCAATAAATTGACGATCACCGGCAACAAGGACATCAAGACCGACGACCTGCTCAAAGGACTGAGAGACATCGGCCTGTCCGAAGGCGAGACTTTCGACCGGCTCAGTCTGGACCGAGTGACTCAGGAATTGATTCGGCAATACAACAACCGCGGCAAGTACAACGTACAAATCACTCCCACGGTCAATCGCCTGGACCGCAATCGGGTCGATGTCGTCATCACCATCAGAGAAGGCAAGGCCGCCCGGATCCGTCACGTCAACCTGATCGGCAACGAACAATTCTCCGATAAGGAAATCCTCAGCAATTGGGAATCCCAGGAAAGCGGCTGGTCCTCCTGGTACCGCCGCAACGACCAGTACTCGAAGGAAAAGCTGTCCGGCGATTTTGAAAAACTGAATGCCTGGTACCTGGACCGCGGTTATATCGATTTCAGCATGGACTCAGCGCAGGTCGCGATCAGCCCGGACAAACGCGACATGTTCCTGACAGTGGGCCTCTCCGAAGGCGAGCAATATAAGATTTCCGAGATCAAAGTCACCGGCGATACGGTGTTGCCACAAGAAGACATCGAGAGATTGGTCGTTCTGCAGACCGGCGATATCTTTTCGCGCGCGCTGCTGGAACTGAGCTCTGACGCGATCACTTCCACATTGAGCAACATCGGCTACGCATTCGCCAAAGTGGACTTGATTCCGAACGTCAACCGCGCCGATTGCACGGTCGCGATCAATATGCACGTGGTGCCCGGTCCCAGAGTCAACGTACGGCGGATCATCTTTCGCGGCAATACCCGCACCTCCGACGAGGTGATACGCCGCGAAATGCGCCAATTCGAAAACAGTTGGTATTCGCAAGCCGCAATCGACCGTTCCAAAATCCGCTTGCAGCGTCTGGGTTATTTCGAATCGGTCAATGTCGAAACACCGCCGGTCCCCGGTTCCGAAGACCAGGTGGATGTGATATTCAACGTCAAAGAGACCACGTCCGGCAGCTTCGTATTCGGCCTGGGTTATTCGCAGCTATCGGGCATGACCACCTCGATCCAGCTTTCCCAGAGCAACTTTCTCGGTGGCGGCAACCGCGTTGCGCTCGAAGCGCAACGCAGCAGCTATATGAAACGTTACTCGTTCTCCTACACCAATCCGTTCTTCAATGACGAAGGCATGTCGCTGGGCTACAACCTGTGGTGGCGCGAACTGAATTACTCCGACTTCAACACCGCGCAATACAGCAGCACCAATGCTGCTGCACAGACCATCCTAGGATTACCGATCACCGAAATGGATACGGTATCGCTGTTGTTCGGCATCGACAGCAACCAAATCACCACTTACACCTATACGCCACAGGTGATCACCGATTACATCAATGCCGTAGGACGGCGCACCTTTCATGCCTGGCGTACCGAGTTGGGCTGGGCCCGTGACACGCGCAACGACTTTTTCATGCCCACCCGCGGTATGTATCAGCGCATCGGTCTGGAATCGACCCTGCCCGGTTCGACCGTCGAATACTGGAAGTTCAATTACGAGATTTCCAAGTACTGGCCGCTCCATTCCGCTTTCGTACTCAATACCCGCGCCGAACTCGGTTACGGCGACAGCTACGGCGGCGACATCACCCGGACCATCTATAACGCGGATGGCTCGTCCTATACGATCAGGGCCAGCGGGTTGCCGTTCTTTGAAAATTTCTACGCCGGCGGTACGCGCTCGGTGCGTGGCTTCCGCGACAATACGTTGGGACCTCGTTCCGCGCCGACTCCTTGGGAATGGAATGGCCAGGTACTGGGCGGATCGATGAAGACGACCGGCTCGCTAGAAATGTATTTCACCAGACTGATCAACAGCCCGGCGGCACGCGTTTCGGCATTCGTCGATTTCGGCAACGTCTTCAACGGTTACGATAATTTCAAAGCCAACGAACTACGCGCGTCCACCGGCGTCGCACTGCTGTGGCGTGCGCCGGTCGGCCCGATTTCGATCAGCTACGCATTTCCTCTGAAAAAGAAGTCGCACGACGAAATCGAACGCTTGCAATTCACGTTCGGCGGAGCGTTCTAACCGCTTTCGTCCAAGGCGGAGACGAAGTCGTACATACGTTTGGCGATCAAACGTCAAAATCACCGGTGTTAGTGTGGGCGGCGGAATAGCAAACCGGAGGCTCAAGAAAACCACCGGCATTTGCCGCCGCCCGATACCGACGAAAGCGGAGATTCCCAAAAGTGGAAATCCCGCTTTCGCCTCCCCACCGGCTTCAACCGAATATACCTGCGGCCTTTCCGTCACCGGCGGATATACCAGCGGCGACCGGCATCAGAATCGCCCTTCCTGGTAATCGACAAACGCCTGCATCAGCTCCTGCCTGGTATTCATGACGAACGGCCCATAACGCACGATCGGTTCGCGCAACGGTTTTCCCGCGAGCAGAATCATCCGAGCTTGGCCGTCGTCTGCATTCAA
>JAITWM010000225.1 GCA_031285265.1 Lysobacteraceae bacterium
GACGACATCGAGACCAAGATCCGGCGCTTGTACAGCCAAGCGTCCATCGATGATCTGCAACTCCCCCAGGCCTTCCAGGTAATCCAGCGGATCGGTCTCCACCCGTTGTTGCACAGGCAGTCCTTGAACCGACCAAATACCCTCCTGATTCCTGAGCAAGGTCAACGAAAGTTCCCGCAAGCGCAGTTCCGTAAAGGTATGGCCCGGCAAAAATCCGGAGTACATCGCCACCAATACTTCGGCCCGACCGACGCTGACGCCATCCGGTACATCGCCAATATGCAGACCATCGAAGCGCAGCAACGGTCCTCGCCGCGTCCACTGTGTTTGCATTCCCTCGAACTGCACCGGCCTGCCAGCACGCTCACTGAGCCAGGCAGCAACCTTGTCCGGATTTCGCTCGGCCCATGGCAGCAACTGCCCGACCACACCCACCATCGCGGCCACGCAAGCCAGCGCTATTACCAATAAATAGATGATGCTACGTCGAGCGAAACGCAAGCGGTGGCGCAGTGACGTAGGCATTACGAGACAAATAAATCAACGGCCAACGGTACGAACGAAAGCGCCATACCGCACCCTCGGCCAAACGTACCATCGGTGACCAACATGTCGATATTCACTCGATCGGACTTGCCGTATCCACCGACATCGGCCGGTCTGCAAACAATCATGTATCCATTCGTAGAGACAAACATGGATTCCCCCAGTGCGGCAACAAGCCCGCGTATGCCCCCCAATCAGAGCAATACCACATCAAACTGCTCTTGCAGATATTGCTCATCGGCTTGGAAGCGGATGCTTTTCTTCAATGATTCCTCCAACTCGGCCACGGTCGATGATTCTTCTTCCGTAATCCGTGCCACCACCTTCGGCGAAGCGATCACCAATAACTCCGCCGCCTCGAACTGATGCACCGCCCGAGTAATTTCGCGAAAGATTTCATAAGTGACCGTTTCGGCAGTCTTGACCGAGCCGCGTCCGCCGCATTCCGGACAGGTTTCCGAAAGTTGCCGCTCCAAACTCTCCACGGTGCGCTTGCGCGTCATTTCCACCAAGCCCAGCGGTGAAAAATCGTAAACCGTTGTCTTGGCATGGTCACGCGCCAGCGCTTTTTCCAGCGTGCGTAATACCTGGCGGCGATGTTCCGGATCATCCATATCGATAAAGTCGATGATGATGATGCCGCCCAAGTTACGTAACCGCAGTTGCCGCGCGACTGCTTGCGCAGCCTCCAAATTGGTCCGGAACACGGTTTCCTCAAGATTGCGCTGGCCGATGAAGGAACCGGTATTGACATCGATGGTGGTCATCGCCTCGGTTTGATCGATCACCAGATACCCTCCCGATTTCAACGGCACTTGTTTGTCCAACGCCCGCCCGACTTCGTCTTCCACCCCATAAAGGTCAAAAATGGGGCGGTCACCGGCGTACAATTCGATACGTTCCGACAACGTCGGCATATATTTGCTGACGAATGCTTGCAGATGTTTGTAGGTTTCATACGAATCTACTTTCACCTTTTCCACATCTTTGCGTATCAAATCGCGCACCGCCTTCAACGGCAGGCTCAAGTCCTCATAGATCCGCGCCGGGGATGGCATCTCTTTCGCGCGCCGTTCGATACTGTTCCATGCGCGTCCAAGATAGGCCAAGTCTTCGGCCAAGGATTCCGCCGACTGCCCTTCGGCATTGGTACGAACGATGTAACCATGTCCCCCTTGGTGTTCTGCCAACTCCGAAACCAACGTTTTCAGGCGCTTGCGTTCTTCTTCGTCTTCGATTCGTGCCGATATCCCAATGACCCGGGATTGCGGCAACAGAACCAGATAACGCGAAGGAATGCTGATCTGAGTGGTCAACCTGGCGCCCTTGCTGCCGATCGGATTCTTGACCACCTGCACCACGATGTCTTCACCGTCGCGCAACAATTCCATGATCGATGCGCTCGCCGCCTGCTGTGATAGTTGCACTTCCTCATCGCGCTGTTCCAGCGGAACGGACTGATAGATGTCATTGGCATGCAGAAACGCCGCTCTTTCCAAACCGACCTCGACGAACGCCGCCTGCATACCCGGCATGACGCGTTGTACGCGTCCCTTGTAAATATTCCCGACCACCCCGCGGCGCCAGCCTCGCTCAATATGCAATTCCTGCAGAATGCCGCTTTCGACGACCGCTACCCGGGTTTCCTGCGGTGTCACATTGACCAGGATTTCCTCCGGCATCAAAGCACCCCATATGTCTGCAATAATTGCGATGTTTCATACAACGGCAACCCCATCACGCCTGAATAGCTGCCCGACAAATGGGTAACGAACCGCTCCACGCGTCCTTGAATCGCATAAGCGCCTGCCTTGCCCATCGGCTCCTGCGTGGCTACATAGGCGATGATGTCCTGCTCGGACATCGTCGCGAAACTGACCTGCGAAACTGCAACCGCCTCCCGAATCTCCTTGCCTGGGCCGACCGCGCATATGGCGCTGACAACCCGGTGCGTACGTCCCGCCAAACGCCGCAACATTGCAACCGCATCAGGATCATCGACCGGCTTGCCCAGCACCCGTCCATCCAGGATCACTTCGGTATCGGCGCCCAGCACGACCGCATCGGCTTCCATGACAGCATTCCATCCCGCCAACGCTTTGTCCCGAGCCACCCGGCATACATATTCGTCCGCGTACTCATGCGCCCCGCGCACTTCAGGCACATCCAGGGCCAGCACGCGAAACGTTACGCCCAACCGAATCAACAGTTCGGCCCGGCGGGGAGATTGGGAAGCCAGATACAACATCGGATAAGGATAACCCGTGCGGGACGAACAGGTGCTTGAGCAACAGCATTCAACCCCGGACATCCATCATCGAGCGATATGTTGCGTTCATAATCATCATTCCCGCAGTACCCCGTCGGAAATACGCGCAGGTATTGTTTTCCAGAAGATCCCCATGATGGGCCGATCGATGAGCAGAAAACGGGCTCCTGGATGTCACGGCGCGAATCGACGCAGATGGCAACAGAAGCCTCACCGTACCGAATATCATCCTCCAAGATCGACGGCCGGCCGGACCCGCTCCAGTCCGATGGTGCGGACCAGACAGGACCAGTATCAGAAGACACACGGCATCCCAAGACCAAGTGATGCGCGCCGGTTGACTAAGTACGACCAACCCGAATCAGCGATGCTCGCCGATCCTCAGATCAAAAATCATCGACCAAGCCGCCACTTCCAACGAATAAACGGAAACACGCATACCTGTGTCGCCATCCAGAGAATGAAACCTGCGGATCACGGCCGCATCATGGTCGGTGTCGATCCGCAGCGACAAAAGAACCTTACGTACTCGTCACCTTAACAGCACGTCCGGCTACACTCTCCACATCCTGTCCACCACTTTGGTGCAAAATCCAATGTACCGTCCGGCAAATGCCACTCAGCTCATGCTACCTGATTCCCTGTCCACCTCACTGAAGAGCGCTCAGGAGCAAGTGAATTCACTGATACTTGGCAAGCCGCAGGAGGTGCGGCTCGCATTCGTAACGCTCTTGGCGGGCGGTCATCTCCTGATTGAGGATCTGCCGGGTCTAGGAAAAACTACGCTAGCCTATGCCATGGCCGCCACGTTGGGGCTGCGTTTCCAAAGAATCCAATTCACTTCGGATCTGCTACCGACCGATATTCTCGGCGTCTCGATATACAACGCGCAAACGCGTCAATTCCAGTTCCATCCCGGTCCCGTTTTCACCCATATCCTGCTGGCCGATGAGATCAACCGCGCTCCGCCCCGCACCCAAAGCGCGCTATTAGAAGCAATGGCCGAGCAACAGGTTTCCCTCGACGGCACGACCCATACATTACCTGAACCTTTTTTCGTCATCGCCACCCAAAATCCGGTCGATCTGTCGGGTACGTTTCCGCTGCCCGACTCCCAGTTAGATCGTTTCCTGCTGCGGCTTTCATTGGGTTACCCCAATAACGAGTCCGAGAGAGACCTATTGATGGGCGATGACCGGCGCGAACTGATTGCTCGCGCTTCCTCTGTCATTTCCGAACAGGACGTCCTTACGCTTCGCCAAACGGTCAAACAAGTGCATGCCAGCCAAGCGCTGATTCACTATGTTCAATCGCTGCTCAATCGCAGCCGGCAACACTCCGGCGTCAGAGTCGGACTGTCGCCTCGCGCCGGATTGGCCTTGCTGCACGCTGCACGGGCTTACGCTCTGTTACTGGGCCGCGAATACGTATTGCCGGAAGATATACAGGCACTATTCATCGCGGTTGCCGGTCACCGGCTGATTCCCGATGCTGAATCCTCTTCAGGCGCCGTACTGGCGAAAGCGATCCTGCACAGCGTTCCTGTGGACTGAACATGCTCGATCAAGCCCGGCAACGATTGCGGCAACGCGTATTGCAGTGGACACGCCCACGTGAACCGGAATCGTTCCCGGTGACCTTGGATCGTCATCGTGTCTATGTGATACCCACTCCGTTCGGATATTTCCTGGCGGTGCTGTTTTTGACGATGTTCATCGGTGCGCTGAACTACAACAATAATCCCGCCTTCCTGCTGGTTCTGATTCTGGGAGCCTCCAGCCTGGCCAGCTTGATCGTCACGCATCTGCAACTGTCCGGATTGCGGATCGACGCCATCTCCGCAGAACCCGTTCCAGCGGGGTCGCCTTTGTCGCTGCGGATCGCCTTGAACTCTCAGGATGGCCGCCCGCGCCGTGGACTGCGCATCGACTATGGCGACATACATACGTTCTGCTCACTGCAACAAAGCGCTGCTTGCGAAGCGATCGTCGAGATTCCCACCACGCAACGCGGTTGGCTGTCATTGCAGCGCATCAGTCTTTCATCCGTGCAGCCGCTGGGGCTGGCGCGCGGACAATCCTGGATTTGGCCGGCACAAGAATTGCTGGTATATCCCAGATCCGAATCTCCCGGACCGCCATTGCCCGAAAGTGGAGGCAGCATCGGTAAATCCCGGATCCATCCGCTGGGAGAGGACCTGCACCAACTGCGCGCGTACCGGGCCGGTGATCCGATACGCGCCATAGCGTGGAAACATTCGGCGCGTCAGGATACGTTGCTTATTCGCGAATACGAACAAAACCAGGGGGTGGAAGTCGTGCTCGATTGGGAAAACACATCTTCGCTTCCCTACGAGCGGCGCATCGCCCGCTTGGCGCACTGGGTCGACGAGGCCGAACGGATGGGGCAGCGGTACCGGCTGCTGCTGCCCGGCCATCCTCCGCTTGGCCCCGGCCACGGCTTGGTGCATCGCCATGCCTGTCTGAAAGCTTTGGCACTGTTGCCCCATGATACCGCGCGGTAATACTTCATCGATTCTACTCACCGCCAACGACCGCCTCTGGGCGTTAGGCGCTGCCGCACTGGCGCTGATTCCATTGCTGCTGCAACTGCCAAACAGCTTCGGGCTGATCATCGTAGCGATAATGACCGGCGTCAGCCTATTGTCATGGCGCACGCCTCCTCCCAGATGGCTACGCGTGATATTCGCCTTGGCGGCCTTGGTTTCGGTACTGATGACCGTGGGGGCGAATCCCGGCCGCGATACCGGCTGTGCGCTATTGGCAGCCATGCTGGCCGTCAAACCTTCGGAAACATTCTCTCTGCGCGATGTGCGCAGTCTGCTCGGATTCGCGTTATTCGCTCCTTTCGCCGCATTTCTCCTGGATCAAGGACCGGCAACCACGGCACTGGGACTGGGTGCGGTGTTATGCGTGCTTCTTTTACTGCAACGCTTCTCCGACATCGAATCGGAAACGCATACTTTGTCCCCCGTTCGGCGAATTCGTCTGATCGGCCGGATGCTGTTGATCGGCCTGCCGTTGGCGTTGGCCGCATTTTGGCTGTTCCCCCGCTTTCCCGCACCGTTGTGGGGAATACCGCAACTGTCCCAAGCGCAAATGGGACTCTCCGGCTCAATGAGGCCGGGCGATTGGCTGGACCTGATGGTAGATGAAACACCGGCATTTCGCGTTGACTTTTCTACCTCGCCACCTCGACCCGAGCAAATGTATTGGCGTGGCCCTACCTTGTGGGCCTTCGACGGCAGCGAATGGACGCGCGCGCTATGGCTGCCGTCCGACTCTCCTGGTAGCCGAGATGTCATCTCGCAAGACGTTCATTGGGACTACACGATCGCATATGAACCGACAGATCGGCATTACCTGGTAGCGCTGGATCTGCCGTTGGAAGCGCCCGCGGATGCATACCTCGCCAGCGACCACACATTGACCAGCAGACATCCGCTGAACAACCTGACACGCTGGCAACTACGT
Source organism: Lysobacteraceae bacterium (assembly GCA_031285265.1). GTDB lineage: Bacteria > Pseudomonadota > Gammaproteobacteria > Xanthomonadales > Xanthomonadaceae > JAITWM01. Next base: position 6,310 of record JAITWM010000225.1, read on the forward strand.
TCAGCTCCACCGGCCCAATATCAGCTGCAGTTACCATCTTTCCAACGCCGTGCGGCGCTGCAATTACCTCCCGGCTACAACCCGAGAACCTTGCAATTGGCCAGACAATTGCGGGATCAATACGGCGACAACGACACCGCACTGATCCAGCATGTCATGGAATGGATCCGAACCGACTTTGCCTATACGCTCGATACTCCGCTACCGGGCCGCAACGCAGTAGATGAGTTCCTGTTCGATCAGCAGCAAGGCTATTGCGAGCATTTCAGTTCTTCCTTCGTCTTTCTGATGCGTGCCGCCGGCATCCCGGCGCGCGTGGTGACCGGTTTCGCAGGAGGCTCACGCAATCCACTGGGCGGCTACTGGATCGTGCGCCGGATGGATGCCCATGCCTGGGCCGAAGCGTGGTTGCCGCAACGCGGATGGGTGCGCTTCGATCCCACGGCGGCGGTTGCTCCGGAACGCATTTACGACACGGTAAACGACAGGCTGCGCAGCGGTGCCGAATACACCATTTGGAGTCTGAGCGGCCTATCCGATCTGCGCGACTGGATGCGCCGTGGTTGGAACGACTTCGTGTTGGGCTTCGATGCCAACCGTCAAACGAGTCTGCTGAAACCTTTCGGAATACCACAATTACATGCTACCCAATTGGGCATACTATTCGCCCTCTGCATGACGGTGATACTGGTCTGGATGATCTGGCTGCTCAGGCGCCGGGAGCGTGAACGCGACCCGCTGTTGCGCGCTTGGCGTAAAGTCGGGAAACGGTATACCAAATTGGGATTGGACCGGGACCCGTCCGAACCGGCACTGGTCTGGGTTGCTCGGATCGCGCATGAGCATCCACAATCGGCCATGGCATTATCTTCGCTCAGCCTCCGTTTCGTGGAACTGCGCTACGCTGGCAGCCACGAAGGCGTTGCCGAACTGATCAAGGATCTGCGTAGGCATCGCCCCTGACATTTTCTTGATAGAGACCAGGCATGAACACCCGCATCCTTCTTCTCGCCGCCGTTGCGCTCCTACTGGGCGCCTGCGTCACTACTCCCAAACCATTGCGGGGAGATTTCATGCAGATCTCCCCATCGGATTCGGTCAACAGCGGCGGTACCCAAACAGGGACAGCAGTCCGCTGGGGAGGGCGCATCGTGGAAACCAAACCGAAACAGGACAACACCTGTTTCCAGGTGATCTCGCTTCCGCTCACATCCAGTGGCCGTCCTAATAGCACCATCGGCGATGCGACCAATGGCCGCTTCGTCGCCTGCCGCGCAGGATTCTACGATCCGGCGGTATTCGCCGAGGGGCGCGAAGTCACCTTCATCGGACGCATCGATGGATTCGAGACCGTCCGCATCGGGGAATTCGATTATCGCCTCCCGCTCGTGACCGCCGATGTCATCTACCTATGGCCGCAAGTGAACCAGGTGGAAGTCCGAAATTTTCACCCCTACCCCTTCTATGACCCGTTTTGGGGGCCCTGGTGGGGACCGCGCTGGTGGTGGTAATTTTTCTCCCGCCTCTCAGCTCAACGTCCGATAGTCTGTCCTCTCGCCCATGATGATGCCCTCATCGGCCCTGCCGGCGCGGTCGCTCAAAATGTCGATGCTCAGGAATCGGCGATAGCAACGCCGCCCGTCATCGCCCGATTGCACCGAAATGCCCCAGCGGCGCCCCTGCCAACAGGTGCAAGTGGAGATGGAATACGGTCTGACCCGCGTCTTCGCGGCAGTTCATGACGACGCGATAGCCATTCTGATGAAACCCCTGCCGACGGGCATATTCGGCCGCCGCCAGCATCAGACGCCCCAGCAACGCAGCATCCCCTGGCTCGGCATCATCCAAAGTCGGAATGACGGTATTTTTGGGGATGAATAGAACATGCGCCGGCGCCTGCGGCGACACATCATTGAATCCCAGAATTTCGTCATCCTCGTAAACGATGGTGGCGGGAATTTCGCGGCGGATGATCTTGCCAAAGATTGTATCGTTATCGCTCATGACCGATGGGCTCTCTCAAAATTCGACCGCCAGAGGATAGCGCCGGAATATCGATAAAGACACCCTCATCGACTCTTGCATGGTCATCCCGGGCGGCCGCATCCGCTCAAAATCTTCGTTCGCACCCTTCGCCGCCCCGGACCCGCTCCACTACCGCAACCGCACCGCCATGAGCGGCGCTACCCGAAAAAACAGCAGCCACCTACCGGTCCAATGAAAGATTCCGATCCGATTTCCAGTCTTGCCGCGCAGTCATTGCGACATCTCGCTACGCATACCGAACGCATGAGAAAGCGTACCGCGATCGACATATTCCAGTTCGCCGCCCAACGGCAACCCTTGCGCCAGGCGGCTAGGCTTCACTTCGTACTGCCGCGCCAATTGCGCCAGATAATGCGCCGTCGCCTCGCCTTCCACCGTGGAATTGGTGGCGATAATCAATTCCTCTACATCTTCTGCCTGCAATCGCCTGGTCAGCAGATCCAGCCCCAATTCGCGCGGCCCGATTCCATCCAAAGGCGACAGCCGCCCCTGTAACACGAAATAAAGACCGCGATACCCGGTCGCCGTCTCGATGACCCAACGATCGGCCGGCGTCTCCACG
>JAITWM010000215.1 GCA_031285265.1 Lysobacteraceae bacterium
TCTCATGCACGGACGTGAAGACTGCTTTCACCACCGCAAACACGTATTTTCTGCCCATCGCACTTGAGGAAATCATGATGCGCCATGTATCGGCCCGATTGAGGTGAGGCAGACTCCCTGTGCAATAAGTCGACCAAGAGGTGCATCACTGTATCCCGTATCGTTTTCTCGTGAGCCCGATACGGCACCACACAATGCCGCTTCCACCAAATCGGCGACCTCCGACTGCAGCCAATAACCGGGGTGTCGTTCTCCCATGCCGGCATCGGGAAAGCAGCAGCATCCTGTGCAACCGCAGACAGACAGAGAGAAAGCATCAGCATCCAAGAAGACCTTACACGGGGGGACATGTGATCGTTCGATCGTTCATGCATCCGCCGCCTTCCTTGGCAACGGACGCATCACGATTTCATTCCAATGTCATTTCACTTCAAACTCACCGACAAACACAGTTTCTCTGCGTCCATTCAAACGCAGGGTCACCTGCTGCTGTTGTGCCGATGCGGTACCGAAACCGGTCGTGAATGTCAGCTGCAAGGTCGTCGCGCCGGTCACCAGTTGCTGCCGATCGCCAAAAAAATTGGCTTCCACTTTGTATCTGCCCGGCTTCGCGTTCCGCAGCGAAAATTCTTCCGGTCCATAACCGCCGGTGAGGTCTTCGGACAATCTGCCGCCTTGGTATGTAAAACGGTTTCCGTAATAGCACTTTTCTCCATTCGGATCGGTCACCCATAGATCCATATCGCTGTTGTCGCTGTCCCAACTCAACACGACCCGCATATCCAACGGTAGATTCCTCAACAGCCGAGGATCGACATTCCGGGTATCCAACGGCTGTCGCGAAGTGGCGGCAATGGCATTCAAATCAGCCAACGCAATCAATGAGACACCTCTGAAGCGATGGTCCCAAGGCCGTTTGACCACTTCGTACAGATTGTCGATGGCCGCCTGATCCTGGCCGGCTGCCGCATAGGCCAACCCCAGATCGCGGAAGCTCTGCGGTTCCTCCTCGGCAAGACGCTTGATCTGTTCCAGCAACGGGATCGCCAGCTCCGGCTCTCCGGCCTGTAATAAACGATAGGCCAATACCCGGAGAATATGCCGGTTTTCCAATTCCATTTCGGCCAGATTCGACAGCACCCGCAACGCCAGATCCTTCTGTCCCTTTTCGAATAGAATCCCGGCGACATCCAGATAGAATGCGGTACTGTCGGCATAAGCGTCGCGCTCATCCAGATAGATAGCGTAGATCTGCTCGGGAGCAGCATCGCGCAATCGGCGCGCATAAGGCGAATCCGGTTGCCAAGGTTGCAATGCAATTTGAATACCGCTTCCGCCATCACGTGCGCTATCCGGCTCCACAGAGCGCATCCTTTCATCCTGGCTACTACGGGAAGCCACCACCCTATCCATCATGGATGCTTCGGCGACCATCGCTGGCGCCGGAGACGGCGGCGGCAATGCGGCGGCCATGGACCCTCTTGATCTGGATACCTGTCTTCTTTCAGGAGAACTGATAGCCGGCGCCGGCAGTTCACCTTTTGGCCACGCCTTTTCCCACCATGCAATCGTCTCTTGGAAATCGCGCACCACCTGCTCCAGCTTGGCCTGTTGCGATTGCTGTTGCTGCTGTCGCTGCGACGATTTCAGTGCAGTGTACTGCTGCCGCAATTCCGCGGGTGGCGTTATATCGTACAGCACGTAATCTTCTACGGTTTCCAACACGATCAACGATGTTTCGGCGGTCACCATGCCGAACTGCTGGCCTATCCGCCGGATACGGGCCCGATTGATATCCGGATCGGCTGCGAGACGATCGACCCAATATCCCGCCCACAATCGTCCGATCGGTCCTTCCTGAGCCGGCTGATCGGCCGCGACTTGCAGGTCGATTTCTTTTCTGACGCCGTTACTGGCCCGATAGCCAACTCGCAGCGCGCCGGATGCCTCGCGCATTTTTCCGGCGATGCGGAACATGCCATCTTTCGGCGTCGCTGACTCATGGATCAGTTCCGTCCCGCCAGCCATCTCCTCCGACAGTATTCGCGGTGCATGTGTCAATAGCTGCCGGGAAGCCAACGAAACCCGATCGGCATCGAACGCAAGATACTCGCCATTGCCGGCTTCGGCCCAGGCGCGCAGGCGCTGGCCATCGGCATTCGCACCCGCTGTATTGATCGTATAGAGCATCTGCCCGTCACTCAGCCGGAGGGGATTGCGCTCGCCGTAGTTGACAAGCCCGTCGCTGAACAGCAGATATTCCTGGATGTCCGTCCGTGGCTGCCAACCATCCAATGCGCTGGCACCGTCATAGACGGTATCGAGCAGCGCCTGTTTCAGTGCTTGCCAATCGCCGTTACGGATCCTGAATCGGCCACCATCTTCGACACGGTCGCGCAAGCGTTGCAACTGAACCTCCATGGTTCCCGCCTGCTTGAAATAGGCATCCAGTAACGCCAGCTCACTACCGATATCGCGTTTCCTTCCGGAAGCAGAACTGTCCCACAGCAAGCCCACCCGCTGTGGCAACGGCCGGGCCGTCCGTTCCGATGCGACCGGTACCTCGGCCAGAAAATACGTCTCGCCTGCAATCGTTTGCGTATAAACCCGCGGCCCGGCGATATTCGGGATCTTCAGCACCAAATCGCTACCGCCCCGGAATTGCGAATACTGCCCCTCAAGCTGCCACCGGCCATCCGCTCGCCGGAATTGCGACAGCCTCAACGGACCGGTCAGCGTCGGCCTGGCACTTCCGCCTGGCGTTGCAGCGTGCAGACGAAATGTTTCGACATTGCGCGCATATTCAAGCGGAACACGCAAGCTCATATGGTTCGATTCGCGTTTGAGAGGCTCGACGAATTGCAATTGCACCCGCCGCGTTCCGTGTGCAGGGATTGGGAAAATCCGCAACCGAAAATGATTACCGGCCGTTTGCTCCAATAGCGCCGGATCGACCCGGCGCCGCTCGATCGCTTCGAATACCTGTTGGCCCTTGTTCTTCTCCACAGGTACGGCCGACCGAAGCGTCCCATCGAAATCCAATGAGAACCCAGAAATGGCTTGTCCCTCACGCAGCGGGAAATTCAGAAACCCCTCTAACTGCCGTCCGTTCGGATTGTGGAAGACCATATCGATCGTGGTCTGGGCAAAACTACCGCTTACCTCCACGCGGATTTCCGAATCGCGCAGTACGACAGGCGTTTCGGCGTTCTGCACTTCCAGCAACGACCAAGATGGCGGCGGCGATACCGCAATGCGGGCGGCATGGACTGATCCGAGGTTCGTCAGCGCCATCAACAGCGCCACCCCAAAACCGGTCAGTCCGGAACTCATGATTCTTCGCATGATGATTTTCCGAATGATTGGATGAAAAAGTACAACTCGTTGAACGCACGGCCCTCATCCATGGGGTTATCCGCGCTTCAGCGCACTGATTCCATCTACGCATTCACACCCATCACCGCAGGTCAATTACCAGTATCTCGGGAGACAGGCTGTTTGGGGACCCCCATCAACGCCTCAAGACACCGCGAACGTTTGAGACCGTGTCAACGCCTTTCCGCCATTGCTATGTTCAACGAATTCGCCCACGCCGAATCAAGTTGACGATCGCCAGAAGGACGATAGCGCCGATCAGAGCAGTGACGAAAGCACCCAAACGGCCACTCGGGACCAGACCCACCAACGGTAGTATCCATCCTCCCAGTACGCTTCCAGCAACACCAACGATCACATTCAGAATGACACCCTGATCAGCCCCCTTGCGCATGACCAAACTGGCCAGCCAGCCGGCGATTCCTCCCATAATCAAAAAGATCAGAAAATTCATATCTACTCACAGTTCTTTCATCAGGGACATCATGGTTCCCGGCAAGTCGTCATTACGATGTGAACGGTGCCTATCTGCGATTTCTCGTCATATGGCATATCCGACAACATGAGCCAAGGAACACCCCCCAACCATTCTTCTTTTCGCCGACGTTGCTGACCGGACACCAGAAATACGCCGACAATCGGATCACACTCGTATCGGAATAACGTATTCCGCAACAGTGTGCATCCGCGGCTGCCATCACGGCTGGTCGGAACAGCTTGCCCGGCAAGCCGGCATTCCACTTTCCTGGCATGGAATAACCGAATATTCACGGATTTATGCGATGAAATTCTTTACACTGTTGTGAAATATGTCTGACAAAATCATCGATTAATCGTTAAATCTTGACACGACGATACTTCAACCGAGCAAATTTGGGGAGCGGATATGACCTGGCTGAATTTTTCTCAGCAATATGAAACTTCCGGAAGGAAGAAACTGGACGGATATTCTGCGGCGGACTTCGAGGGGATGGATGCCGAAGAATTGAAAAAAGCCGAGGCGATGCTGATAAAAGACGCCAAGGAATTGGACACCAGCGCCTTTCAAGGTCTGGCTATATTGAAGACGGCCGATGGTGAAGCGGCTCTCCGGGAAATCCTGGGACAGGCGACCGCTCCTGGCTTGGTTCATCTATACGCCGCCAAAGCGTTGTATGACATCACTGAAGACGAAGACTTTCTGCACGAAATGATGCAGGACATAGAAAGCAATGATCGCAACATCTACGAACAAGCAGTCGTCGCACTGGCTCAAACCAAGCCGTCGGAATTCCAATTCGAAGTAATGAAATTCGTCATTACCGAATCATCAGAAATCAGTATCGCTCGTTCGGAAGCAGCAGGTGCTCTGATCCGCTTTTTCGGTTTTCCACCTTTCAGAGAGGACCGGACTACCGAACGCCAACTGTTGGAAGGAAAACTTTTCAGCGCAACAGTGGGCACCATCGGCCAAATCATAGAAGAGATCAAGCAGGTGGCTCAGCAACGCGGCTACGCCATTCCATAGAAAGAATCAATGTATATGTGGAATATACATCCTCTGACGTGATGAATACCCCCCGGATATCGAATTGATCCGGGGGTTTTCGTTGCAATCTAAGGATAAGATCGTCTTGCTTCGGCACATTTTGTACTTTCTCCCCCCCCCTCCCTTTTATTACCGGCTTGGGTTCCGCCCTCGAAGTCCCGAACTCTTGAATGGACCGGAGTTCTTACAGCATCCTTTGCCCAAGACGCTATTTGCTCATCATGGAGGCAACCGTAATGAACGACGACGAAAACATCGTATGGCGCTATAAGATAAGGACGCTTGGAGTTCAGCAAGGAACAGTATCGGCTCCTGACCGGAAAAGCGCACAGAAAGAAATCAAATCGCATTATCGGGTGAACTTCTGGATATACCTGCATCCGGAAGGAACCCCTATCCGTCAGTGGAATTACGTCATCAATAAAAGAAACAACGACCCTTCCGGAGAACCGACCAAGATATCGGGGAGTGTCGATGCCGCTTCGGAAATGGAGGCCAGAAACGAAGTCCTCTCGGCAAACTGGACAGAAAAGGACAGGATAACGATCGACATACACCCGGCTTGAAACCGCCTTGATCACATGGATCGATTGCTTCGGAAAGCGGCCCGCAAGCGCCG
>JAITWM010000100.1 GCA_031285265.1 Lysobacteraceae bacterium
TCGATATCGTCGGTCAATGCCGATCCTCCGATAGTCCGCAGATCCACCTGTACGGTCTTATGCTGTTCAACGCCCAACATCGCCGCAACGCGTGCCGCAGCACTCAATTCCGAAGTGTGACGTTGCCCGTAACACACGCTCAGAGCATATGCAGCAAAGCCTTGTTCGCGTGCTATCGCCAAAACCACCGCCGAATCCATTCCGCCAGAAACAAGTACTACAGCCTTTTTCATCAATACTCTCGATATCGAAGATTCAGCAGATTTCCCCACTTCGCCACTGAAGCGAGAGGATGACCCACTCTATCGTCCGGGCTCATCGTCCCATAATAATTTATGCAGTTGCATCTGAAATCGCACAGGAAGGCGATCGGCAATGATCCAGTCTGCCAGGGTACGCGCATCCAAATCCGATTTACTTGGTGAGAACAGCACCATACAGCGGTCGGCCAAGCGATACTCTCTCAGAATCGTACATGCCCAATCGTAGTCCTCTCGGCCACACAGCACGAATTTGACCTGATCATGCGCATTGAGAAGCGACAGATTCTCCCAATGGTTACGCCCCTGTTCGCCAGAGCCCGGTGTCTTGACATCAACTATGCGCGATACTCGGGGATCGACGCCGGCAACATCCAAGGCCCCCGATGTCTCCAGCGAAACGCAGTAGCCGGCATCACATAATCGCTGCAACAGAACCAGACAGCGTTTCTGCGCCAATGGTTCACCTCCTGTGACACAGACATGGCGTACTCCGTATTGGGCTACCTGCTGGACAATATCGTCAATGCCATACCATTGCCCACCATCGAACGCGTATGCGGTATCACAATACGTGCAGCGCAATGGGCACCCGGTCAGACGCACGAACACCGTCGGCCACCCTACGCTATCCGATTCTCCTTGCAAGGACAGGAAAACCTCGGTCACCCGCAGGCGTTCCCGTGGCGGCACCGTATTTATCATGAGATCTGAATTTAAAGACGAAGAAACGCTATCAGGCAATCCGATATTTCGAGTCGTCAATGTGTTTGAGCACCACGAATCGATCGCAGCCGATCTGATGCGATCCGTGCAACATCCGTATTCGGATATTTTTCCACCACTTGATTCAAGGTGCGTTCCGCATCGCCCACTCTGCCTTTACCAAACTGCGACAGCCCGATCTTCAACCATGCTCCAGGCGCCTTATCATGAGTCGGATACTGTGCAACCAATGCACGGAACTGTTGCTCGGCCAGGTTATAATTCTCTGTAACGTAATAGCTCTCTCCCAACCAATACAGCGCATTCGGCGCGTAGACTCCGTTGGGATACAGCTTGAGGAATCCTTGAAACAACTCGGCCGCATCGGCGTATTGCCCAGCCTTCAATGCATTAAAAGCAATGTCATAGGATCCGCGTTCGTCATTGGCGCTCGCCAATCCGCTGCCATCCCCATAGATCCGCGGAGAAACCTCCGTCGAGGGCACAGAAGAAGACGCGGGCGAAGCATTGGCCGGTGGTGCGGAAACCGCACCGGCAGAAGCGGTGCTACCACCGCTTTCCAAACGGCCCAAGCGCCCGTCCAGATCCAAATATCTATCCTTGCTCGTCTGCTTGATCTGAGTATTTTCGTATTGCAATTGCTCTACCGTCGCCCGCAGCGACTGAACTTCGCTGCGCAGTTGTTCGAGCTGATTCAGCAACTCTATATTGGCCTGATTATCGGCAGCCTGTTGTTCCAAACGTGCGACACGGTCCGCCAAACTCTGACGCTGTGCGAACGCAGGCGCAGCGACCGTAAGGGTCGCCGCGACCAGCAATGGAGCGAGATGCAACCGCATTGATCAACGTGCCGTATAAACGATTTCTACACGGCGATTCTGCGACCAGCAGCTTTCCCGCGACTCTGTACAGACCGGACGCTCCTCACCATAACTAACCGTCGTCAGCTGGCTGGCCGAACCGCCGCTCGCTTGCAAAGTTGCAGACACGGCATTCGCACGGCGTTCACCCAAACCCAGATTGTATTCACGGCTACCGCGCTCGTCGGTATGACCTTGCAGCGTGATGCGTGCCGACGGACGATCACGCAGGTATTTCGCATGACAGGCCACTATGCTCTGGAATTCCGGTCTGACCTCGTAACGGTCAAAATCGAAATACAGCACGCGCTGACGCAGACAGGCATCCCTGTCCAGATCCTCCGGGCCAAACAAACCAGAAGCCGTCGGACCCTGAGTGGTATGGCCGGACTGATCCCGCGGAGGAGTGGGAACCTCTGGCGCTTCCTTAACCTTCGACCTACAACCGGCCAGGACGACGACAGACATGAGAGATAAAATGAAAATTCGGGAGGTGTTGTTCATGGCATTACCTTGGTTATGGCCTCTGAAGCCAAGATTTAGGGGCTGACGCGTGTCGGGATATTAGCACTTACAAACGAAATTTCAGCAATACGATCGGATTAGTTCTTGCTGCGGTAGGGGGACCACGAAGGCTCTCTGACATCTCCTTCTGCCGATACGAGCCGCTGCCGCACGCGGCCATCGGCAGAAACCACATACAACACTCCACGCCCTCCGTCACGTGCTGCATACAACAGCATACTGGCATTGGGTGCGAAACTGGGCGACTCATCCAGCGATCCGGTCGATACGGTATTCCAACGAGGAGTTCCAAGGCTGAGATCCATTATCGCAATCCGATAAGTATTTCCGCTGCCCTGCGCTACTGCGATCTTCTTCCCATCATAGGAAACCGTCGAGGTGGCGTTGTAATTACCTTGGAACGTCACTCGCGTAGCATTACCTCCTGTCGCCGGAACCTGATAAATCTGCGGGCGTCCGCCACGGTCGGAAGTGAAATAGATCGTACTGCCATCCGCGCTCCAGACCGGTTCAGTATCGATACCGAAATGATTCGTAAGCTGGGTCAATTGTCTGCTGTCCAGGTCCATGACATAGATTTCCGGATTACCGCTGCGCGACAGGGTCAAGGCCAATTTACGGCCATCCGGGGAAAAGGCCGGTGCTCCATTGATGCCACGGAAGCTGGATACCAGTTCACGAGCGCCGGTACTGATGTCCTGAACGTAGATCGAAGAATTGCCCCGCTCGAAACTGACATAGGCAAGCTTCCTTCCGTCCGGGCTCCACGATGGTGACAGCAATGGCTCCGCAGAACGAACGATGGTCTGCGGGTTGTAGCCATCAGCATCAGCGATCATCAATGCGTAACGCGTGTCATCACCTCTGCCGACGGCAGAGATATAAGCAATACGCGTCCAAAACGCGCCGCGTACCCCTGTGATCTTCTCGTAGATAGCATCGGCTATCTGATGCGCCATATCCCGCATGGCGCTGACACGTCCGGTTAATGCCATGCCGAGCAAGCGTTCTTCCCGAGCGACATCGAACAATTCATATTCGATCCGGTACGTGCCGCTACCGGCATCCAGTATCCGCCCAACCACGATGTAATCCTGTTTCAACGTGCGCCAGGTAGGGAATTGAATCTCGCTGCCGCGCACCGGACGTTCGATGATCTGCGCATCCGGCAGCGCGCGGAACTGGCCGGAACGCTCCAGATCGGCGCGGACCACTGCAGCGATATCGGTATCGGGCGCGACACCTGCCCCTTGGTAGGACATCGGCACCACGGCGATCGATGTCGCCGCATCCTTGCCGCCGATGATATCGATATCCAAGCCTTGTTGCGCCAAGGCAACTGATGGCAGGCACAGAAAGATCAAAGCGACTATCCAATGCGACAGTTTTTTCATGGGCAGATCGTGCATACTCAATCGGGAAAGAAATAGCAGCTTGTCAGTGAATATTTTTGCAATCATGAACGAATCCCCTGTGAACATCTTGTCCTAATGCATTTCATCGTGTCGACGCGCACTACCTGACCACCACTTTGAAGCCGGATAATAGAACGCGACTAATACGAATTCGGAGCCATGCCGAGACGAGCGACCGGCAAGCACACGATGACAGCTTTCCACCGGCTGTCGACCGATAGAATCGTATCGATAGTCCGGCATGAATGCCATATTCGTCACTCCATCACCAAGGATCCGCGGTAACTTGGCGGTTATAGTGTCGACCCGATAAAACCGAGTTGACCGCATCCAATCCGATGGCGCGCTGCGCCGAATCTTCCGCCTATACTCACCCATTAACACGTTGTAGTCGCCCCCTTTTTTGTCCGAACCACTTCGTCGCAGTGGCTCCAGCCCCCTCATGGCAGCGTATTCCGTAATTGCCGCAACTAATGCTCAATCCGTTACCCGATGCATCATCGTGTCCACGTTGCCAGCCTATTCCGGCAGACCTATTCGATACGCTCTTCCCACAGCAACGATGCTGCGTGGACGAGATTCTGTACCTTTGGCGAAAACGACCAGTCAACCAGGGACACGACTGGACCGATCATATTCGTTTTTCCTGCGAAAATGCCTCGTCTTCCTGAACACACGATGCACGGATGAGATATTTCCTCGTCAGTGCGGTGCGGCGAGCGCACCGTTGTATCGCGCACGTGAGGCGGATCAGGAAAATCTGACCGGCGTCCCCCACCACGCACCGAGGGTGAGCGTGATACTGCCTCCTGTTATGCCCTTATCCATTTCATCTAGGGACTTTCCCGATTCCTCCATTACCCACCTGGTGACTGAACCGATCCGACGCACTTCCTTTGATCTCATATCGTCCATCGAGCCCAGGCTACGGATCCCGCGCTTCGAAGTGAAAATTCAAATCGGGCTTGAACACACTCTGGAATCCGGCATATGGCAACGGTTGAGCGCGGATGATCGCGGCTTCCAACGAGCGACGGCCTTGTTCGTCATAGGGACAGTCCGGTGAAACCGTGACGTTTATCACTTCGCCGCCCACAATCTGCCGGATTTTGACCGTGCAACGCTGTCCCAACGGAATGGAACCGGGGCGCGTCCATTCCCGCTGCACGCGACGCTGAATCTCTTGTATGTATTTGCTCGTCAGGTCATCGCTGACGCCGCCTTGGCCGCCGCCCCCCGCGCCCGGCGTACCTGTGACAGATGTCGTTGTTTCGTTTTGCCTCGCCGCATCTCTCAGTTGCTGTACCCGTTGTGCGGCTAAATCCGTTTGGCGTGCAGCCTCCTCACGTTGCCGGCGAGCCTCGGCAATCCTGCGTTCGCGCTCCTCTTGCTGCTGTTTCGCCAGGCGTTGGTTGTTCTGTGCCTCCTGTTGCCGCTGCTCGGCCGTCAGATCGACCTGAGACTGACGACGGCGCTCCTCCTGCTCGCGCGCTGCCGTCTCCGGCGATACCGAATCGCGGGTGGCATGCGCTTGATCCACCGTGTCGGGCTGAGCGACGAAATCTTGCGGACGCGATTGCTGCGGTGTCACAGCATCCTGCGGGCGCGATTCCGGCAACGGCTGCGGCATCGTCCGGGTGTCTTCCTCGGCAATCGCCTGAGGCAGATCCTCGTCCGGTTTGGGAGAGTTACGTACCGCCTCATTAGCGGCATCGATATCGCTCTGGGAAATCACCAAGGACGCTTCGACCATCGGCGATCCCGCCAACGGCGCGCCCCACTGCCGTTGCGGCGCGAACTTCCAACCGATATACAACGCCAGAATCACCAGCAGATGCAACACCAATGCCAAGGCAATAGCACCCCATAAGCCGCCCTCAGGCTCAGGACGGTAAGGGTGGGTACATTCAGCGTGCATTGCCACCCGGTTGACTCATCAACCCCACCCTTGGAACCCCTGCCTGCTGCAACATCACCATCGTGTCCATCACCCGCTGATAATCGGCGCTGCCCGGTGCCGCAACAAAGACCGGCACTTCTCTGTTCTGGCTGATGAACGCCGCCAACTTGGTTTGAAGCGTTTCCGCATCGATCCGTTCCGGCCTAGCGCCTTGCAATGTCAGCGTGTAACGTCCTTCGGCATCGACGGTCACGATTACCGGGTCCTTTTTATTCTCCACAGAACGTGCCGTCGATTCGGGCAAATCCACATCCACGCTCAGATTCATCAGCGGAGCGGTCACCATGAAGATGATCAGCAGTACCAACATCACATCGATATACGGCACAACATTGATTTCGGATTTGAGCTTGTGTTTGCGGCGTCGGATGAAGGCAACAGCCATGGCGGATTCCAATTATGTACCTGCGTTGATTCGCATTCCGAATAAAAGTGCTCAACCTTCCGTGGATGTCTGTCGTTGCAGGATCGAGCTGAATTCATCAGCGAAGCTCTCGTAACGGGTCGCCAGGCGTTCAACCCGGGCAGTGAAACGGTTGTAGGCCCAAACGGCAGGAATGGCAACGAACAACCCTACCGCGGTAGCGATCAATGCCTCGGAAATACCCGGAGCCACCGAGGCAATACCCGCTTGCTGCCCCTGGTTCACCATGTCATGCATCGTCACCATGATGCCGAACACCGTTCCCACCAATCCGACATAGGGCGCGGTCGAACCGATATTGGCCAACAGTTCCAAACGATTCTCCAAGCGTCCCACCTCACGCATATATGCCACTCTCATCGCTCGCTGCGCACTCTCCAACTGGGCTTGCCGGTCCAGACGTTTCTTGTCGCGAGAGCGCGAAAATTCCTGGAACCCCGCTTCGAAAATCGCCTCCAGCCCATCGACCGTCTTACCGCGCCCGGATGTTGCCGCATACAACTTGCTCAGATCGGCACCCGACCAAAACCGATTTTCAAACTCGTCCGCACTATGATCGGCCTGTTTGAAATTGCGCACTTTGCGAAAAATGATGGCCCAACTCAGCAACGATCCAAGCACCAGCAATACAATGATCACCTTGACCGGGAGACTGGCGCGCAGCATCAATTCCAGGTAGTTGATACCTTCGTGAGTGACGCCGGTAGCGGTCCGCGCCACGACGCCGACATCCATAGGCAAAGCCTCGGTTATGGTGCTCTGCAAGGCCAGGAGCAATTCGATCATCCGGTGTTCCTCAAAAATTCGGATTCAGGGGATTCCAGTACTTTGAATTTTTCATAAAACATCTTGCCAAGCGCACGCGGACGAAAATCGCTTGAACCAAGCGCCGCCACTTTGACTCTGGCCGTCACCAGTAGTTCATCGCCACGACGAATGGTCTGCGTGAACACCAAGCTGGCACGGCCGCATTGCGTCAGCGCGACCGTTACCTGCAATGCGTCATCCAACCGCGCCGGAGATCTGAAATCGAGCTGCATCGACGTCACCGCAAACACGAGACCATGCTCGGAACTCAATTCGTTCTGATCATAGCCAAGCATCCGCATCCATTCGCTACGCGCACGTTCCAGAAACCCGAGATAGCGCGCGTGGTACACCACGCCGCCAGCATCGGTATCTTCCCAATAAATACGTAGCGGAAAGCTGAACATCGAAACTCCCGGCGCAGTCCCCTTCGGAATGGCGCACAGGATAACTTGCGACGGGCAAATTACCGAATTCCGCCGCGACCCACTCTCCAACTCAGAAATCATCGGTCTGAAACAACGAGTCCACGCCCGGCTCCCGATCCACCACCCGACTCTTCGGGGACAATCCCATATGCTGGTAGGCCTTCATCGTGGCTATGCGACCACGTGCGGTACGCATCAGAAACCCCTGTTGAATCAGATAAGGCTCGATGACGTCTTCCAGTGTGCCGCGTTCCTCTGACAATGCGGCCGCCAATGATTCGACACCGACCGGCCCGCCGTCGAAGTACTCAACGAGGGTACGCAACAACCGCCGGTCCAATTCATCGAATCCTTCCGGATCGACCTTCAACATCCCCATCGCGGCTTCCGCCACCTTCAAATCAATCTGTCCTTGAGCCTTGACCTGCGCATAATCACGAACCCGTCGCAGCAGCCGATTGGCGATTCGCGGCGTTCCGCGCGCGCGGCGCGCGATCTCGCCGGCGCCATCGGCGGCACTATCGATCCCGAGGATCTGCGCGGACCGGCGCACGATCCGCGTCAGTTCTTCCGGAGTGTAGAACTCCAGCCGCTGCACAATACCGAAGCGGTCGCGCAACGGTGCCGTCAGCAGTCCTGCCCGTGTCGTGGCCCCGATCAGGGTAAACGGTGGCAAATCCAATTTGATCGAGCGCGCCGCCGGCCCCTCGCCGATCATGATGTCGATCTGGAAATCCTCCATCGCCGGATACAACACTTCCTCGATCATCGGCGACAACCGGTGGATCTCGTCAACGAACAACACATCGTGCGGTTGCAGATTGGTCAACAATGCCGCCAGATCACCGGCTTTTTCGATGACCGGCCCGGAGGTCGTACGCAGGTTGACACCGAGTTCGTTGGCGATGACATGGCTGAGCGTCGTCTTGCCCAAACCAGGCGGTCCGAAGATAAGAACGTGATCGAGCGCTTCCCCGCGCCCCTTCGCCGCTTCGATGTAAATCGACAACTGCTCGCGTACCGGTTGTTGCCCCAGGTATTCCGCCAACCGCTGTGGACGGATGGAAATATCGACGGCATCGTCTTCACGCGTGGCGCCGGGTGCAATAATCCGCGAATCGTTCATGCAGGTATATTCTCACGAGCCGACGGAATTCGAAATTGCACGATCATAGTTCGATTTCCACAACCGCCTCCGGGATCAAATCTCCACCTGCGAACCCAGCTCCACCAAGCGGTTGCCGGGAATTCGGAAAAACTGATTGGCTGGCACCGCATTACGATGCATGACCGCGAACAGTTTATCGCGCCAGATCGGCATTCCTCGTTTGGCCCCAGGGATGACATTTTCGCGACTGGTGAAGAACGTAGTGTCCATCGGGTCGAAATCGAGATCGCTCTGATCGCTGGCGCGCATCAGCGCCAGGGGCAGATCCGGTGTTTCCATGAATCCAAAACGCACCTGTACCCGGTAAAACTCATCGCCAATCTCATCAATTTTCAAACGCTCGTCCAACGCTACGTAAGGAATTTCCAGTGTCTCGACCGTCAGAAACACATTACGATCATGCAGGACTTTATTGTGCTTGAGATTGTGCATGAAAGCATTGGGGGTCAGCGTCGGATCCGCTGTCAAAAACACCGCCGTCCCCGGTACCCGCACCGGTGGCGCCAGCATCAATCCGGGAAGAAAGTTATTGAGCTGGATACCATCTTCCCGGATCGTCTCGCGCAACAATTTCCGCCCCCTGCGCCACGTCCGCATCAGGACGAACAGCGTGATACCCAGCATGACCGGGAACCATGCCCCGCCGCCCTGCGTCAGTTTGCTGCTGTTGGCAATGATGAAAACCACATCGATTACCAAAAATACGACACACAACGGCAGCACCCAAGTCCGCCACCGTGGCCATAGCGCCGTCGCCACCAGGGCCAACAGTAGTGTATCGATGAACATCGTCGCCGATACCGAAAGACCATAGGCCACCGCCAGCCCGCTGGAACTGCGGAATACCAATACCAGCATGATGACCAGAGACATCAGCATCCAATTGACGCCAGGGATATAGATCTGTCCGATCGTATCGCGGGAAGTATGCTTGATCGTCATCCGCGGGATGTAACCCAACTGCATCGCTTGCCGTGACACCGAAAATGCTCCGGTGATGACCGCCTGCGAGGCAATGATCGCCGCCAGCGTCGCCAGCACAATCATCGGATATAGCGCCCACCGCGGCACCGCTTCGTAAAAAGGATTGACCACGGCCTCGGGGTGTTCCAGGATCAGTGCCCCCTGCCCCAGATAATTGGTCACCAGACAGGGAAGAACGAAGAAATACCACGCTCTGCGTATGGGTTGCGCGCCGAAATGACCCATGTCCGCATACAAGGCCTCGCCACCCGTTATTGCAAGTACGACGGCGCCGAAAATGAAAATGCCGTGCCAGCTATGTTCGAAAAAAAACCGTACCGCCCATAGCGGGTTGAATGCCTTCAACACCTCCGGCGCATTGATGATATTGAACAATCCCACCAGTGCCAGCGAAATGAACCACAACGACATGATCGGACCAAATACTCGACCGACTTTTTCCGTGCCGAAACGTTGCGCGAGAAACATTGCAATCAGTACCGTCAACGAAATGGGCACGATAAAATGATGGAGCCCGGGAGCGGCGATTTCCAACCCCTCGACCGCGCCTAGCACGGTGATGGCTGGAGTAATCACCCCATCGCCAAAAAACAGTGCCGCTCCGAATATGCCCAATATCCCGACGATATAGGCACCCTTCCGGTTTTTCTTCAACGTTCGCTGTGCCAACGCCGTCAACGCCATGACACCGCCTTCTCCATTATTGTCGGCGCGCATGATGATCGTGACGTATTTTACTGTTACCACCAGTATCAATACCCAAAATATCAGCGACAGTACGCCGAGCACGGTGTCGTGATCGTTGAGCAAGCCGTAATGCGGAGAAAACAGTTCTTTCAATGTGTAGAGCGGGCTGGTGCCGATATCGCCGAAGACGACGCCGATAGCGCCCAACACCAAGGCCCCTTTTCCCGTATGTCCAGTACCGCCAGCCGAACCCTGTCCGGCATGATGAGGAACAGATGAAGACATGAATGAAAATCACCTTCGAGAAATAAACGCGCTCAACGCAGCGCGGCCTGTAATGCCTTACGAATCACCGTAGCCGTATCGTCGCCTGCAGCGGCGGCGGCACGTGCCATGCGAGCGGCTTCCGCCGGCTTGTAGCCCAACTGCTGCAACGCTGCGACCGCTTCAGCGACGGCATCACCCGCCATCGGACCGTCGGGCACGCCGCCCCCCGCAACTACGACACGGTCGCACAATTCGATCATGATCCGTTCCGCTGTCTTCTTGCCGACTCCTGGAATACGCGTCAACGCCGACACGTCTCCAGCCTGCACCAGCCGGGCGAACTCATCGACGCTGACTCCCGACAACACCGCCAGCGCTATCCGTGCGCCGATACCACTGACACGCTGCAAGTCGCGAAATAACCGCCGCTCGCTTTCCCGCAAGAACCCATATAACGAAACGCTGTCCTCCTTCTGCGCATAGTGAACGCACAAGACGACTTCTTTCCCGGTTTCCGGGAGGTCGTAGAAAGTACTCATCGGCGCTTCCAACTCATAGCCGACGCCCCCCACATCCAGCAGCAGCCAGGGCGGCTGCTTGTGCACGAGCACTCCACGCAGGCGTCCGATCATTTCCATCCCCTCGATCGCGGATTTTCGATATATATGAAGCCATTGACCATCATGCCGGCACGATCAGCGATACTGCGCCACATCATGGTGTCGTTGAATCGGGTATCTAGATTCATTTCCGGCTCCATGCCTGTCGCGTATCCATGCCCATTTTCCGCGCAGTAGCGCGCACATGCGCATGCGTGATCGCGACTGCCAGCGCATCGGCAGCGTCGGCCTGCAACCGTCCCTTGAGATTGAGCAATAAACCGACCATATGCTGGATCTGCTGTTTTTCCGCGCCACCACGCCCAACGACCGCAAGCTTGATTTCCTTGGCCGCATATTCGTACACCGGAAGATCCTGCATCACTACTGCCGCCAATGCCGCTCCGCGTGCCTGCCCCAGCTTCAATGCCGAATCAGCATTGCGCGCCATGAAAACTTTCTCC
This sequence comes from Lysobacteraceae bacterium, assembly GCA_031285265.1. Classification (GTDB taxonomy): domain Bacteria; phylum Pseudomonadota; class Gammaproteobacteria; order Xanthomonadales; family Xanthomonadaceae; genus JAITWM01. Next base: position 11,575 of record JAITWM010000100.1, read on the forward strand.
ACCGCCACTTCCTGCGGTCGCCAAGTGTCTATCGCTTCCGTCAGTCCCTCCACCACGCGTCGCAATCTTTGCGGGAAATCGGCCGCACCGACCAAAACCAGCGGCACATGATGGACATGCATCAACCGCCCTGCATCATCCACATCGATGATGCCTATGCCGGTACGTTGCGAACCCGGGTCGATGCCCAGTATGCGAGTCATGGTCGGCCTAAATCTATCGGATTCGAGACGCTGTTCAATATGGTCGGCCCGATACCGCTAACGGTAGGCGTCCTCACCAAGATCGGCATTGGAATAGACATTCTGGACATCGTCCAAATCTTCCAACCAATCCAGCAACTTGGCCACTTGTTGTGCGGTTTCCCCTTGCACGCCGATATCGTTATCGGCACACATCGTAAGCTCCGCCTGGTCGGCCGCCAATCCCGCCGCCGACATCGCCTGCTTCACTTGAATGAAAGTCTCCGGCGCAGTCAGCACGTCGATTGAACCATCTTCGGAATAGACCACGACATCGTCGGCTCCGGCTTCGATGGCAGCCTCCGTGATCCTGTCCTCATCACTGGCCGGCGCATAACTGAGCACGCCTGTCTTCTTGAACATGAATGCCACCGAACCGTCGGTACCCAGATTGCCGCCGAATTTGCTGAAGGCATGCCGGACATCGGCGACAGTCCGTACTTTGTTGTCAGTCAGACAATCTACGATGACCGCCACACCGCCAGGCGCATAGCCTTCATAACGCAACTCCTCGTAACTGACGCCTTCCAGTTCACCCGTCGCCTTCTTGACGGCACGCTCGATGACATCCTTGGTCATATTGGCGCTCAATGCCTTATCGATCGCCGCCCGCAAACGCGGATTGACCGCCGGATCGCCGCCACCGCTGCGGGCAGCCACCGATATCTCACGAATCAGCTTGGTGAACACCTTGCCGCGTTTGGCATCTTGCGCATTCTTGCGATGCTGGATATTGGCCCATTTGGAGTGACCGGCCATGCGATTTCACAGATTGATCATGAACATGGACTGCGGATTATACCGGCCAAGCCGGCTCCGCACTCGATTCTTCGCTGTGCATGGAACAAATCGTCAAGAAACCACTAAAGAAAAATAAAATATATCGTTGAATTATAAGTGTTTATTTCGATTTTTCAGACAAACGGAGTTATCTTGCATTCTTTTGGTCAATCGACGACGCCCAGCATTTCTCCGCGTCAATACCACTGCTCGCACCCCAGGCGGAACCGACCATCGGATGCGAGATCGCACCTCCGCATTGGGCTACACTCCCTATCTTTCCCCCTGCTGACGGTTTCCGATGAATTCGAACTTTCTCAATTTCGAGCAACCCATCGCCGATCTGGAAGACAAGATCCAGGAGCTGCGCGGCGCCAGCACCGGTCCTGCCGTCAATGTCGATGCTGAAGTGCGCGCGCTGCAAAACAAGTTACGGCAACGCACGGCACAGATATTTCGCGATCTCACCCCTTGGCAGATTTCGCAATTGGCACGGCACCCGGCACGTCCATATACCCTCGATTACATCCGTGTATGCTGCGACGAATTCCAGGAACTGGCGGGAGATCGCGCCTTCGGCGACGACAAGGCCATCGTCGGAGGACTGGCGCGTATCGCCGGCCGCAGCGTGATGCTCATCGGACATCAGAAGGGGCGTGACACCAAGGATAAAGTCAAACGTAATTTCGGGATGCCGCGTCCAGAAGGCTATCGGAAAGCGCTACGCTTGATGAAGATGGCCGAACGCTTCCGGTTACCGCTGCTGACTTTCATCGATACGCCCGGAGCCTATCCGGGTGTCGGCGCCGAGGAGCGCGGCCAATCCGAAGCCATCGCACGCAATTTGCTGGAAATGGCGGAGTTGAAAATCCCGGTGATCTGCACGGTAATCGGCGAAGGCGGTTCCGGCGGTGCGTTGGCGATCGGCGTCGGCGATCGTACGTTGATGCTCGAATACAGTACCTATTCGGTGATCTCGCCGGAAGGCTGCGCCTCGATTCTGTGGAAATCCGCCGACAAGTCCAAGGATGCCGCCGAACAATTGGGCCTGACCGCTAAACGTCTGTTTGGGCTGGGACTGGTGGACAAGATCGTACGCGAGCCAATTGGCGGCGCACACCGCAATCCGACACAGATGGCGAAACGCCTGAAAGCCGTCCTGATCAATGAACTGGATGCATTGCAACAGATTCCAGCCGATGCACTGGTCGAGCAGCGTTATCAACGGCTTCACCGTTATGGCGCCTATGAGGCGGCCTGAAAGAGAGCCTCGCCGCATTCGTTCGATGCCCGCCAGGACACTTTTCGCAGCACTGGGACGGTATTTATCCGTAGCGCTGCTCGGCATCGCCCTGGTGCCGTCGGCTCCTGCCCGGGCGGACGATAGCTGGATCGTCGATGAGCCATTGAACATCGAGCCTGCGCTCATCGCACACGCCGATCTGGCTTGCCAACTCACGCTTGAAGAATCCAACCTCGCGCCTGATGAACTGGAAGACATCCTGGCTGCCGCCGTGGCGGGAATCCGCGCCAAAATCGCCACCCCGAAGCAAGCAGTCGATGCTGTCGGCCTGGCGGCGGATCTGGAAAAAATCGTCGGTCCGCTCGACCTGATTCCTTCCATCGCGTTGCACCAAGCGCTGGCCGATCTATCCAAGACACTGGGCGACCATCGTCGGCAACAATTGCATCAGACATTGGCATTCGCGTTATTGGGCAGAATGGAACGGCAAGGGCTGGGACAAAGTTTCGACCAAGCACTGCAACCTTGTCTGATCGAAAACGAGTACGGCTGGCTGGCGCTTCGCGCCGGTCTGGGCGAACGCCAAACCCAAAAAACGGTTTCCCACAACGGCCAGGCATATGACGTCCTGGAAATCCGCGATCGAACACGAAACCTGCGCTCAGTCTATTTCGACATCGACGCACTGTGGCAGGCCTATCAACGCCGGGAAGACGTGGAGAACCAACTGCCTACTACACAGGGTCCCAGTACCTCACCAGCAACAGAAAGTGGCGCACCTTCGCTATCACGGCCACCGCAAAACCCATACTGACATCCGGCAATATTCCCTGAAACACTCATCCGGCAGTCCTCAGTCCTAGGCCGCATCATGCGCCATTCCATCCGGTGCGCCCGGTCTCCTTCCCTCGACGCTGCCCGTCATCATGTCTCCCCTGAAAACAAGTAGCGATCTCGACACTGATCTTGCTCCTGGCAATCGACGTTCCAGACATCCGGGAATTGGACATCAACCCGCTACTCGCCGATCACCACGGTGTCATCGCCCTGGATGCACGCGTGCTCGTTACGCCATCGCTGCAAGCTGCATAAAGACCGCGGACATCCATGTTTCGCCGTTCTTCCCTATCCGACACAATGAGACCGCACGGTCACTCTGGCCGATGGTTCCCAGGTTTTCATCCGTCCGGTGCGGCCCGAGGACGATGTCATGTATCGCACGTTCTTCGCCCAAGTCAGCGAAGAAGACCGGCGACGGCGTTTTTTCTAAGCGCCTCAATATTTTAGCCATGAGTTCATCGCCCGTTTGACACAACTCGATTACGCGCGCTCGATCGTATTGGCGGCGATCAATCCCGAAAGCGGAGAGATGCTCAGTTCCGTGCAACTGCATACGGATGCCAACTACAACGAAGGAGAATACGGCATTCTGGTCCGCTCCGATCGCAAAGGCCGCGGTCTGGGACAAACATTGATGAAGATCATGATCGAATACGCACGCTGGCTCGGTCTACGTTCCATCAAAGGACAGGTTCTGCATGAGAACCGCAATATGCTCGGGATATGCACGCAATTGGGCTTCAGCATGACCACCGATCTTGGCGATCCTTCGCTGACTCTCGTCACGCTACCCCTACAGAACGTCGAACAGGCGCTGCCGACCAGGACGAGATTTAGAACGAACCGTAGGTCTCTCCTGCCCAGGAGAAACCTGTCTATGCGTATCCCAAGTTGGCCGTCGCGATCCGCTCGAATGTCCTGTTCAGTTCTTCATGGATCGACTGCCGGTCAGTAGACAACCGATCCGCCGCCATCGCCACAATGCTTTGTTCGAGCCGCAACTCCCGTGCCCCCCTGCAAAGCATATCCGCCAACGCAACCGTACGCTCTTCAAAAGACACTTCCACTCTATTCCATGTCCCATGCGACACGCAGCATCGGGTGATCTCCAACGGGACATCATGCGCCAGCAACAATGTCTGCCCAGACGGCTCATGCCTCGCTCCCGGTCCATCCAACTCTTCCGGATACAGAATCTTGCCCGCATCATGCATTGCGGCACCCAGCTCAATCATGGTCGCGTCGAATACGATACCCAACTGCTGATATGCCCGCATCAACCGATCAGCTGCTTCGCCAACTTGACGGACATGTTGCAACAGTCGTTCCGAAGCGCCAAGTTTCTCCAACAACCGATACGCATCGTGGCGATCTCTCAACATTTCGGCATTGCCTCCCAGCGCAAACGCACTATCACTCATCTGACTCATCGGCATGATACGCCGAAACATCGCGATGGCAGCCGTGCAAGTAGTCCGCGATACCGCCACGTTCCGGCATTACGACAAGGTACTGTATCCCGATGAAACTCTGGAACTCCCGGACAAATCACCGATCCGAGCGTCGGGCGACACGCCGATGGACATCCTCTGCTCGTTGAAATCGATGGCGCATGCCAGACTTTTATCGATCCTGCGGATTTCCGCCAATAACGCGCTCAGGTTTCTCGTAGCGTTGAGAACGAACAAATCGATATGCCAACGTAATGCATCGACCACTCGAGCGACATTGCCCAACTGCAGCGGCAACGCAAAAGGCCGGAGCTGCAACGATACACCATCCTGCGCTTGCTCTTGGACGAATCGCGCCAGGAACTCCAGCGATTGCCAGCCCTCCTGAGTCCGTGCGATCCCCAGCTCCGTCTGAATCAGTACCTCTTGTTCCTGACCACCATCGGTACGCTGCAATGCGCCATGCGGAAGATGACTGAACTTGGCCAGACTAAGGTATTCACTGGATACGCCCTGCAGGCTTTGAATTCCACTGCTCACGATATACACGCCCGGCAAACGTAGCAATGTATTGTGCAACGATTGAATCTCGAACGGATAACTCACCACCGTCTCCTGAAAATAGCCGTCTTCGACCAGGATTGGCGACAAAACCGGACCGGAACGCCGCTATACGCTCCAGCCCGTACTTTGACACGATCCCCTATACACACAGCTCGCTCAAGCCGCCATGCCACATCCACATGAAAATTCATTGTGCAATAACATTTGCCGTCAATGGTAGGGATATATCCACCCTATGATACGACACCGTCAGCATACTCATACGATCAGCCGGAGGTGGTGGGCATGCATTGGTTGTCATATCGAACGATGCATATCCTCTGTCAAGTCCAGCAGCATTACCAGTCGTCGTTTCGAGACGCTTCGATGGCTCGTGAAACACCGTACTACCAACGGCCTTCCAAATGCCATTGAATTGATTAATATGATGCCTAAAAATCATATGCAATATAGATCGACAATCACTTTTCAATCCCCATCGATATGAAGTCGCCACAGCTTCCGGGAGAGGAAACGCGTAACCTCGTCCCGTCGATCGCTTCCCAGATGAGCGTATAGACACCGGAACCGACATCTCTCCTGGCAGGTCCAAGGATACCCATGATTCCAGGCACCGACATCGCAGGAGATATGCGCGAAAACTGCGCCGAATCCGTAACGACAGCACCAGGATCGAAATAAGGATGCGGCCAAGTGCAGTGGTCACCATTTGCCGTGTCCGGTGCCGAAGCGATATACCAGGAAACACCTAACACCGGTCCACAATTGATAGCTCTTCGCGCCACATGTGTTGAAGGATCTGGGGCTTGCGCTCGGCGCTGTAATAGCGACGGTGGAATGATCGCTCCAGGCTGGCCTCACCGTGCTGCCGATAGAGGGCAATCCAATGCCGAGCCTCGGCATAATCAAGGCCATATTGAGTTGCGATGGACCTATGTCCTGAGCGGCTCTGTAAATACAACTCGACCACTTCCCGTTTGAGAGATGAACTGTACTTGGTCATGAAAAACCCCCGAAGGTTGGATGGGGGGGCCAACTTTCAGGGGATAGTCCATTCGGCGGGGTTTTCATTTAATGATTTCAAAGCACTGCTGATCCGCTTTCCGCACCCGGCATGGCATATCGGCGTATCGCCCGGACGCATTGACGAGAACGGATATCACGACGATTCACAACCCTTCGTCTTTACGTATGCGTCTCTTCAAGTCACGCCGCACCGAAATGCCACGGAACCGCCGTAACAATGGAAAAACCATATCGTGTTTCCGCACTGTCTTGTGTAGGGGTATACCGCACGAACGGTAGTCCAGCGCCGGTCAAAAATGTCCGGCAGCCGCATAGAAAATGCGCCCATATCCTCAAGCGCTCGACCATACCGATATTTCCGCTGCCATCGGCAGCTTTCCGGCTCAACGCCGAATACAGCCACGAAAAAATAGGCGACGCACTTCGATGTCTTAATGCACCATCCGTTCGGTACGTTCAATCGGCACGACGCATTCCTTGTACAATCGCCGACACTGACCCAGCGACGAATTCAAAGAGACAGCATAGTTATGTCACAGGAACGCAAGCGGCTTCTGGAGATACTCGATTATTGGCATAAAATTGAATTTTTCGCGCCTTTTGGGCTCGATCAACGAATCGATGAACTCGAGAGCTGGCGGACCAGAACACTGTTCCACCAGTTCCTTCATTATTGTGACGATGACAGTTGGCGCATCATCGATTGGCCGCCGGACAGGGAAATCTTGGGTTACGAACTTTACCTCGTCATTTTCGATAAATCTGCCATCACTCAAGTCTGCCGGCAATATTTGCCGGAGCCTTCGGCAAAATCGGTACCCACGCGAACCTATGAAGAAAGCGAACGCGCAGACTTGGAAGGCACCACCTGCTTCGCCAAGATCCGGCTCAATCGCCAGGGGATACCGTTACTGGATTCCATCTCCGTATCCACGCTGCCTTGGGCGCTGAGCCAATTACGGACGCATGGATTGAAGGCATTCGAACAGGATGCGTTCAAAAAAGAACGGGAAAAAATCAAAGAACTGGTCAATGGCTTTCTTGCAGAAAGAAGACATCACACCAACCAGGCTCTCGCTGCCAATGAAGTAATCCGCTTGCATCAACTGCTCTGCCAATGGGCCGAGTTCACACCCGATCTGTCACAACCCGTCGCCATCTTGGAGGCAATCGTTCGCGACAAAAGCATTTCCTCGAAATCACCAGCCGCCGTTACTCCAGACCACACACATCAATCACCGCTGGCAGAAGTATTCGCAAATCCGGAAGAAGAAAGAAAGCTTGAAATCAATTTGCTCAACAGTATCTTCCTTCATGAAATCGAACGCGCAACAGTCAGCGTACGCGGCGACAAGACACCCAAAGCATTGCGCCAGTATCTGACACCTCTGAACACCAATCAGCGTATCCCGCTGTTCGAAAGTCCAGGCCACGAAGCCATTCATGGGCTTTTGCATCCCAAACACTTCGGCCTTGGCCGCTGGTTGACATCGCCCACGCAAGCGATGAGCCTCACTCAGCAGTTTTCGATTAATGCTATCGGGAAAGAGTTACAGAATGGAGGACTGTTTTCCGTTACCGGATGGCCAGGCACCGGAAAAATCGCTCTGCTCCGTGAAATATGCGCCGACAATATGGTACGGCGGGCAAGGGCACTGGCAGGTCTCGCCCACGCTACCGACGCATTCGTTACTGAAGGTCAGATCGACATCGTCTTCCAGGGCAAACCGCGCAAGCATCGCATCAGCCCGCTGATTCCTGCGTTGACTGGCTTCGAAATGGTGGTGATCTCGCCCGATACGGCATCGATGGAAGCCGTTTCCGACTGTTTGAACCAGCGCGCAAAAGTGGATGGCCGATGGGAGGATGTCAATTATCTGAGGCCGGCCACTCCTAATGCTTCGGTGCGGATCACCAACGACGCTGGCTTATCTTCTCAAAGCAAACAGATGCCCTGGGGATGGATAAGCTATGCGTTGGAACAGCCCCGTCTGGGTTACCAAACATGCGAATACCTGGCATCCGATACGGCTGGTACACAAAGCGGAGAACGATCTTTCACACTCCGGGATTGGTTGAAACAAGACCAAGCGCAGACATTCGCACAAGCCTCTCAAGAATTTCAACAAACCGATAAAGCCGTTCAAGAAGCACTTGCCAAACGCGGGCGCCTCGCCGATCTGATCGAATTGTTTAGAACGACCACCGAGCCGCAGTTTCTACAGCAACAACAACACGCGGTCGAACAGGCACGCAAACAATTGGCCGATGCCGAAGCGGCCATTGAAGCAACGCAAAACGAACTGAATGAAAATGAGAACAAACTCAAACGCCTGCGCAGCGCCGAACATTCGATTGAACAGAACCGTCCATTTTGGTTATTCCGGCTACTGAAGACGCGCGCGGCGGAATTGTATTTCTCCGAAAAAATAGCCAACGCCAATCGTCAAGTCGAGACCCGCCATCAGGGTGACGCACTTCGTAAGACCCTGGCCGGACCGCTCAAGGAAAACCAAAAGACCGCTGCCGCCCAATTGCGGATTCGCGAACACGAACTGCAAAACCGGCAGACTCTCTGGCGCAATCAGCTCGAAGAATGTCAAACGTTGAGGCAAACATTGGGAATGCCCAGATTGCCCGAAGACCTTGTACAGTTGGAAAACGACGAATTCCAAATGCAGGGTGTTTGGCATGATGAGACCATCGCGGCACTGCGGTCGGATCTTTTCGCCAAAGCACTCGCTGTCCAGCAAGCCTGGCTGGCCGAAGTCGGCCAGAGCGGGGGTGGATTCGATACCACCATCGACGTAATTGCCAACATGCTGAGCGGCCGGAAAATCGTCGATCCCGCGCATTACCTGCCAGTCTGGCAAAGCCTGTTCATGATTATTCCGGTGATCACCACCAATTTCGCCTCCTTTACCGCTTTATTCAAAGAACTCGAAGTGGAATCCTTGGGCTGGCTTTTCATCGATGATGCCGAACGATTCATGCCGCAAGCAGCCGTCGGCGCATTGTGGCGCGCAAAACGTGCAGTAACCTTCGGCGATACACAGCAGATCGAACCAGCATATTTCACACCCAATGCATTGATCGATGCTTTGGGAAAGCAGTCCCCGCATACGACCGAAGGCAGCTATGCGCCTAGTCACGTGTCTGTCCAGCGGCTTGCCGACCGAGCCAATCGATATGGTGTGCTCTCTCACACGGGCGAAAGTTCGAACTGGATCGGTAGTCCGCTGCGCGTGCATAGGCGCTGCATCGAACCCATGTTCGGTCTATCCAACAGCATTGCCTACGAAGGAAGAATGCTATTCGGTGGCACCCAACGATCGGCGCCAGAAGGCCCTCCGGTTCCTATTCCCAGTTGCTGGGTAGACATCCGTGGCGCGACGACCCATGAGCACAGCGTCTACGCGCAAACTAGATTCATGCTCGAAATCATCATCCGCCTCTACCGAAAGAATGGAAAACTTCCGGATATCTACATGCTTTCACCTTTCAAGGCTATTATCCGATCCCTTCAGAAGGCAATGAGAAAAGTTAGCCGGGACATCGAAAATGCCTCTCAGACTCCGGTATACGACCAGTTCAACGCTTGGCTGCGTACGCATACGGGAACCGCGCATACCTTCCCAGGAGAAGCTCAAGACACCATTTTCATGCTGCTTGGCTCGGACCGCGAGCATCCCGAGTCGGCGCAATGGGTCGCGGCAAAACCTAATTTTTTGAATATCGCATTGACCCGCGCAAAACGCCGTTTCTACTTGGTCGGCGATTATGAGCTATGGAGTCCACTGCCGTTTTTCAACACTAGCATCCAGGGCGAGTACGCCATGCCGCGGATAGAGATGGAACGCTTCATATTGAACATCGGCCACTGAAAATCGTCATTACGCCACACTGGAATGATCGACAATCCTCAGGATAATAAAAACCCGTATATCGTCATCGCGAATACAAGCAATAATATTGCTTTCAGTACACCGCTGCGAAAGGACATCCTATTACCGGAGAAAATACCTGAGATGTGTTAGACCTTGCACACATCACCGCTGCTTCCAAAGGAGGAAAACGTGGTCCTGAAAACTCATTATTATTGAGGACAGATTTGCATCGACTCTTTGATCGTGGTCTTTTGAGAATCCGAAACGATGGGAGAGTTGAGATAGATGAGAGTCTATCGGATGATTACAAGGCTTTAAGCGGGAAGAAACTGGATAAGAAGGTGTTATCCAATATTTCATCTTCACTAGCCAAGAGAAATAAAGCCTAATCGATATTTGTCGAATTAAGAGTGGCTTATGGATTAATATTTTCTTATGTTGCGTTCATATTATGCAAAGAGAGTTAGGTGTAAATATGACTCAACGCTCAAAGTCGAGCAGAGGCTCAACCTCTAGGGACTTTAGTTAAGTGCATAATTCCGTTATTTATGGATACTATTGCCACGGGCAGCGATCGTTATGTTATTTTTTCGAAATCCAGCTGTATTCCCGTACATACAAGTCTAAAAGCAGTCGTTGTCTTCGAAAGCCTCAAGACAAATTCTCTTTCGAGTGTTTCGATATAATTCGCTATTATTTCTGCATAATGGACAATGTCATGCCATGACATCGCCTGTGTCGCCGGACATGATGGGTCTACCCACAACATCTGATCGACGAGATGAAAAGGATAAATATTACATATCACCGGACGGTCGGCGCGATCATGGATCGTACATCCTTGTCTGCTTCTTGCCTTGCATCCAAAGCAGGCAGAATAAATACCGCGCATTGGATGGCGTCTCGACATGTACAAAAAGCGGCGCACTTCTTTTTGATGCTGACGTAACTCAAGCCGTATCCTGCCTCCATCTGGACGACAGCATTGAGTCTTACAATCGGAGCAATGATCGATCTTGATAGAATGCGCAACCGGATCCCATTCCATATTTTTATGCCATGACATGATGGATATTTAGCTATAACAATTTATGTTACGAAATGATGAAACCTGCATCACATGAAGATCAGAGGCTCCTTACCGACAACTCAGTACCTCATTCAATTGAACCGGATTTCATGATATCCGATAATAAGCTACACAATCTTA
>JAITWM010000162.1 GCA_031285265.1 Lysobacteraceae bacterium
AAACAGCTCCGCCAGCGCAGACACAAAAAAATCCAAAAACCAAAAAGGAGGTGCTTCCAAACCCTGATCTGATACCTTCATCCAACCTAAACCGGTGGGTCAAATTTCAATCAAAACCCAGGGGCAGTTTTAGATGGAAATCAACAACCTCGGTGAACCCGCGCAATGCGCTCGGATGGGTCGATGTCACCTCGTTCACAATGATCCGCGCCGATTGGCCCGGCGCGAGGTTCGGATTGCCTTCGATATGCCCGCCCAACTGCGTGGCGGAAATCCCGCGCGCGTTGTTCAGGATCACGCCTTCGCGGCCGACATCGAACCGCTGGTACTGGTTGTGCGAGACTCCGCGTCCGTTCGGCGCGACGATGTTGATCACCGGCACTCCGTTGCCGGCCCGATCGATCTGCACGCCCGGCGTGACCGGCACTTGCTGAGCGAATGCGCACCATGGACCACCGAATGCGAACGTCAGCAAGGCGGTCAGCAGCGTCATCGACCAGCGGCGAGCGATCCGCTCGCGATGGCCCGAGCAACGCGGCGCTATCGTGATGTCCATCATGTCCCCTCGTTCAATTCTTGAAGTGCAGAGATTCCGTCTGCACAGTGTATGAAAATACGCATACCCATGCACGATCCTGCTGCGGTGGCGAATATCGGCCCCTGCCGCCTACCAATGTCCGTATCGAGAATGCACGCGAGCCTAGCGCATCTGTCCGACAGGCGGTATCGGGTTCTCCCAGCTTCATGGCGGTGCTTCCGGCGACGCATACTGCATCATGCCGAAAAAAACGGGGCGGTTCAGGCCGCCCCGTTTCTCTTGCCGCTCGAAAGGCGATGACATCACATCATTATTTCAAGCCGCGATGTTCCAATAGCGGCTCCACATCCGGATCTCTGCCGCGAAACTCGCGAAAGGCGACCGCTAGATCGCGGCTGTTCCCGATCGACAGAATCTTATCGCGGAAAACCTGTCCATTCTCGCGGGTCAAACCGCCGTTTTCGGCGAACCACCGGAATGCGTCATGATCCAGCACCTCGGCCCAGAAATAGGCGTAATAACCCGCTGCGTAGCCGCCTTTCCAGATATGGCTGAAATAGCTGGTGCGGTAGCGCGGCGGCACCTCCTCCAGATCCACGTGGAAACGCTCAAGCGTCTCGGTTTCGAAGAGGTTCACATCTTGCATATGGGCATCGGCCGGCAGCCTATGCCAGGCCATATCCAACAACGCTGCCGCCAGATATTCGGTCGTGGCGTAGCCCTGATTGAACGTGCGCGCCTTCAGCACTTTGTCCAGCAATTCCTGCGGCATCGCTTTGCCGGTTTGATAATGCTTGGCATAGTTGGCCAGCACGCTCGGGTCGGCGGCCCAGTGTTCGTTGAACTGCGACGGAAACTCGACGAAATCGCGCGAGACATTGGTGCCGGCCAAACTCGGATAACGAGTCCTGGAGAACATGCCGTGCAGCGCATGACCGAATTCGTGAAACAGCGTAGTGACTTCGTCCCAGGTCAGTAGCGCCGGCTGCCCATCGGCGGGGCGGGTGATGTTCGTGACATTGTAGATCACCGGTATCTCACCGGTCAGACCGTTCTGCTCGATGAAATTGCCCATCCAAGCGCCGCCTTGTTTGTTATCGCGCTTGAACGGATCCAAATAGAACAGCGCCAGTTGCTTGTCATCGTCGTCGATGACATCGAATACCCGCACATCCGCTTGATAGACCGGCAGGTCGGTGCGTTCCTTCAAAGTGATGCCATACAGCTGATTGGCCGCGAAGAACACACCGTCGTTCAATACTCTATTCAACTCGAAATAGGGCCTGGTCTGCGATTCATCCAGATCGTATTCGGCCTTACGTACCTGTTCGGCGTAGAAATTCCAATCCGCGGCGGTGGCTATGAAACCGCCATCCTCTCCGCTGAGCACCGCCTGCACCCTGGCCATCGCGTCACGGGGGGGAACGAGCAACGATCGACGACCTTGGTTGATCACCGCCTGGATCTTGGCCAGTTCGCTACGCGCCTTGGCCGTCGCCGCCGGTACGGTATCGGTCAGCAGTTTCTCCGCCGCCTCGGGGGTTTTGGCCATCTGGTCGTCCAGGCGGTATGCCGCATAGCTGGGGAAACCCAGCAATTCGGCCTGCTGCGCCCGCAATCGCGCCAACCGTTGGATGCCGACGCGCGTGTCGTTGGCATCGCCGCGTTCGGCACGCATCAGCGATGCTTCGAGCAATCTTATGCGCAGCTCGCGATCCTGCAACGACGTCAATGCCGGCTGTTGCGTGGTGTTCTGCAACGACAGCGCCCATTTGCCTTTTTTACCCCGGGACTTGGCCGCCTCGGCGGCGGCGGCGATATCGGCTTCGCTCAAACCGGCCAATCGTTCCCGATCCGAGACGATGACCGCGCCGGCGGTATTGGCCGCCAACAGTTTGTTGCCGAATTCGGTGGAAAGCGTCGACTCATCCTGGTTCAACTGCCGCAATGCGGCTTTGTCGGCATCGGACAGTCGTGCGCCGGCGCGGACGAATTGCTTGAAATATTCCTCGACCAAGCGCTTCTGCTCCGGATCAAGGCTCAGCGCATCGCGCTGTTCGTAAACCGCCTCGACCCGTTCGAACAATTTGGGATCGAGATAGATCTCGTCGCGATGCGCGGCCTGCTTCGGTGCGAGTGCGGTCTCGGCCGCCTGCAAAGTATCGTTGGTGTTGGCCGATGTCAGCATATAGAACACCTGACTGGCGCGAGTCAGCAATTCGCCGCTGCGCTCGAGCGCTTCGATGGTATTGGCGAAAGTCGGCGCTTCGTCGCTGTCGGCAATCGTACGGATTTCGGCCAGATGCCGCTTCATGCCTTCTTCGATCGCCGGCTGATAGTCCGTATCCTTGAACTTGTCGAATTCCGGTGCGCCGAATGGCAATGTGCTGGCCTGTAACAAGGGGTTGGCGGATGACACGGCGACTTCCTTTTGCGAAGCAGTGGTGGATAAAGGATCTTGCTGGCCGGTGCAGGCACTCAATGCCAGCATGACGGCGGCGGCTAACAGAACGATACGCATAAAGATTCCTGAAACTGGAAAACGAAATTGGGGAAATACGAAATCGAACACTCTAACCAAACTTGGCGCCGTAAACATGTGCTGATCGTTGGAAAACCGGCGGCGCGTTTATGCAAAATGGCCTCGCAGGATTCCGGCTCATTCCGGCGGATTGTGATGCGCGGCCAGAAATGCGCGTAATGAAGCCGGTTTGACCGGTTTGGTCAACAGCAGATAGCCGCGAGAGCGAGCCTCGCGCTTGAGTTCGTCACGGCCATCCGCGGTCAGCAACGCTCCCGGCAACGGACGCGGCGCAGTAACGCGCAAAGCATCAAGCGTATCCAAACCATCCAGGCGATCATGCAGATGGTAATCGACCAACATCACATCCAACCGTTCGTCTCGCACTTTCTCTAACGCCTGATCCACTGTGCTGGCGAGCACGGCCTCTACGTTCCAACGCTCCAGCAAAGCGCGCATGCCGTCAAGAATTTCCCGATCATTGTCCACGCACAAAACCCGCAGCCCCGCCAGCGAATCCGCCGGTATCGCCACTGGCGCCGGTGTCGGCACAATGCTGTCTTCGCCTGCCATCGGAACATCGATCGCGAACATGCTGCCACGATCAACCTTGCTGCGTGCATCCAGCGTGTGCCCCAGCAGGCGGGAAATGCGCTGACAGATCGACAGACCCAATCCCATGCCGCGCTCGCCCCAGTCGAACGGCTGCTGATAACGCTGGAATTCATCATAAATCTGCCGGATATGATGCTCGGGAATACCCGGCCCGGTGTCCCACACCTGTAACGACAGCATATCGCCGCGTCTGCGCATACCCACTACGATGCCGCCCTGACGGGTATAGCGCAGCGCATTGGCAAGGAAATTCTGCAGTACACGGCGCAGCAGACGGCGATCGCTGCGCACACTGCAATGCCATGCATGGACGCGCAATTCCAAGCGCCGACTCGCCGCAATCGGTGCATACTGCGCAGCCAATTCGCGCAGCAGCTCGCCAGCATCGAAGCAAGTGATTTCTGCCTGCAACGTACCGGTGTCCAGCCGCGATACATCCAGCAATCCGTCCAACAGCTCTTCTGCGGCCCGCAACGATGCATCCACGCGTTCGGCCAGATGCCGCTGCTCATCGATGCTGTTGCTGCCACGCAGTGCCGAAGTGAACAACCGCGCTGCATTCAACGGCTGCAACACATCGTGACTGATTGCGGCCAGGAAGCGGGTTCGAGACTGTTGTGCCTCCTCGGCTTCGCGCGTGCGCTCGGCGACGCGATGTTCAAGCATTTCGTTGGCTTCCAACAGTTCGCGCTCGACACGCTTGAATTCGGTGACATCGTTGTAACTGGTCACATACCCGCCGCCCGGCAACGCCTGTCCCCGCATCTCGATCACGGTGCCATCGCTGCGCACGCGTTCGAACAAGTGCGGCAATCCGGCGCGCATGTAACTCACGCGCCTGCGGATCTGCTCGCTGATATCGCCTTCGCCCAACTCGCCGCGCTCAGCGTTGTAACGGATCAGACCGGCGACCGGGCACCCCACATAGAGCATGTCCTGCGGGTACTCAAACATTTCTTGATAGCGTTTGTTCCATGCCATCAATCGCATTTCCGAATCGATCACGCTGACGCCGGCGCTGATGTTCTCCAACGTCGTGGAAAGAATCTCCCGGTTGAAACGCAGCTTTTGCCCTGCTTCATCCAGCATCGCTACGATTTCGCTCAGATCCATACCCGAACCGCGCAGTACGCTGGTCAAAATCAATCGTGCCGAAGCGGCGCCGATCGATGCAGCCAGCAGGCGCTCGGTGAATTGCACCCAGTGCCGGTTGGCCGCGATCGACGGATGCAGCTCGCGGCCAAGCAGTGCGGCATATTCCGTGAAAGCGCGTTCGGCATGACGCTCGCCGATGATCCGCTTGGCCAAGGTCTGTAATTCCTCGATGCTGACATTTCCGGTCCACTCATCGGCGGTCGTCTTCCGGCGCTCGGCGTAAGGGTCCAAGAACGGCGCAATCCGCAGGCGCTCGTTGACGCTGAGCCGCCAACGTGCGGAAACCAGCATCATCACACTACTGTTGATCAGCAATGACCAGAACGTCCCATGCGTCAGTTGATCCCAACCGTGCAATCCGAACAATTGTCCCGGACGCAGCCACTCGATACCGAATGGCCCGGTGTACACCCAACGTGAATCGAACCAGCCCGAAGCCGACAGCACCGGCAGCAACAAGGTATATGCCCAGATGATGAAGCCGGCTAACAGCCCCAGCTCGACGCCGCGCCGGCTGCCGCCGCGCCAGTACAGTCCGCCGATCAAGGCCGGAGCGAACTGCGCCACTGCAACCAATGCGACCATGCCATACGAAGACAACGTCCCGCTACCGATACCGCGGTAATAGCAATACGCCCCTATCGCCACCGCCAGAATCACGGCACGGCGCATCCACAGCATCAGCGAGGCCATGTCCGCGCCGGCATGCCGCTTTTTCCATCCACCGCGCAACAGCAACGGCATGATCAGATCGTTGCTGACCATCGTCGCCAAAGCGATGCTGGCGACGATGACCATGCTGGTCGCGGCGGAAAGGCCGCCGATATAAGCGATCAACGCCAATATCGTTTGGTCTTCCAGGAGTGGAAACGCCAAAATCAGCGCGTCACTGGAAGCGCCATCGTTGCTCCCGAATACGTGCGTACAAGCTAGGGCGATCGGAACCACCAACACCGCAACCAATAGCAGATAGCCGCTGAACAGCCAGCGTGCCTTGCGAATATCGCCGACATCGCCACATTCGACCACGGCCACCTGGAACTGGCGTGGCAGACAGATGATGGCCATGCCCGCCAGGACCGTTTGCGCGATCAGTGATGTCGGCATCGGGTTTTCGAACAATTGCCGTGACGATTCGACCAGATTCACCGAATGTCCGGTCAGCCAGATATAGGCAAACAGACCGATCGCCAGCATCGCCACCAGCTTGATCAACGACTCTACGGCGATCGCCAGCATCATGCCGTGGTGACGCCCCGTGGCGCCGGCCTGCCGGGTCCCGAACAACATCGCGAACAGCGCCATCAACAGCGCTACATACAGCGCCGGGTCCGTGAGAATGCCGCCGCCCGCCCCTTGCCCGGACAATACGCGCACGCTCATCGCCACGGCTTTGTACTGCAATGCGATGTAGGGCGTGACGCCGATCAGCGCAATCAGCGTCACCAATGCCGCCAGACGCTGCGAGCGGCCATAACGGGCAGAAATGAAATCCGATATCGAAACCGTGTTCTGATCTTGTGCGACCAATGCCAGACGTTCGATGATGCGCCAACCGAACAGCATCAGCAGTATCGGGCCGGCATAGGCCGGCAGATAATCGATGCCGCGCCGTACCGCACTGCCGACCGCGCCATAGAAAGTCCAGGCCGAGCAATACACCGCCAATGCCAGACTGTAGATCAAGGCGCGCAGCCGCGGCTGCTCGAGGCGACGCGGACGGCGATCGCCCCACCACGCCAGCAAAAACAGTAGCGCGACATAGACAATCGATACCAACAACAGCGCCCAACTCGAAATCAAGAACCACTCCCTCAAACGCAATCCCGGCAGTTTACGTCGTTATACCCGCTTGGCGGCAACTGCCCATGCCGTTGCGCGTTCGGCAACACCGGGATTCATGCGCATGCGTATCTCCCGCGCTAAGCATACGTCAGCGGCGATTCCGGGAAACGCTGACCGCCGCTCACGGCCGGCAACCGGACATCTCTGTGCAGCGCACACTTCACATCAATGAATCCGCCAATCGCGCGATACCTTCCAGACTACGCTTCCATGCCGGACGGCGACGCCAACTTTCCAATACCAGTTGTTCCGCATCGCGCAGATAATCCGCTTCCACCTCCCGCATCCGTGCCACCACTCCGCGGTCGTAGCAAACCATGCCGATCTCGGCATTCAGCGCAAACGAACGGATATCCAGATTGATCGAACCCAGCAAGGCGGCTTCATCGTCCACGCTCATATGCTTGGCATGCAAAAAATGCGGGCGATACAGTGCGATTTTCACTCCGCACGCAAGCAGTTCCTCATAGTACGCGCGCTGCGCCCAGGAGGTCAGCCGCTGGTTGTTGCTCCAGGACAGGATCAGTTGCACATCGACGCCAGACAAGGCGGCGACCCGCAACGCGTTGACGGTGCCATCGTCGGGTACGAAATACGGCGTCGTCAGCACCAGCTTGCGCTTGGCCAGATGGATCAGCGCCTGTACGGTGTCGCGTGCGTTCGGAAACGGATAGGCTGGACCGCTGGGCAGTAGTTGCGCCACGATATCTTCCGGTTGCGCGGGCCGTTCCGGCGTTACGTTCAACACGACACCGGTCTCCAGGAACCAGTCGCTGGCGAAGACCGCCTCCAAATGCGCCACGATCGGGCCGCGGACACGCGCCACCAGCTCGCGATTGGGAAAACCGCGTACGAATTCGGCGCAGGCGAGATTCTGCGAGCCGACATAGGCGATGTCATTGTCTATTACCGCGACCTTGCGGTGATTGCGCAAATCCACCCGGCCGCTACGTCGCCAACGCAGTCCGCCAGGCAGCATATCGTGAACTTCCACACCGGCATCGCGCAGTTGACGCGCATAACGGCGTAACCCGCGTTTGGCGCCGACCGCATCGAGCAACAGCCGGCATGCCACGCCACGATCGGCCGCACGCCGCAATGCCGCAACCACCGCTTCACCCACGGCGTCATCGTGCATCAAATAATAGAGCAGGTGCACCTGCCCGGTAGCGGCATCGATGTCTTCGAGCAGCGCTTCCATCGACTGCTGATAATCGTCCAGCAAAGTTACCGCATTGGCATGCACCGGCATGAAATCGCCGAGGCGCTCTATCAATGCGGACGCTTCCGGTCCGATACCATCACCGAGACCGGGCCGCCAGCGCAGCGCCGATTGCGCGGACTGCTCTTCACGAATCACGCGCGACGCCAGCGCCTGACGCTGGACCCGCTGTTTCGACAGCCAGGGATGGCCTAACACCAGATACAACGGCAAACCGACCACCGGGACAAAACCCACCAGCAGCAGCCAACTGCGCGCCGCTGCCGATGTCGTGCGCAATGGAATCCAACACAATGCCGCCAACCGGATGATCCAGTCGATAATCAACAGCAAAGTACCGGAAGACCATTCGATATCCATTTACGCCTGTCTCATCAAGTAGAGTCGCCGTGCTGCGCCATCGCGCGAATATCGGAAGCGCCTTTGTACCCATCCCGCATCCTTCAACGCAACATCATTCTCCTGGACCGTACCGGCACGGCATCACATGCCATCACCGCTACAATGCAATGATAAGGAACACCGCCTGGTTTTCATCGCATCATTCGTTTCGGAGGTCAATCCTCAGGACACATTCTTGCTTGTCCGCTTTCATTATGCCGATCCTCGCTCCCGACCGTATCCGCCCCACCATCGTCCGTTTACGGCAAAGCCTGCCGGTCACGTTGGCGCAGCGTTTCATGGAAACCGATCTGATGACGCAGGCCGCCTCGCTGGCATTCTTCGCCTTATTGTCGATGGCACCTCTGTCATTGCTACTGCTATGGCTGACTGCTTCGCTGTATCCCAGCGCCCAGGAAACACTATTGCTGCAAATCCAAACATTGGCCGGCGATGGCGCACGTACCATTGCCGAAACCGTTCTGCGCAACGCTTCCAGCCAGCCCAGCGTCGGCTCGTTGGCCGGTGCTTGGAGCACCTTATTGCTGTTCAGCAGCGCCACGGCAGTCTTCACCCGCCTGCAGACCGTGCTGAACCTGATCTTCCGCAGCGGCGCGGAAAAGCTCGACGGCGGGCCGTGGACTTGGTTGAAGAAACGCATATTTTCTTTCAGTGTCGTATTTGTGCTCGGCTTTTTGCTGGCCGTTTCGATGACATTGACCACTGTGTTGCAAATCGCCTTCGCGACGTCGCCTTCGATCCTGCCCGTACTGAGTACATTGACCACGCTGATACTGTATGTAGTCAGTTTCGCCTTTCTTTATCACTATCTGCCCGACCGCCGCGTGCACTGGCGGCAGGCTTGCCTGGGTGGCGCGATCACCGCGGTACTGTTCCTGCTGGGCCATTATCTGATCGGACTGTATTTGCGCCATACCGTACCCGGCAGCGCCTATGGTTCGATGGGTGCCTTGGTGGTGATGCTGGTCTGGGTGTACTACGCCGCCATCGTATTCTTCATCGGCGCGCTATTGACCGCAGTGATCGACGAACGCCAAAACACCGAGAAATACCCCCTCGCTGCCACGTGAGATTGATCTCAACGCGCCGACTTTGCTCCGTCATGGCATGCTAAGCCCCGCCATGGTTCGTTTATCCGACGCTTTCATCGATGACTTGCTTGCCCGGACGGATGTCGTCGAGGTCATCGGTGCGCGCGTACCGTTGAAACGCAAGGGCCGCGAATATTCGGCCTGCTGTCCGTTCCACGACGAGCGCACGCCTTCGTTCTACGTATCACCGACCAAACAGTTCTACCATTGTTTCGGCTGTGGGGCGCATGGCACCGCCATCAGTTTTCTGATGAATTACGACCGGCTGGAATTTCTCGATGCCGTTGAAGAACTGGCCCGTCGCGCCGGGATGGAAGTCCCGCGCGAAACCCGCCAACGCAATCAGGATCATGACACTCGCGATCTGTATGCGGCGTTGGACGCGGCATCGAGGTATTTTCAACAGCAACTTCTGGCCAGCGACAAAGCCGGCCGCTATCTCAAACAGCGCGGCATCGACGCCGATCAGCGCGCACGTTTCGCGATCGGTTATGCGCCGGACGGCTATGCGGCGCTGAAGGATGCGTTGGCCACCGACGAACGTCGCGCGAAACTGCTCGACCGTGCCGGTTTGTTTTCGAAAAACGACCGCGGCCATGTCTACGACAAATTCCGCGACCGGGTGATGTTCCCGATTTTCGATCGCCGTGGCCGGGTCATTGCATTTGGCGGCAGAATTCTCGGTCACGACGACGGCCCCAAATACCTCAATTCACCGGAAACGGCCTTGTTCCATAAGGGCCGTGAGCTGTATGGTCTGTGGCAGGCACGGCAAGCCAATCAGACACTGCAACGTCTGATCGTAGTCGAGGGCTATATGGATGTGGTCGCACTGTTCCAACATGGCCTTTCCCAGGCGGTCGCTACGCTTGGAACCGCCACCACACCCGATCACGCCGAGCTGTTGTTCCGCAATGCCGCCGATGTGTATTTCTGTTTCGACGGCGACGACGCCGGACGGCGTGCGGCCTGGAAAGCGCTCGAATCGGTGCTGCCGCGCATGAAAGAGGGACGGCAAGCGTTCTTTCTCTTCCTGCCCGATGGCGAAGACCCGGACACGATCGTACGCAAAGAGGGTGCGAGCGGGTTCGAGGCGCGCCTGAAACAAGCAACGCCGTTGTCGGAATTCTTCTTCGACACACTGAGCAAAGACACCAACCTTGCCACGCTGGACGGCAAGGCCCGGTTGGCCGAACGCGCCCGGCCGATGCTGGAGCGGATTCCCGAAGGGGCGTTCGCCGATCTGATGCAGCAACAGCTGACCCGTCTCGCCGGCACCCGCGCACCCTCTCCGGCCATCGCATCGCACTCTTCCTCCGGCGCGTCGCGGTCCTTGGCGCCCGCACCCAAACGCAGCCTGATCCGCAGCGCCATCGGGCTATTGCTGCAAAAACCCGCCATGGCCCTGCAGACGGAACCGCCTTACCCGTTCGCCGACTTGCGCCAACCGGGAGTGCCGTTGCTGATCGAACTGCTGGAACTGGTGCGGCAGCGTCCCGACATCACCACGGGCGCGCTGTTGGAGCACTATGCCGAACACGAGGAGCTGTCCGCGCTGCAAAGAATGGCGGCGCAAACTTGGCCCGGTGACGAAAACGGTTGGCTTCAGGAACTGCACGATGTGATCATGCAGCTCGAACGCCAGACGCGGGAACAACGTATCGGAGAACTGCAGGAAAAACAACGCAACCACGGCTTGGACGATGTCGACAAGTACGAGTTGCGGATGCTGCTGCAAGCGCGTGCCGAACGTCATTGATTCACCGGCCCGTATGATGTTTTTGCCAATACCGATCGAAAACACTCACGAAAAAGGCACGATGTGAACTGGCTCAACCGGCTCCGCAACGAATCCTTTACCCTGGCGCTGCTGGCCACCGTCGGTCTGGCGACGCTGGCGCCGGTACGCGGAACCCTGGCCGGCATCGCCGATGTCATGACCGATCTGGCGATCGCTGTGTTGTTTTTCCTTCATGGCGCCAGGTTGTCACACTCGGCGATCGTTTCCGGCATGACCGCTTGGCGTCTGCATCTGTTGGTCTTCGCCAGTACCTTCCTGCTGTTTCCGTTACTCGGCCTGACGATCAAGCCGCTGTCGCATTGGATATTGACCCCGGAGCTGTACATCGGCGTGCTGTTCCTGTGCGCATTGCCGTCCACGGTGCAATCATCGATCGCCTTTACTTCGATCGCGGGCGGCAATATTCCTGCGGCCGTATGCAGCGCATCGGCCTCCAATTTGCTGGGAGTGTTCCTGACGCCATTGCTGATGAGTATGTTGGCAGGCCGAGTCGACGGTACTGCCGATCCTATCGATGCCATCGCCAAGATCATGTTGCAGCTATTGGTGCCATTCGTCGCCGGGCACCTGTCGCGGCCACGAATCGGCGCTTGGATCGAACGACACCGAAGCATCCTGCGCTATACCGATCAGAGCACGATCCTGCTGGTGGTCTACACCGCATTCAGCGCCTCGGTGATCCAGGGATTATGGCAAAACACACCTCCGGCAGCGTTGTTCGGCCTCATCGCCGTTTCCTGCTTTCTGCTGGCCGTCGTCATGCTGTTGCTGGTACTGCTTGCGCGTAAATTGGGATTTTCGCGCCAAGATGAGATCGCAATCGTCTTTTGCGGCTCCAAGAAAAGCCTGGCTACCGGCGTACCGATGGCCAAAGTGCTGTTCGCTACCGGCAGCCTCGGTGCGATCGTTCTGCCGATCATGCTGTTCCACCAGATTCAATTGATCGTCTGCGCTTTCGTTGCACAGCGTTATGCGCGCAATAATCAGAGGCATCAATAATATTTCGACAATTAATTCTCATGGAATATCATCGCCCTATTTAAATTGATGCAATATTATGTTTCTAAATTTTAAATCGAATTATGTTATGTGCTTTAGGAAAATCAATTCGATCGAATCGAATTTATGATAGACAGAGTGGAAAATAACGATTGTTCTTTTAAATCAACAATCTACGAAAATCGGCATGAAGCAGCCGAATAATAAATCGCGGCGCCATTGACAAAAACTCTGACCAGACCGGCAGCGACATATCAAAACGCATCCGTATAGTCCTACACTAGACCGGTTCTTTCTGATTTTCGTCCGCTCGCCATGTTGGACTTCGTCTCCCCCGCGCCAGATTCGCTCCCCGTCGCCAACGACACGATTCTCGCGCCAGAACTGCCGGCGAATCCCGATCCGCTACGCACGACGATCACTGCCGTCTGGATGCAGGACGAAACCGAGGCCATCCGTGACCTGATCGAGCAGGCTCGCTTGCCCGGCGATATGCAGGCCGATGTGCAGGCGCGTGCCGCCGAACTGGTGGTTCGTCTTCGCGAACGCACGAAAAAACCCGCCGTCATCGAAGCGTTCATGCACCAGTACGATCTCAGCAGCGATGAAGGCATCCTGTTGATGTGCGTCGCCGAGGCATTGCTGCGCATTCCCGATCAAGACACGGCCGACCGGTTGATCCGCGACAAGCTGGGCGAAGCCGATTGGGAAAAACATTTGGGCGAAAGCGACTCGCTGCTGGTCAACGCTTCCACCTGGGGTCTATTGCTGGGCCGCCGGATGGTCAGGATCAATGACCACGCCCGGCAAGATCCGGCAAGCACATTGCAGCGGCTGGCCGCCAAAATGGGCGAGCCGATGATCCGCGCCGCGGTACGGCAAGCGATGAAGCTCATGGGCCGCCAATTCGTGATGGGCCGCACGATCAAGGAAGGTCTGGCGCAAACCCGAAAACGCGGCCGTTCTTCCTATCGTTATTCGTTCGACATGCTCGGCGAGGCTGTGCTGACCCGGCGCGACGCGCGGCGCTACATGGACACTTACCGCAATGCGATACGCGCCATCGGCAAGACGGGGCCTTTCGGCAATGTCATCACCGCGCCGAGCATTTCGATCAAGCTGTCGGCATTGTTTCCCCGCTACGAACACGCGCAGCGCGCGCGCGTCATCGCCGAGCTGACGCCATTGGTCCTGAATCTGGCGCAATTGGCCAAGTCCTACGGAATGGGCTGCATGATCGACGCCGAGGAGGCCGACCGCCTGGAACTGTCGCTGGATGTCATCGAGGCATCCTTTCTGGACGCTTCTCTGGAAGACTGGGAAGGATATGGCCTGGCCGTTCAGGCTTACCAGAAACGCGCGCCCTATGTGATCGACTGGATCGTCGACCTGGCTCGCCGCGCCGGCCGGCGCATTCCAGTACGGCTGGTGAAAGGCGCCTATTGGGATAGCGAGATCAAACGCGCGCAAATCGATGGCTATATCGGCTACCCAGTGTTCACGCGCAAACAAAATACCGATATCGCTTACCTGGCTTGCGTCAAACAGATGTTCGAATACAGCGATGCGATCTATCCGATGTTCGCCACGCACAATGCGCATACGATCGCATCGATTCCAGCGTTCGCCCAAGGGCGTCCTTACGAATTGCAAAAACTGCACGGCATGGGCGACGATCTCTACGACATCGTTCTGGGCGATTCGCACTGGAATGCTCCATGCCGTATTTATGCGCCGATCGGTACCCATGAAGACCTGCTGCCGTATCTGGTCCGGCGCTTGCTCGAAAACGGCGCCAATTCCAGCTTCATCAACTTGGTCGGCGATGACTCGCTCACAGCCGAGGATCTGGCTCGCAATCCGATCGAAACCGTTGCCGATTTCGAGACTATTCCGCATCCACGCATTCCGCTGCCCTCGGACCTGTATTCCGGCCCATCGAGCGGTAGAAGAAACTCGATCGGCATCAATCTCGCCGACGACCATGAACTGTACGCGCTGGCCGAACAAACCAACGCCGATGTCAAGCTCTGGACCGCGACGCCGTTGGTGCCGGGCGCACCCACTGTCACGGATGTCTTGCCCGTGACCAATCCCGCCAACCACGATCAAATCGTCGGCCATTGGCGGCCGGCCGGAAGCAGCACCGTCGAAAAAGCCCTGCAAAATGCCGTCGCCACACAATCGGATTGGAGCCGTACCCCGGTAAACGAACGCTGCAGGCGGCTCGAACACGCTGCCAATATGTTGGAACGCCGACTGCCGGAATTCGTTGCGTTATGCATCAAAGAAGCGGGCAAGACCATTGCCGACAGCATTGCCGAAGTGCGCGAGGCAGTCGATTTCCTGCGCTATTACGCATCGCATGCACGGCAGGCATTGGTCCTTCCGGAGGTCCTTCCCGGCCCCACGGGCGAACTGAACTCGTTGCAACTGGAGGGACGCGGTACCTTTGTCTGTATTAGTCCCTGGAACTTCCCACTGGCGGTTTTCCTCGGCCAAATCAGCGCCGCATTAGTCTGCGGCAATACCGTCATCGCCAAGCCCGCCGAACAAACCAATCTGATCGGCTACAACGCGATCCGGCTGCTGCATGAAGTCGGCGTTCCCGAAACCGTCCTGCAATTCGTTCCCGGCGATGGTCCCACCATAGGCGCCGCGCTGACGCACGATCCGCGCGTGGCCGGCGTCGCCTTCACCGGCTCGACCGAAACCGCTCATGCCATCAACCGCAGCCTGGCCGCACGCAATTGCGCCATCGCCACATTGATCGCCGAAACCGGCGGTCAGAACGCATTGATCGCCGATTCCTCGGCACTGCCGGAGCAATTGGTCAAAGATGCCATCACCTCGGCATTCACCTCGGCCGGCCAGCGCTGCTCGGCCGCACGTATTCTGTACGTGCAGGACGATATCGCCGAGCGAGTAATCGAAATGCTTGCCGGCGCCATGGCCGAACTGAAGATTGGCGATCCCGGATTGCTGTCCACCGATATCGGCCCGGTCATCGACGAGAATGCGCGCTCGCTTCTGCAAGCGCATACCGAACGCATGGAACGCGAAGCCCGTTGGATCGCGACGGCGCCGATGGACAGCACGCTCACCGCCAACGGCTGTTTCTTCGCGCCACGCGCTTTCGAATTGGAATCGCCGGCGCAATTGCAACACGAGACCTTCGGTCCAATCCTACATCTGGTTCGTTGGAAGGCTGGCCAGCTGGACGACATCATCGATGCGATCAACGCCACCGGCTATGGTTTGACACTGGGTATCCATTCGCGCATCGATACCACCATCAATCACATCGTGACGCGTGCAAAGGTCGGCAACATCTACGTCAACCGCCATCAGATCGGCGCCGTGGTCGGCGTGCAGCCTTTCGGCGGGCAAGGCCTATCCGGTACCGGCCCGAAGGCGGGAGGGCCGCACTATCTGCTCCGTTTCGTCACTGAAAAGGCGGTGTCCATCAACACCACTGCCAGCGGCGGCAATGCTTCGCTGTTGACGCTGGACGGCTGAAACTCTTCGACAATGGCGCGATGCGCCACCGCTATTGACTGTTCAATGCACGCAGAAATGCCGTCAACTGCCGCCGCTCCTCCGCCGTGATGCTGATCGGACGCCCCCGGCTCAGGCCACGATAATAGATTTCGTATTCGACTGCTTCCCCGAGCGTCAGCACGCTGCCGTCATGCATATAAGGCGCGGTCAATGCGACATTGCGCAACGTTGGCGTGCGGAATGCGCCCAGTTCGCTCGGATCCTGAGTCACCACGAAACGCCCCAGTTCAGCGATATCGCGATCGGACAGAATCAACGCCCCCAGCGACCGCCCCTCATCTTCCGCCGCATTCATCCGCGCCAACATTTCTTGAACATTGCCCGATACTTTTTCGAAACCTATACCCGTGTGGTGATACAAGTTGTCCGTAAACGGCGCCGGATTGCCCGTAAGCAAATGGCATTCGGCGCATTCGCCCTTGCCTTCAAATATCGCCAGCCCAGCGATCTCGTCCGCCTCAAGACCTTGCCTGCGCCCGGACGCGACATACGAGTCGTACCGTGTCGAAGTGACCGGAATCGCCCGGACATACGCGGTCAAGGCGGCTTGAATCCGTTGAAAATCGACTTCGGCATCGCCGAATGCATTTTTGAAAAATGCGCCGTAACTGGCATCGCTCCGCACGTGCTGCACTACGGCCGCATTGTCCGGCAACGCCATTTCCACCGGATTGGTGAACGGCAGGACCACTGCGTTTTCAAGTCTGGGTTCGCGTCCGTCCCAAAAAAAGCTCGTCATCAGCGTGACATCGGCCAAGCCAGGGGCATTGCGCGTCCCCGGTTGCCCATTCACCCCTTCCGCGACCGTCTTCCCATCAGTGAAAAGCGCATCCGGAATATGGCAGCTCATGCAACTGACGCTGCCGTCCAGGCTCAAGGCCGTATCGGTAAAAAGCTTTTCGCCCAGCCCCTCCAGCGGATCGCGCTGCGACGAGAGGCTCCCCACGGCGGATACGCCACAAGCGGCGACGGCCCCAGCGATAACAACGATTCCAATCGCTTTCGCAAACAGAACGCTCAAATTTCCATGCGTCATCAATTGCCTTCCTCATACAATGCCGGTACCCGGAAAAGAATCCACCCTGCCGCCGGCACCGATCATAACGTCAAAACCGCCTCTGGCCGGTTCTATCGGCCGGTACTTCTGAACGATTGCAATATGGAACGTTCCGACACGGCTGCCGCGCCCCGACCGTCCATCCAATTTCCATGACAATATCCGGGATCGTAAAAATGATTTTCCGCACCCGGCGCGTCACGTCGCCAGACTAAGGCGCATCACTGTTTTCGTCATGCATCTCAAAAAATACTCCTGGCGGTTCCTCGTGCTCGCGGCGGTTGTTTTGGAAACCGCGTGCCGGAATGCAGCACTTCCCCCGGCAACCAGCGCACCACTGTCCGGTATCGCACCCATACGGCAAACCGTGGAAGAGGACACCGGACCGGCATCGGATATTTTTCGGGATATTCTCGAAAACGCAATATCCATCGATGAATCGCCGCCGATCACCCAGGTGATCGTTCACAAGGGCGAACGCTATATGGACTTGTTCGCCGGTGAAACACGGATACGCCGTTATGCGATCCGTCTGGGCGGCTCCCCGGAAGGCGCCAAGACCCGACAAGGCGATCGCAAGACGCCCGAAGGCGATTACCAAATCGATTGGCGCAATCCGAACAGCCGTTACTACAAATCCCTGCATATTTCCTACCCCAATGCCACCGATCGCCGCCAGGCCAATACACGCGGCGTCGACCCCGGCGGCGACATCATGATCCACGGCTTGCCCAATGCGATGAATCGCGAGGAGTATTACCATTACATCGGCGAACGCGATTGGACCGATGGGTGCATCGCCGTCAGCAATGCGGCGATGGACGAACTGTGGATACTGATCCGGAATGGAACACCCATTCAAATCCGTCCTTGATACGAATAGGAGTCACAGCATTCATCCCTGCGGGCGGCAAATCGCTCGTCCGCTCCGATATACGAAGATAGTCGACATACACGCATCCGAACCGCGAATTCATGCGACCATTACCCGCCGTATCCTCGGCCCTCCCTCCATCGTATGCTCCTGCATTCCATGCCCGGCATCTACTATTGAACGATTACGTTAGGAGATTGAAACTTGATCCATCCGCTTGAACCCCAGCCGTCCGATCCATGTCATGGCGACACGAGCTCCCCCCAGTGGCGTCCTGAACTGGAAGCAAAATACGCCGCACTCGGCGCACGTCTGGAGCCGTTGATACCCTGTTTGGAGTGGTCACTGTATCTGCCCTGGATAGACGCGATTCAAACGCTGAAACGCGAGCGCGGCGCGGTGATCATGGCGCACAGCTACCAATCGCCGGAGATTTTTCACGGCGTGGCCGACATCACCGGCGACTCGCTGGCGCTGGCCCAGGCCGCAAGCGCATGCGACGCGCAGTTGATCGTCCTGTGCGGCGTACACTTCATGGCCGAGAGCGCCAAGATCCTCGCCCCCGACCGTACCGTGCTGATCCCGGACCTGGAAGCCGGCTGTTCGTTGGCCTCGTCGATCACCGCCGCCGATATACGCGAACTGCGCCAGCGCCACCCCGGCGCGCCGGTGGTCAGTTACGTCAACACCAGCGCCGAAGTGAAAGCGGAATCGGACGCATGTTGCACCTCCGCCAATGCGGTACAGGTGGTCGAAGCGATGGGCGCGGATAAAGTGATCTTCCTGCCCGACCGCTACCTCGGCCGCCATGTCGCACAGCAGACCGGGGTCGAACTGGTGTTATGGAACGGATGCTGCGAAGTGCACGAACAGTTCACCGCACAGCAGGCGCGCGATGCACGCGAACGTTTCGACGCAAAACTGGTCGCACACCCCGAATGTCCGCCGGAAGTACAGGACGAGGCCGATTTCGTCGGTTCCACCACGGCAATGGGGGCTTGGCTGGAGAAAACGCAGCCACAGCGCGTGGCGTTGATCACCGAATGCTCGATGGCCGACAACTTGCGCTCCCGTTTCCCCGAAGTGGAATTCATTCAGCCGTGCAACCTGTGTCCGCATATGAAGCGGATCACCTTGCCCAACATCCATGCCTGCCTGCGCGACCTGCGGCACGAAGTAACGGTACCTGAAGCAATCGCCGACCGCGCGCGCGCGGCCTTGGAAAGGATGCTCGCGATAGGCCGACGCGACCGCGTGTAACGGCCCGCCATACTGCGCTCACCGGTGGCGGCGGTGGAAATCAGGTCGCCGCCGGCACTCGCGCCCGAACCATGACAAGGTCATTTCGACCGTCGTGAATCCGTTTCGGGCGGAGAAACGGCGCGTCGGCGCCCCGCGCCAAGCACATCATTCGACCGTCACCGCCTTGGCCAGATTGCGCGGCTTATCGACATCGGTGCCGCGCACTAATGCGGTGTGATACGCCAGCAACTGCACCGGGATCGTATGTACGATCGGGCTCAATACCCCGGTATGGCGCGGGGTGCGGATCACATGGATGCCGCTGGAATCGTCGAAATGACTGTCCTGGTCGGCAAAAACGAACAGCTCGCCACCACGCGCCCGGACTTCCTGCATGTTCGATTTGAGTTTTTCGAGCATCCGGTCGTTCGGCGCGATCACGACCACCGGAACATCGGCATCGATCAATGCGAGCGGACCATGTTTCAACTCGCCGGCCGGGTAGCCTTCCGCGTGGATATAGGTGATTTCCTTGAGCTTCAGAGCACCCTCCAACGCGATCGGATAATGCAGGCCGCGTCCGAGGAACAAGACACTGTGCTTGTCGGCGAAACGCTCGGCCCACGCCGCGATCTGCGGTTCCAGGTTCAACGCGTATTGCACGCTGCCCGGCAGATAACGTAATTGTTCCAGATAATCGGCTTCGCTCGCCGCATCCACTCGGCCGCGCTGTTTTGCCAAGACCACGGCCAATTGGAACAGCGCCGCCAATTGCGTCGTGAACGCCTTGGTCGAAGCAACGCCGATCTCGGGACCGGCGCGAGTGTACAGTACCAGTTCGCTGGCACGCGGGATCGCGCTTTCCGGCACATTGCAAATCGACAGCGTATGCGCATGGCCCGATGCTTTGGCCGATTTCAGCGCTTCCATCGTATCCAGTGTTTCGCCGGACTGGGAAATGGTCACGACCAGATGACGCGGATTGGCACACGCGGTGCGATAACGATATTCACTAGCGATCTCGACGCTGCACGGGATGTCGGCAATCGCTTCGATCCAATAGCTGGCGGTCAACCCGGCGTAATAGCTGGTCCCGCATGCCAGGATCTTTACGCCTTCGATCATTTCCAACGTCGTACCGGCCCCGGCGCCGAATAACTCCGGCGTGAAAACGTTGGCATCGATTACCGCTTCGAGCGTATCGGCGATCGCACTGGGCTGCTCGTGGATCTCCTTCTGCATGAAGTGCCGATACGGCCCTAGTTCCAACGAAGCCAGGGAAACACCCGAGGTATGTATCTCGCGCTCGACCGGCGCATCGTTCTGATCGAACACGCGGACCCGATCACGATGCAATTCCGCCGTATCGCCCTCTTCCAGAAATATCACCTGCCGCGTCATCTGCACGATGGCCGAGACATCGGACGCAATATAATTGCCGTCATTGCCGACCCCGATCAGCAGCGGACATCCCATCCGTGCGCAGACCAGGCGTTCCGGCTCCGACCGGCTGAATACCGCCAATGCATAAGCGCCGCTCAATTCTTTCACGGCCAGTTGC
>JAITWM010000180.1 GCA_031285265.1 Lysobacteraceae bacterium
GGCCAGCATCGGTCAGTTCGATCTTGCGTGTCGTGCGATGAAGCAGACGCAGCCCGATCGCCTTCTCCAACACACCAATCCGCCGCGACAGGGTCGAATTCGGCATCCCGATCACCTCAGCGGCGCCACGGAAGCTCTTGGCCTTGACGACCTCCACAAACAAGGCCATGTCATTGAGCAATTCCATGTCTATTGCTTCATATATGGATCAATGTTTCCAAAAGTACCATCTTTATCCCGTGTTCGAAACAAACGATGATATGGGTTTCCAAACCCCGAGAGAGATTGCACGATGAACAAACTGTTCGATTCCATCCGTGTCGGCCGCTACATCCTTCCAAACCGCTTGGTCATGGCACCGATGGTTCGTTCGCGCGTGCAGCTCGACGGCACGCCAGGCGAACTGGCAGCTACCTACTACGCACAGCGCGCCAGCACCGGCCTGATCGTGACCGAAGGCACTCAACCCTCGGACGATGGACAAGGCTATATGGGCACGCCGGGCATCTACACCGATGCGCACGTCATTGGTTGGAAGAAGACCACCGACAGCGTGCATGCCAAGGGTGGTCACATCTTCATCCAACTCATGCACGCTGGACGTATGTCACATCCGGATAGCACGCCACACCACCGCCAGGGCGTCGCACCCTCGGTCATCGCGCCGGGAACTCAAATGATCACGCCCAAGGGAATGCAGGATATTCCCGTGCCACGCGCCCTGACCATTGAGGAAGTGCGCCAGACCGTTCAGGATTTCCGTTGCGCGGCTCGTCGCGCCATCGAGGCCGGTGCCGATGGCGTCGAAATCCACGGCGCTAGCGCCTATCTGATCCGGCAGTTCCTTGCACCAAGCGCTAATACGCGCACCGACGAATACGGTGGTTCCATCGAAAACCGCGCTCGTTTCGCCATTGAAGTCGCCAAGGCGATTGCCGGGGAAATTGGCGCGGATCGCACCGCCATCCGCCTGTCTCCAAGCATAATGATATGGGGTATCGATGAAGGTGCCGAAATGCAGGAGCTGTACCGTTATCTGGTCGCCGAACTCGACAAGCTGGGCCTGGCCTACTTGCACATCATGCATGGTGGCGACGAATCGCTACTGAGCGATATTCGCACGCTCTGGAAAGGTCCGTTGATCCTGAATCGCCCGGGCCGTCCGCGTGAGCAGATCGGTACCGACGTGGCTTCAGGCTTGGCCGATCTGGAATCCTATGGTCAGATGGTGTTGGCAAACCCGGATTTCGTCGAGCGCGTGAAGATCAACGCACCGATGAATGAGCCGCAGCAAGCTACTTTCTACGGAGGCACAGAGAAGGGTTACACCGACTATCCCACCTTGAACGAAGCTCAGGATGCCTGAGACGTTGCCCGCAGTCAGCACCGGGACATCCCGGTGCTGACCGTCGTCGAACACGCCTATGCCAAGGACTATTACCCACATCTACCGGACTCTGAATCGATCCATTACACGATTACCATTCCATTGTTTTGGTGAGACCCATTATGGGTAAAGCGGATGCGGTTGCGATAGTTGCCCTTGAGGTTGAGCTACGGTATCGATGGATGCCGAGTCTGCCGGAGGGCATTCGTCGCAACGTCCACTAAAGCCGTCTGCCAATGTTGACAAGAGGAGGGCACTCCAAGCGTTATCGCATCGCTCTCAAACGATTGAACGAAAATCTACGTGTATTGTGAATCATTCGAGAAACTGCAGCCGTGCCAATTCGGCGTACAGCCCGTTCTGTGCGATCAATTGCGCATGTGAACCTTCGGCGACGACCCGCCCCTTGTCCATCACCACGATACGATCCGCCTTGAGTACGGTAGCCAAGCGATGCGCGATGACCAGAGTCGTGCGACCATGTATCAGATTCTCCAAAGCTTCTTGCACAGCGCTTTCGCTTTGCGCATCCAATGCGCTAGTGGCTTCATCGAGCAATAGAATCGGCGCATTTTTTAATAGAGCGCGGGCGATGGCGATACGTTGTTGTTGCCCTCCGGAAAGGCGTGCGCCACGTTCGCCCAGTTCTGATGCATAACCATCGGGCAACTCCCCGATGAAACCGTTGGCATTAGCGGCACGAGCCGCATCGACGATGGCGTTATCATCGGCATCCAGACGCCCATAGCGAATATTGTCTGCGACCGTAGTGGCGAAAAGGGTAGGTTGCTGTGGTACCAATGCGATTCTCTCGCGCATCTGATTCGGCTCAAGCTCACGAATATCGATGCCATCCAAATGAATGGTTCCTGCTTGTGGATCGTAAAACCGCAATAACAGCGAAAACACCGTACTTTTGCCAGCGCCGGATGGGCCAACCAGTGCCACCGTCTCACCAGCGGCGACATGTAATGTGAAGTCTTCTAAGGCCGGTACTCCGGCACGTCCGCGATAATGAAAGAATACGTTTCTGAAAGCGATTTCGCCTTGGAACGATTGCGAAAACACGTGCGGATCTTCAGGCGGAAGAATCGCTGATGTTTCTTGTAGAAGTTCCGACACTCGCCCCATACCGCCCGATGCACGCTGCAAGTCGTTCCATACTTCGGCCAGCCCGCCGATCGACCCGCCGCCAATCAATGCGTACAGGACGAATTGTCCCAGTTCTCCGGTAGTCATCCGCCCCGCGATCACGTCGTGCGCCCCCAACCACAGCACCAGTACAATCGCCCCGAAGACCAGGGTAATCGCGCTGGCCGTCACCAGCGACTGTGTGCGAATCCGCCGTTGTGCAGCAGCGATGGAAACGCGTAACGCAGCACCGAATCGTTTTTGCTCATAGTCTTGACGACCATGCGCTTGCACGGTACGTACAGCACCCAGTGTTTCACTGGCGATAGTGTTGGCGTCGGCGACGCGATCCTGACTATCACGTGCGACGCGGCGCAAACGACGGGCTCCAAAAATAATCGGCAATACAGAAAGCGGAATGCCGACCAACGAATAGATCGCCAGATGCGGACTAGTGACGAAGAGCATGATCACACTGCCGATCACGGTGACACTACTGCGTAACGCTACCGACATGCTGGTACCAATGACCGAACGCAACAACTCGCTATCGGCAGACAGCCGCGAGACTAATTCACCGCTACGGGTGTGGTCATGGAATGCCAGATCCAGTGATATCAAATGCGAATATAAGCGATCGCGCAAATCGGCAACCACTTTCTCGCCAAGCAACGAAACGAAATAGAACCGCAAGGCAGTCGCGATCGCCAGCACCAAAGCGACTGCGAACAGCAGCATGAACGCTCGATTGATTTGCCCGGCGTCGGCTGCCATGCCGGAAAATCCATGGTCGATCATTTGTCGGAAAGCAACAGGAAGACTCAATGTGGCCGTTGATGACACAGCCAACGCAATTAACCACGCAACCAATAACCGTGCATGTCTTCGAATGAACGGCCATAACGTGCGCAGACTGCCAAGCTTGTGTAAACGGCTCTGCTGTTCAAGATGGGGAGTATTCATTGTGTAGAAGTATTCAAGAAGCGAATGCGATCACAACTGGCGTTGCGTAGATAGGTTTTCAGATCGGCCAGTTGATCGGAAGGGAGCCGTAAGGATAGATGTGCACCGTCGGCCTCGAAATGCTCACTCGTCTTTTCCACCGAATGAAGGGACAACGCTGTATGTAACGTGCCGAGTTCGTCGAACGGACAGGCCACCGTCAACTCGATCATTTCAATCAGTCGATGACGTTCGGCATGGCGCAAACATTCTGCTGCCGTCCCGCCATAGGCGCGTGCAAGGCCACCTGCGCCGAGCTTGATGCCACCGAACCAGCGCGTCACGACTACCACGACACGATCGCAATTCTGACCGTCGATAGCCGCAAGAATAGGGCGGCCAGCCGTGCCTGCCGGTTCATTGTCATCATTAGAGCGATATTCTTTGCCAATACGATAAGCCCAACAGTTGTGTGTTGCATCAGCATCGGATACCTGACCCACGAAATACAAAGCCTGTTCCGATGATGCCACGGGAGCGGCATGCGCGATGAACCGGCTGTGCTTGACTTCAGTGGTATAGGAAAAATGAGCGGAGAGGGTATCGGTCATCGCGTGATTCTAGTGCATGGTATGACCGACGCGATAACCCGTGCCATGCGCGAGCGGCTCGACCGCCTGCACGCTGAGCGCGAAGCCCAGGGTGGCTATGCCGCCCGTGTCCGGTCCTTTGTCCAGAATAGCGCAGCCCTGTTCGATCGGCGCCCTGTGGGCCGGGACGAATGGGACGAGGCTGTCGGTGACACGCCCGAGCAAACCGGGTTTACCCGATGATCGTGGTGGATAGCTCGGCGGTCATTGCCATTCTGTTTGACGAGCCGGAACTCGGTTTGCATCCCAGTGCGATTGAACTGCTGGCGTCGATGCTGTTT
>JAITWM010000188.1 GCA_031285265.1 Lysobacteraceae bacterium
ACCACCGACAGCGCCGAAGCACGGCCGAAGCTGGAGGCGACTGCGATTGAACGGAGGGCAAAATCGCGATGTTTGCCGCGTAGCAGATAGAACGCACTGACTGCCATGACGAAGATCGAGCCAGTCACATAGCCGGCGCTGACGGTGTGTACGAATTTGGCTTGAGCGACCGGATTGAATATGACGGCGGCGAAATCGGCCACTTCCATCCGCATCGTGTCGGGGTTGAATGTCGCGCCGACCGGATTCTGCATCCAGCCGTTGGCGACCAATATCCATAGTGCCGAAAAATTCGCGCCCAATGCGGTCAGCCAGGTCACGATCAAGTGCTGTCCCTTCGATAAGCGATTCCAGCCGAAGAAAAACAGACCGATGAAGGTGGCTTCCGGGAAAAATGCCATCAGGCCTTCTATTGCCAGTGGTGCGCCGAATATATCGCCGACATATTGGCTGTAATACGACCAGTTCATGCCGAACTGAAATTCCATCACGATACCGGTAGCAACACCCATCGCGAAATTGATGCCGAACAGTTTGCCCCAGAACAACGTCATTCGCCGCCAGATGTCCTTGTTGGTCATGACATAGATACTTTCCATGATGGCTATCAGGAACGACAGCCCCAATGTCAGCGGCACGAACAGGAAGTGATACATTGCAGTCAATGCGAACTGCAGACGAGACAACTCGGCGATGGTGTTATCGATCATGGTGAACCCGGTCTCTCACCGGCGGTGAAGCGGAAACGGACAACTGCGTCTGATCGCAGACATGACTACTTTAGACCCGTAGAAGGTTTGTGTGATGTGACGGTTTGTCGCAGTACACGAAACAAGCATGTTTCTGCACCGCATGATGAGAGGCGGGGCTGTTTCAGGAAATGGTGCGTGCGAAATGATTGTGGCAATCTGCATCAAGCGACGCGGCATGGGGCACGTTGCAAATTTCTTGCCGTGCCGGTAACGTCCGGCAGCCTTGATGCTTGTTCGTTTTTCTGCGAGTCCGATCTTGAGTGATTCATCGACATTGCCGCGCCGCAAACAGCTACAGCGGCTCGCGGCGCTATCTGCACCAGCAAAGACACGATTGCGTGGTGCTTACGCCTGTACGATCGGGGCGGGACTGCTATTGATCGCACAAGCGGCGGTGATCGCCTCGTTGGTGCAACATGTACTGATCGATGCCGTAATACCGCAGAGACTGGTGCCTTATTTTCTTCTGCTGTTGGCGTTGGGAACGGTTCGTGCCGTGCTGCTCTGGCTTGGGCAGCGATTGAGCGATAGCGCGGCGGTGACGATTCAAACTCAGCTGCGCGTGAAAGTGAACGAGCGTTTGTTCGCAAATGGCGTGCCGTGGTTGCGCCGACATCCAAGCGGTACGCTGAGCGAGTTGTCGGGAGCGCATGTCGATGCGTTGAAAAACTATTTCGCTGGCTATCTGCCGGTGCGTGCGGAGTTGATGGTCGTACCGCCGGTAATGCTGATCGCGGCGTTCTGGGCCGATAAGGTAGTGGGTCTGATTCTGTTGTTGACCATGCCATTGATTCCGTTGTTCATGGTACTAGTGGGTTGGAGAGCGGAGGCGGCCAGTCGTCGGCAATTGCAGCAATTGAGCCGAATGAGCGGGCATTTTGCCGATCGCCTGCGTGGATTGGGGTTGATCCGCGTCTATGGCCGTGGTGATGCCGAATTGAGCGGTATCGCTGCTGCCGCCGATAGCGTGCGCCGAAGCAGTCTTAAAATCCTGCGAATCGCATTTCTCTCATCCGCAGTACTCGAATTCTTTGCGTCGATCAGTATCGCGCTGGTGGCGGTGTATCTGGGACTCAGCCATCTCGGCATGATGCCGCTGCGTATCGCCCCGTTGGCATTGGAGACCAGCCTGTTCTGTCTGTTGCTGGCTCCCGAGTATTTCGCGCCGATGCGCCGTCTGGCGGCACATTATCACGATCGTGCCAGGGCATTGGCGGCATTGGAGGAGATACGGCATTTCATCGATGTCGATACCGATTCGTCGATGACACCGACAGCAGCGGCGAAATCCATGCCGCGATCCGACTCTGTGCTGGCAGCGGCACCGCCGGCAGTTTTCGTGGATGGGCTGCGTCTGCGGTATCCCGGTACAACGAGGGATGTCATCGACGGTGGAAAACTTGTGATAAATCCGGGCGAACATGTGGCCCTGACAGGTCCCAGCGGTTGCGGGAAAAGCACATTGCTGGAGGTACTGGCCGGTTGGTTGGAGCCTGCCAGTGGATCGGTCCGCATCGAGCCGGATGCGTGCCGTATCGGTTATGCGCCACAACGGCCATTCCTGTTCCATGGGAGCATTGCCGACAACCTGCGCATCGCCAAACCCGAAGCGACGCCAGCCGATCTGGAAACGGCTGCCGAAGCGGCGCAGGTGTTGCGTTTTGCGCAGCATCTGCCAATGGGATTGGATACGCTGATCGGCGAGCGCGGCTTCGGATTATCCGGTGGCGAGGCGCGGCGAATCGCACTGGCGCGACTGTATCTGCGTGATCCGGATCTATTGCTGCTCGACGAACCTACGGCATTTCTCGATCCGGATACCGAACGGGATTTGCTGGCGGCATTGACTCGGTTTGCGCAGGGGCGGACTTTGTTGATGGCGACGCACAGCCGAGCCGCTATGCAGATGGCAGAGCGGATCCTGCCTTTTTCCGCGGTAGCAACGAATATGGCGGCGCGGCTATGAAAACATCGTTATCGTCCAGTGTCTTTCGATTGTTTCGTCGCCAGACGAGAGTGATTCTGCTGACGATGTTGTTGTTGTTTCTGACATTGATCTCGGGAATCGGATTGTTGAGTCTTTCCGGACATTTCCTGACAGCCACGGCGTTGGCGGGTACCGCTGCAGCGGGGTTCAACCTGTTCGGTCCTTCGGCCGGGATTCGCGCCCTTACCTTGACGCGAACTCTGGCACGCTATGGCGAAAAACTGTTGGGGCATGATGCGACATTACGGTTGGCACACGATCTACGGGTGTGGTTCTTCCGCGAAGTGTTGCCTCTGGCACCATTGGGATTGGGGCGTGAGCGTATCGGGGATCTGCTGACGCGGCTGGTGGCCGATGTCGAGTCGGTCGATGGGCTGTGGGTGCGTTCGGTCGGGCCGCTGTTGGCCTTATCGCTAACGGGACTGGGAGTGACCGTTTCGTGTTTCT
>JAITWM010000219.1 GCA_031285265.1 Lysobacteraceae bacterium
TTGCAGGCATGGAGAATGGAGGAGGCTGGGGGGACTTGAGTGTACGCTTTGCAATCGCTATCATATAGGGCTCACCGGGTTTAAGCCCGGTTTTTGCATAACCGGAGATTACATGCCTAGCGTTAAAGTCCGCGAAAACGAGCCGTTCGAGTTTGCGCTCCGTCGCTTCAAGCGTACCTGCGAAAAAGCCGGTGTTCTGGCTGAAACCCGCAAGCGCGAGTTTTACGAGAAGCCAACTCAGGAGCGTAAGCGTAAGGCTGCTGCGGCTGTCAAGCGCCAAATGCGCCGCATGTCGCGTGACGTCACCAAGCGGCAGCGCTTGTACTGAGAAAGCGATAGGCAGTATTCCATGGTCCCGGTCCTTTATGAAGGGCTTTTGGGCCAGGCGGATTATGTCCATGAAGCCGGCATGCGGTAGCACTGCCGGCTTTTGCGTGTGTCATCGACGGCAACATTGCAGAATGTGCGCTCCGAATACCGGCGGCAATGCGGGCGAACCGATACGAAACGGAGCAATCGCGCGAAATGCCGCGTCCTTATAGCGAGGAGATTTCCCTATGTCCCTGAAACAACGACTGACCGACGATATGAAAGCAGCGATGAAGGCCGGCGACAAAGAAGCGCTGGGTGTGATCCGTCTGATCAATGCGGCGATCAAGCAGCGAGAGGTCGATGAGCGAATCAGTCTGGACGACGAGCAGGTCATTACGGTACTCAACAAGATGGTGAAGCAGCGCAAGGATTCGGTCGGTCAGTACGAAGCGGCGAGCCGGGAAGATCTGGCGGCGGTCGAGCGCGCCGAGATCGTGGTGATAGAACGGTATCTGCCAGTGCGTTTGGGCGAAGCGGAGATCGTCGCCGCCATCGAGGCTGCCATTGCCGAGACGGGCGCCAGCGGGCCGGCCGATATGGGCAAGCTGATGGCGGTTCTGAAGCCCCGCCTGGCGAGCCAGGCGGATATGGGCGAAGTATCGAAACGGGTCAAGCAACGCTTGGCCGGCTGATTCGGCTTATTGCAGATTCGCGGGCGCCACTGGTCCGGCGTTATCGTTCACCGCAATAAACTCTCCGTGACCGCACTACACCGTGGGTGTGCGTCATGTGCGAACGATACGCTTATATCGCCGCCACTTCGGAGCGCGGCGCGGACGACGCGCTGCGGTTGCCCGGATCATCGAATCGCTGAGTAACAAATAGCATCAATCTTCTTCATCCGCAGGCGGCATAAAGGGATAAATCCGGTGCTG
The DNA here is from genome assembly GCA_031285265.1 of Lysobacteraceae bacterium. Classification (GTDB taxonomy): domain Bacteria; phylum Pseudomonadota; class Gammaproteobacteria; order Xanthomonadales; family Xanthomonadaceae; genus JAITWM01. Next base: position 1,248 of record JAITWM010000219.1, read on the forward strand.
CGTGCCGTGCTGCTCGCAATCGGCAATCGTGGCGTAAAAGTTCGGACGCCTTGTCAGCTTATCGCCGCCAATGGCATACGGCGGCTCGTCGGGATACCGGTCGAACAGATTCTCTTCCCCGATTCTCTTTGAATCCGTCAGGGAAAATGCCCAACGGAAGCGCTCTCTTGCCGGCTCGGGTTCCCCCCCCCCAAGGGAATAACAGGTTCTTTTCTTTCCAAATAACGACCGCTTCCGTCCTGCCATCGGCAAGCCGATACCCGACGACGCAAAAATGATTGGTGATTCTATGGTCGCCGCCACGGGTATAAATCAGGTACTGCATTTCCCGTTCCATCATGCTGAATTGTTTGTAATGAAACGGCTCGATATGTCAGGGACAGCGTGTAAGTGAGGATGCATTGCTTATATGTATCCCACGGGATACACTTTATCTATGCAAGTCGAAGCGACACGCCAATTCAAAGACTGGTTGGATGACTTGAAGGATTTGTCCGGTCGTTCTCGGATCCAAGCGCGAATTCAGCGTTTGGCGGATGGCAATCCTGGCCAGCATCGCGTCCTGACGGGCGGTGTATGCGAAATGAAGATCGATGTCGGTCCCGGGTATCGAGTTTATTACACGCAGCGAGGCGTCACATTAGTAATTCTGTTGGTCGGTGGCGATAAGAAATCGCAAGACAATGACGTCCGTCAGGCATTGGAATTGGCAAGTAATTTGTGAGGTAAACGATGAAGAAGACTGAAACCACTGCCTACGATGTCGCCGAACATCTGCGTACTCCGGAAGAGATGGCGCTCTATTTGGACGCCTGTATTGCGGAAAGCGATGGCGATGCGGCTTTTATTGCCAAGGCGCTTGGTGACATCGCTCGCGCTCAAGGCATGTCGAAGGTAGCTCGTGATGCCGGCATGTCCCGCGAGAGTTTATATAAGGCGCTTTCCGGTGAACGTAGTCCGGATTTCGCCACAATCCTGAAAGTCACACGAGCACTCGGAGTCCAGCTACATGCCAGCGCGGCATGATGGAAGCATCCCTGTAGTGTATCGGTGCGAACACACCCTAGAGATCGGGACATTCCATGCGAGCACTCAAGAACTGCCGACGACGATTGTTACGAAACAAATTTCGTCACCCTATTTGCTTGTAAGTGATTGATATGACTTGATAGTTTTTTCACGCCGAAATTTTGTCCGATTCCCTTTTGAATCATTCAGTTACACGCAATCAGACACAAGTCTGACTTGCCGGACCCGGTGGGCCAGGGGCTTGGCCGGACACTAAAACTCAGCAGACCACTCCTGGATCGAACTACCAGCATCCGCCAGATTGACCATCTGTTGCCTAAAGGCCCCCGGATACGGCGGACGGAATGGACTCATGACACCTCGTCAAAGGATGAAGTTTAGGTGTCCACAGAAACGGGGAAAGCCCAGTTCCTTTGATGATCACGTGAGTGGGTTTTTGGCGAGTCATTACAGTGTCGAGCTGGGATCATCGCGCAACAAAAAACCCGCCGCCGGCGGGTCTTTTGTTGCGAGTATCGGAGCGATAGAAGTGATCGGCTCCGTGCGCATGGATTACTTGATCTTGCCTTCCTTGTAGATCACGTGCTTACGAACGACGGGGTCGTATTTTTTGATTTCCATCTTGCCCGGGGTGTTTTTCTTGTTCTTGTCGGTGGTATAGAAATGACCGGTGCCGGCGGAAGAAGTCAGGCGGATCTTGTCGCGTTTGGAAGCCATGGTTCAGTCCTCCTCAGACCTTTTCGCCGCGTGCACGCAGCTCGGCCAGAACGGCGTCGATGCCGTTCTTGTCGATGGTGCGCAGGGCATGGTTGGAAACGCGCAGTTTCACCCAGCGGTTCTCGGAAGCGACCCAGAAACGGCGCTCGTGCAGGTTGGGAAGGAAACGGCGGCGGGTTTTATTGTTGGCGTGCGAGACATTGTTGCCGGTCTGCACGCGTTTGCCGGTGACTTGGCATACACGGGACATACGCACCTCTCGGAAATATCATGGTTGTCTTCCTTAGCCAGGAAGGCGGCGGCCCCGGCGACACGCGAGCGGTCGTCTGCGATGATGGGAATTCTGCTATCTGCTGTCCGCGAGGGCGCGCCACCGCAGAGCGGCCACCCCAATCCATCCGTTACGGATAGACATAGCAAGCCGGGCATTATCCCACGAAATATGTGTCGGATCAATTTGCAGGTAAATGGCAATCGGTCCGTATGCTGGCGCCGGATACGGTTTCGGCGGTTCAAGTGAGGTGGTGAAGGGCGCCGGGGCTACCGGCGTCTGTGAACGACCGTGGTGGAGATGTCCGATACCTGCCAGATTCCGGCGCGGCGCCATACGCGTGTGTTGACGATCACGCGGATGCCGGCATGGATGCGCTGGTGTTCGAGCAGCAGCGTATGCCCAGAGCGGTCGCTATGAAGTTTCCAACTGCCTATGTAGGCCTGGCCCTGGAAAATCCCGCAGGTCGAGCGGTCCAGTTCCGAGAGCAGGGCGGAATGGTCTTCGGAAGCGGATTGCTGCAGGGTTTGCATCAGTGCTTGCCGGATCTGTTCCAGATCGGTGAGCGATATGTGTACCGGCCCGGAGGAAAGCATCAGATCGATGGACGTCGTGCCTGCTTGTGTCGTGGTCTGGTCGACATGGGTGCATGCCGTGAAGGGTACCGCCGCGACGAGGGTGATCAGCAGCAATAAAATGGTCGTCGTCGGCCTGGGCCTATTCATGGCGGCGTTTTTCTGTATTCAGAAGCGAATGATTCGAACCATGGCAAGATCGAATTCCGTCGATCAGAGCGGAAACGTATCGGGCTGCGTCTGTCCGTGCTGACGCGCGAGCAGGCGGCGCTTCCCGCGCATACTAAAGCTAGCCGGCTGGCTGCGGAACAGCGGTTTCAAATCGAGGCATTATCCGTTGTCTTGATTTGCTGGACATGGGTGGGATCGTAGGAACGGTTTTGGCGATGGCGTTGCAGTTCACGACTGGTCGTGGCGGACGAATGTCCAGGCTGGAGCGATGTCCCTGCGCGAGCGTTCTGTATGGTGAAAAAAAGGGGGGGGGGGCAATATCGCGCTCATACGAGTTTAGGCAGTCATCGGCATGAGCGGACTTCGTGCGCCGGCGAAGCAGATCGTGCCGGGCCGTTCCAGATCTCTTCGCAATCACGGGTGTTGCCAGTCAAGCATCGAAATCCGCCCGCGGAAGCGGCTTTTGCATATATGCCCCAGAATTCTTTTGACGCTTTAGGCGAGGAATCCGGTGGAGTCTTCGTCGTCCTAGGTCTTTCAAGGGTCCGGTTTCATCAACTCCAACAAGGCATCGCGGCGGCGTAAGGACAGGTTGCGGAAGCGGGTCAGCAAAGCGTGTTCGGCACGCGTGCTGGCGTGGCTGGCCTTATCGGCGGTGTAGCTTCCCGGCTCTTCCCTTACATTCTGCGCATCGCCGCAGATCAAGTCGTCCAAAGAGCATTTCAGCTCGTTGCGCAGGGTTGCCAATAGGCGAAAACTCGGGGTTTCACGGCCATTCTCCCAGGCCGATACGGAGGATTTGGTGACGCCAAGCGCGAATCCGAGTTGCTCCTGGGTAAGTCCGGCAGCGGCACGGGCTTCGCGCAGGCGGTCAGCGAAGTTTTTCATTGACGTTATCCCTGGGACTGAAGATCGCCAACATAGGCAGGTTCCGTACTTCTGTCGTGCGGCAATAGTTGACATGTTGTGTTCGGATATTGGATATTATCTCTGTCGTGGAGAGCGATACGAATCAAAGACAGCAAGCCAATCTGCGGGTCATTGCGGAAATGGTCATTGAGCAAGGGAAACGCATTTCCGCTTCTGGTATCGGACCGGAAGCGGAAATGCGCCAAGATACGGGAGAACGCGAAAGTCATGGTGCAGATTCGAGTTCGAGCGGTTTGCCACTGCCGGAAAATCCGGCAATGGCAGTCTAATTGTCAGGTTTCATTAGTTCGAGCAGCGCTTCGCGGCGGCGTGGAGAAAGATTGCGGTAGCGGGTCAGCAGAGCTTTTTCGGAAGGCGAGCTGGCGCGCGGCAATACTTTTTCCAGTGCATAGGTCTCCCGGTCGGTGCGTACTTCGGACGAGGTGCCGCACAGCAATTCGTCGAGTGAGCGATTCAGCACGATACGTAGCGTCGGCAGCAGCCGGAAACTGGGTGTTTCACGACCATTTTCCCAGGCGGAAATCGACGATTTGGTGACACCGAGCGCGAATCCGAGTTGTTCCTGGGTCATTCCTGCGGACATACGGGCTTCGCGTAAACGGTCGGCAAATTTTTTCATAATGCATCCCCAATGATATCGAGGATCAACATAGACACCGTCTTGGATTCTGTCGTGCTGATCTTATTTACACATTGAGTTCGGAATTTGAATACTTTCTAGTATCACATGCGCCAGTAGTATCGATAACAGCGAGCCAATCCTGATTCTCGCCATGAAAACTGCCGCGTGCAATGGCGAACCCCCTGTAATGGGATTGGATTATCGGTGATATCGCCTTGGGGAACTACTGGCGCGTGTGGCCCGAAAAGTGCTTATGGAACAAGGTCAGATTAATCAAGGTAGTTGCACACCGCAAGAACAGGTACCGCCCACCGTTCTGGCCATGGTCCTGAAATATGCGGTCGATGCGATGTTGATAGTTGATATGCAAGGAAAAATCCGCTTTTGTAATGCGGCTTCCGAGCGATTATGGGAAAAATCGGCCACAGAGTTGCTAGGCACTCGTTTCGAAGCATTGTGGAGTACGCCATCGTCACAGGTTGAGGGAGCGGCAGAGATTGGGAGACCGCCGGCATCGGCATTGCCGGATTGGCCGCTCGAATGCCTGCGGTTGGCCGCCGATGGCGATGATCGCCGGCTGGCGCTTTCATGTTCGCCGGTGGATGTCTGCGGTACGACCTGGCATTTGTTGCGAGCGCGGGATGTGACGCAAGAGCGTCGTCGCGAGCAAGAGCGATCCTATCTGGCAATAGCGACGGACGCAGAAGAGCTTGCGATTATCGTTATCGATGAAAACGGGAGAATCGATTACGTAAACTCGGCTTGCACGGAGTTATGCGGATGTGTTGACGAAGCGTTGTTGGGGCGATCGGTGATTCGACTCCTGATGCGGACGGATGCCAATCGCAACGCGTGGCGGCGTTTGCGCGAGCACGGCGATCCGCAGCAGGCACTGCATGAGGAACTGCTCATCCGTGGTCGGCGGGGCCGGGGGATATGGATATCGGCAAGATTACGTCTGATCGTCGATAGGAATGGGAGAGTGGAACGATGGGTCGTGCGGTTGGCGGAACTGGCCGATCGCGGGCGGTTACGTGCGTTGCAAAGCGATGCATTGGAGTGGTCGCTCAAGGAACGTCCATTGAATGAGATTTTGAATCTTGTCTGTTGGCGCTTCGACGGTATCGTGTCAAACGGTGCAGCCTCCGTGTTGCTGGTTAACGAGGATGGCAGTGTGCGGGCGCATATCGGTCCGGGGTTGCCGGAACTCTATTTGAAGGCTATGGAAGGCACGACAGTCCGCTCCTCGGCCAGTGGCTGCGGCATGGCGGTATATCGCGGTTTGCCGCAACAGGTGGATGATATCGCGCTGGCGCCGGAATGGGCTCCTTATCGCGATATGCTGTTGCCGTTTGAATTGCATGGGTGTTGGGCATTGCCGATCGTCTTGTTGGATGGCCGTATTGCCGGCGCATTTTGTTTCCATTTTCCGCACGCATGCGCGCCAAGCGCTTGGCGCGAGCATCTGATAAATGTCTGCGTCGACTTGTGCGCAATGGTGATAGGCCGCGATCAATCACGGAAGCGTGTGGTCCGGCCGGTCTACCGGAACATGACGGCCTACGCTTGTGAACGCGTCGAACTGTGGCGGCGGATCGAGCAAGCCATCGTGACGGCTTCGATCGAATCGGGGCCACTGGCGTTCGTTCTGATGGATATAGATGGGTTCCGGCATGCCAACGAACAATTGGGACATGAGGCGGGCAATCGGCTGCTGGACAAGATTGTGGAGCGCTTGCAGCAGCAATTGCGTCCGTCCGATATCGTCGGCCGTCTCGACGAGGATGAATTCGTGGTCGTATTGCCGGACTGCGACGCCGCCTGTTCGAACAACATCGTCAAACGGCTGACGCACGCCTTGAAAATGCCGTTCTCGATCGATGACAAGCAGTTGCTATTATCGGCCAGTATCGGGGTCAGCCTGTATCCGGGCGATGGCTTGGATAGCGATACTTTGTTGAAATATGCCGATAAGGCGATGTATGAAGTAAAGCGGCAAGGCGGCGGCAGCTATCGTTTCAGCTCGCTGCTGAGCTGACGGGCGATCATGATGGACACCTCCCTTTTTTGCGGAATTATGTACTTAACTAAAGTTCCTACAGATTGAACCGTCCTCGTATGCCTATCCTTTCCATGTAAATAAAAAATGGCTTGTTTTAAGGCGTATCCACTAGACAGGCCGGGTAAGCACTCGACCTTTTATGCGGGACTTTAGCCTAAGTACAGAATTCTGTTTTTTGTATGTGCCGAACGACGATGTGCAAATGATCGTGCGGAACGGTGCCAGCCGTATATCGGACGGATGGCACGGACGGCCAGTCAGTATTCTTCTTCCACCAGCTCGCCGCGCAGCATTTTGTTGCCGCGGGAGATGGCGTCGATCAACATTTTTTTGGCTTCCAATGCATCGCCCCAGCCATCGATCCTGACCCATTTGCCCTTTTCCAGGTCTTTGTAGTGGGAGAAGAAATGTCCGATACGATCGAGCCAGTGCTGGGAGACCTGATGGATGTCTTCGACTCTGGAATAACCGGAGAAAACCTTGGCGATCGGGACGGCCAGGATTTTCTCGTCGCTGCCTGCTTCGTCGGTCATCTTCAGCACCCCGACCGGACGGCAACGAACGACGGAACCGGGGACCAGCGGCAGCGGCAGCACCACCAGGACATCGACCGGATCGCCGTCTCCGCACAGGGTGTTGGGCACATAGCCGTAATTGCAGGGGTAACGCATCGGCGTGGAGAGAATTCGATCGACGAAAATCGCGCCGCTTTCTTTCTCCACTTCGTATTTGACCGGCTCCGAATCTCTCGGAATCTCGATGATGACGTTAATTTCTTCCGGCGGGTTGATACCGGAGGTGACGTGTTTCAGGCCCATGCCTGGCTCCAGGTCTGGAATGATTGAATAGGATCGTTCATTTTAACCTGTTGGGAGCATGCATTGACACCGTCGTCCGGCCGCTTGCCGTGGAAATAGGGAAAATGGACGCGGTGCTGGGTTTGGCGGCGACATGTCGGGTTGACGTCGGTTGGATGAGCGAAGACCCATCAAAAGACGAGCATGCGGGCTTTTCTTCAAAAGGGAATGGCGATGGTGTCGCCGGCACTGCCGGGCGTGGCAGTGGCGTCGGTGGTGAAATAGGCACCGGAAATGAAGCGTGAGATTGGTTCGCCGCAGATCTATCTGGAGGAAAGCCGGCAACAGGTCATTCGGGCAGAACAGGCTGAATTGCCGCTATATCAGTGCGGAACTATGCGTGGTGGGTACTTGCGAACAGCGCCGCTGGGGCGTCCGGGCGATTGAGATACCAGGCGCCGTCGGCGTCATGATCGAAGTCAAATGGCAGGGAAGCCGTATCAAAGGGTTTGCGAGGCCGGGTAGAATCGCTTCACTACCACTGGATTCAGGGTTGAAATTTGTCCTCAGGTATTTCCGATCCGGCACTGGAGACGTTGTGGGCTCCGTTCGACAGCGGATTGTTGCCGTGGCCGCCTTCGTCCTGTTTGTTTCTGCGCGCGCGCGCCGGTGCGTCGTTGCGGCGGCATGCCGCGCCCGGGTGGAAGTTCGAGCAGAGCTTTAAACCGCTGGTCGATGAACTGATCCGGCAGGGATTCGATGTCGATCCGGAATTGACGGAAACGGCTGCCACGATGCGTTATTCCCGGGTACTGGTGTTGCCGCCGCGCCAGCGTGAGGAAGCGCGTGCATTGCTGGCGCGCGCCGTGTCGCTGGCGGCACCCGCAGGGATCGTGGTGGCGTGTATGGAAAACGGCGAAGGCGCGAAATCCGGCGAAAGCGATCTGAAGCTTCTGGCCGGGCCGGGCGGAAGTCTGTCCAAGCGTCATTGCCGGGTGTTCTGGACGCCACCTTTGCCCGATACCGTCGATGGAGCGCTGTTGTCGCGATGGCTGGCGCTGGACGAACCACGGTCGGTTCGGACGCATGGTGAGATGGGAGGGGAATTTCTCAGCCGTCCCGGTATTTTTTCCTGGAATCGGATCGATCCTGCATCTTCGTTGCTTGCCAGACATCTGCCGGCGAACCTGGCTGGACAGGGGGCCGACCTGGGTGTCGGCTATGGTTATTTGGCGGATGCGGTATTGTCGCGCTGTCCACGGATCGTTCGTCTGGATCTGTATGATGCCGAAGCGCGCGCGCTGGCATTGGCAGAGCGGAATCTCGCCAGATATGCACCGACGGTCGATCTGCGTTATCGCTGGCACGATGTGACGACGGGATTGCAGGAACGATACGATTTCATCGTCAGTAATCCTCCGTTTCATGGGCAGGGACGTGAGGGGCGGCCGGAGATCGGACAACGCTTCATCGCAACGGCAGCGGCGGCGTTGCGTCCTTCCGGAAGATTGTGGATGGTTGCCAATCGGCATCTGCCCTATGAAAAGATGTTGAGCGGTCGTTTTGGCGAAGTCCGAGTGGTTGCCGATGATCGGGGATTCAAAGTCATCGAAGCGATCGGAGCGAAGAGGTCATGAGTCGAATGATGTGTGGTTTGAGGATGGTGATCTCTATCGGCGTGGTGCTTCTGCTCGCTGTCGGATGCAGCAATCCGACCAGCGATCATTATCCGACCTTGGCCGACGCGCGTGCCGGAAAATTGTTCGAACGCGGATGGCTGCCGGATATTCTGCCGCCGTCGGCGCATGCTATCCGCGTGGTTAATAATCTCGATACCAATATTTCATTCGGCTCGTTCGATTTTTCGGAGAACGAGGCGGAGGCGTTCTTCGGCCGACTTGTGGCTGGCGCACCCGAAGACTCGCCGTATGTCCGTTGGCCCGACATCACTCGCGACTACGCCGAGCGAGGCTATTCGGACTGGTCGTATCAGCAGGGAGAATATGTCTGGGGGTTTTTCTGCACGCTGCACCGCGATCATTGCCAATACCTGCTGTGGACCCGGCGCGAGGAACGGGCGAAACCGCAGGGAGGCCAGCCATGATGTTTTCGTGGGCATGAGGTGCCCATGAATGCGCAATGGCGGAAGGTGCTTGCAGGCGAGTTGTACGATCCGGCCGATACGCAACGGGTTTTGGTGCGCCGGAGGACCCGACGGGAGCGGATGAATGTTTGACGAGACCTGTCCGGGGCACGGCAGTGGGCGGTGGTGGGGATGAGTCGTTCGTCGCCCTGGATCAAGCAGTTGGCCGGTCTCGGTTATGGCAGCCGCAGACAGATAGCGGATCTGTTCGCCGAAGGCCGCGTCACGACCGCGAACGGTGAACCGCTGCGTGCCGATGATGACGTGGTTCATGCGGACGTTCGCATCGACGGTATGCCGCTCGACCCGGCGTCGGGAGTGCTGCTGATGTTGCATAAGCCGGTCGGTTACGTTTGCTCGACGCGCGATCAGGGGCGTCTGATATACGAATTGCTCCCGCCGCGTTTCTGTCTCCGCTCGCCGATCGTTTCTGCGGTCGGCCGATTGGATCGGGATACCAGCGGATTACTGCTGATGACCGATGACGGTGGCTTGTTGCATCGGATCATCTCTCCGAAATCGAAATTACCGAAAACCTACGAAGTGGAGTTGGCGCAGGATCTGCGCGGTGATGAAGCGGCGATCTTCGCCAGCGGCGAGCTGATGTTACGGTCGGAGCGGACCGCACTCTTGCCTGTGTGGTTGCAGGTATCGGCGCCACGGCGGGCAACGGTGACCTTGACGGAGGGGCGTTACCACCAAGTCCGGCGAATGTTCGCGGCGGTCGGCAATCATGTCGAATGTTTGCATCGTTGCCGGGTCGGTGGATTGGAATTGAAGTGCCTGGAGCCGGGTGCGTGGCGTGAGCTGACGACGGACGAGAAAGAGGCGTTGTTCTCTATATCGTCGGGATACTAGACGGCCGGTGGGTCATGCGAGGACAGGCGTCCTTGGCACAACGCAGTACCGGCGGTGCGCGTTCCGGGCCCGGGCCGTTTGACGGCTGGCCGTCGTTTGCGCCATTTGCCGCCCGTGTCATGGCGGTGGTGTTGCGATTCGGTGGCGGCCGAATGCGGCCGGCAGTGCGGGGCCGCGATATTGCCTCAGTCACGGAAATTATCGAATTGCAGCGGCAGCCCGTGGTCGTCTTTTTTCAGCAATGCGATGACTTCTTGCAGGTCGTCACGCTTCTTGCCGGTGATCCGCAGTTTTTCGCTGTTGATCTGCGCTTCGACTTTGATCTTGGAGGTCTTGATCGTGGCGATGATCTGTTTGGCGAGTTTTTGTTCGATGCCTTGTTTGACGGTGATTTTTTGCCGTGCGCCAGCAAGATTGGTTTCGATGCTGCCGTAATCCAGGCAGCGAGGGTCGATGCTGCGTGCGGTCAGGCGCGCTTGCAGGATGTCGGTCATTTGTTTCAATTGAAAATCACTCGGTGCCGATTGAGTGATGCTGCTTTCTTCGAGAAGGAACTTGGCATCGACACCCTTGAAATCGAAGCGGTTGGAAAGCTCGCGGTTGGCCTGGTCGACGGCATTGGTCAGTTCGTGTTTGTCGACTTCCGAAACGACATCAAAAGAAGGCATGGCGGTTCTCCGGCATGGAAGTGGGTGCTCAGTGTAACCGGTAAGCGAAAGTGTGTTTCGCGTCGGACACACGGATGTACGATGTTTGGCGTCAGAAATGGAAAGCGGGTTTCGCTGTGGCACTGCAGGTAGGAAATATCATTTGTGCGCATGGGCTCCGAATGGGGCTAGCTGCCGTTTTTTCAGGATTTCAGTCGTCGTGCCGGCGGTGGGTGTGACTCGGCGATAATGCGGCATGAGATCTCGTTCTTCCAATATATCCTCGGTTGGGTTCATGCTGATGGCGGTGGCATCGTTTTCATTGATGGATGCATCGATGAAGGTGCTTGTGGCGTATTACCCGTCGTTGCAGGTGGCCGCGTTGCGCGGCGCGTCGTCGTTGCCTTTCGTGTTGATCTGGGTGTGGTGGTCGGCGGGGCTGCGCTCGATGATGCCGGTACGGTGGCGGTTGCATATGGTGCGTGGAGCGCTGGGTATCGTGATGATCGGTTGTTTCGCGTTCGCGTTGAAGGAATTGCCACTGGCGACCGGGTATGCGATTTTTTTCGTCGCGCCTTTGTTGATCACCGCGCTGTCGGTGCCGATCCTGAAGGAAAAAGTCGGTCCACGACGTTGGATCGCGGTCGGAATCGGAATGATCGGCGTATTGGTGGTGCTACGGCCTGGGACAGGCGGATTCGTTTCTCTGTCGGGGTTGATGGTATTGGCCGCGGCCTTTTGCTATGCCGGGGGAGCGATCACGGTGCGTATGTTAGCCAGCTCGGACACGTCGCAATCGATGGTGGTCTGGTTCCTGCTGCTGATGACATTGGGAGCAGGCGCCATGGCCGCATCGGCGTGGGTTCCGTTGCGCCCGGAACACGTGTGGCTGATTGCCGGCATGGGCGTGACCGGGGCTTTGGGACAGATGGCGTTGACGGCGGCATTCCGGCGCGGGGAAGCATCGCTGATCGCTCCGTTGGAATATACCGGCTTGTTATGGGTGATCGTCTGGGATTGGCTGTTCTGGCGGGTGTTGCCCGATGACGCCACCGGACTGGGCGCGGGGATCATCATTGCCAGTGGGCTGTATCTGTTCAAGCGGACACGGATACGGCAAAAAGAGGCGTCGACATGATGCATGATCCCGCCGGCAAATCATGCGAACCGCCAAGTGGCGGATGAGCGCCGGAACGGCAAAGCGTGTGGAACGCTGGTAGTCTGCACGTCCTGACAGCGGTATCGGTACGGTTGCCGTGATCGAGTTCCAGAGTATCTGTAAATCTTATCGAAGCGGGCAAGGCGATGTCGTCGCGTTGCACCCGTTCGATCTCCGCGTAGAGCGCGGCGAGGTGTTCGGTATCATCGGACATTCCGGCGCGGGCAAATCGACATTGATCCGTTTGATCAATCGATTGGAGGCTCCGAGTGGTGGACGTTTGTTGATCGACGGTGAAGACATCACTTCACTGGATGCGATGACATTGCGCGAGCGCCGCCGACGGATCGGGATGATTTTCCAGCACTTCAACCTGCTGTCGTCCAGGACTGTGGCCGATAACGTGGCGTTTCCATTGCGTTTGACGGCGATGTCGCGCGTGGGAATTTCGAAGCGGGTGCATGAGTTGCTGGCATGGGTCGGCTTGGACAAGTATGCGCGTCATTATCCGGCGCAGCTTTCGGGTGGGCAGAAGCAGCGGGTAGGCATTGCGCGCGCGTTGGCTACGCAGCCGCAGTTGTTGCTGTGCGACGAGGCCACGAGTGCTCTGGATCCGCAAACGACGGCATCGGTATTGCAATTGTTGACGCGGATCAATCGCGAACTGGGATTGACCATCGTATTGATCACGCATGAAATGGAAGTGATCCGCCGCGTCTGCGATCGGGTCGCGGTACTGGATGCCGGTCGTCTGGTCGAAAGCGGGCCTGTCGAGCGGGTCTTCCTGCATCCAGAACATCCGACGACGCGCCGGTTCGTTTCCGAGGTCGAACATCTCGACGAAAACGAGTTGCACCGGGATTTCGCGGCAGTGACCGGCGATATTCTGCGGTTGACGTTTTCCGGCGAAACGACCTACCGGCCATTGCTGAGCGGCCTGACTCGGGCGACCGGCACGGATTACAGCATCCTGTTCGGCCGCATCGATCGGATCAAGCAGGTGCCTTGCGGACAATTGGTCGTGGCCTTGAACGGAGGCGATCCGGCGGCAATACACGATTATTTCGAGCGTATGGACGTGGATGTGGAGGTATTGCGCCGATGAGTGCGACCATCGCCACTATGGGGAGCTGGTTTCCGAATCTCAATGCCGCCAAATGGGAGCGGATAGGTTGGGATACCGTCGATACCCTGTTGATGCTGGCTGGTGCGTTGCCGTCGACGTTGTTGGTCGGGCTGGCGCTGGGCGTATTGTTGTTTTTGAGTGGATCGCGACGGTTGCATCCGCGGCCGGCCCTGCATCGGTTGCTGACACTGGCGGTCAACCTGCTGCGATCTTTGCCTTTCATCATCCTGATCATCGTCATGGTGCCGGTGACGCTGTGGCTGATGGGGACATCGTTGGGAGTGCGTGGAACGATTCTGCCGCTGACGATTGGTGGCGCTCCGTTTTATGCGCGTTTGGTGGAAACCGCTCTGCGAGAGGTCGATCGCGGCGTCGTCGAGGCCGCGCAGGCCATGGGTGCGACCACTTGGCAATTGATCTGGCGGGTATTGTTGCCGGAAGCTTTGCCGGGATTGATCTCCGGTGCGACGGTGACTGCGATCGCACTGATCGGTTTTACCGCAATGGGAGGAGTCATCGGCGCGGGAGGATTGGGCGATCTGGCCTATCGCGACGGTTATCAGCGCGGGCAGACGGATGTGGCGGCGGTCGCGGTGGTGATCCTGTTGCTGATCGTCCAGGCATTGCAGATTTTTGGCGATCGCTTGGCAAATCATTTCGATCGGCGTTGAGGGCCGTTTCACGACGGTTTTTGCACGTTCCGCGATAATCCCGATCGTGGCTATGCTCGGAACCGGAGGCACGAGAACTGGTTTTGTCCGCCGCTTATCGCAATCGGCGGCCTCCGTATCCGGATACCTTTGCTAAGGAGTTGAATCGATGAAGAAATGGTCATGGAAACTCATGGTGATCCCGATGATGTTCGCGTCGGCCGCCTGTTCGGACAAGGTTGCCGGCAACAGCAATCAGCGGCTCGTCGTTGCGGCGACGGCGGTGCCGCATGCGGAAATTCTCGAGCACATCAAGCCCACGCTGAAAGCACAGGGCGTGGATCTGGAAATACGCGTGTTCAACGACTATGTTCAGCCCAACAGCCAAGTAGCGCAGAAGTTGATCGATGTGAATTATTTTCAAACCGGTCCTTATCTGCATGCCTACAATCGGGATCATCGAAGCGATCTGGTCGAGATCGTCGGTGTACATATCGAGCCCTTCGGTGCGTATTCGCGCCGCCACCGGTCGCTGAACGCACTGCCGGCGAACGCGGAAGTGGCTATTCCGAACGACCCCAGCAATGGCGGCCGTGCATTGCTGCTGTTGCAACAGGCGGATGTGATCCGGCTGAACGATCCGGGCAATGCGTTATCCACCTTGGCCGATATTCGCGGAAATCCGAAACAATTGCGGTTTCGCGAGCTGGATGCGGCCATGTTGCCGCGGGTATTGGATCAGGTGGATCTGGCGTTGATCAACACCAATTATGCGTTGGATG
>JAITWM010000226.1 GCA_031285265.1 Lysobacteraceae bacterium
TTACGCTGATAGCAGTCCACAAAAGCACTGTGTTCCGCATATGTGGCAGAAAACGCATGGCTCCCATCGTTGCGTGAAACGAAAAACAACGCATTTCCCGATGCAGGATTCAACGTCGCTTGTATCGCCGCCTTTCCCGGCATCGCGATCGGCGTCGGCGGTAAGCCGGGACGGGTATAGGTATTGTAGGGCGTATCCGTCTCCAGATCGCGCCTGCGGATATTTCCAGCATAGGCGTTGCCCATGCCATAAATCACGGTCGGATCCGTCTGCAACAACATGCCCCGCTGCAATCGCCGGGTAAACACGCCGGCGATCAAAGGGCGCTCGACGCTTAAGCCTGTCTCCTTTTCGACGATCGAAGCCAAAATCAGCACTTCATCGGGGGACTGCAAAGGAATATCGGATACACGCGCCGCCCAGGCCTCGGCCAGTGTCTCCTGCATTGCCGTGTAGGCTCGGCGCAGGATGTCCAGATCGCTATCGCCACGCTGATAAAGATAAGTTTCCGGAAGGAAACGCCCCTCCGGATGCTGCCCCGAATAGCCCAATTTCTCCATCAGCGCGGCATCGTCCAGGTCGGACGTCCGCTGCAGCAACGGTTGTGCCTGACTCAAGGCGGCACGCATTTGCCGGAAATTCCAGCCTTCGACCAAGGTAAACCGATAATGAATCACTTTGCCGTCATGCATCCGTTGCAGGATCTCGCGCGGCGTCATGTCTGCATCGATGGCGTACTCGCCGACCTTGATACGCCCGGCGGCATCCATCTGCTTCGCCAACCATCGCCATTCCAGGTCATGCCCTTGATGGATTCCTGCATCGCGCAATTTACTCAACACAGTAGCGAACGAATCGCCCCGTGCAACCTGGACGGTAACTCCGTCGGCCAAGCCGGTGAATGGCCGGTCCGTAAAACCCACATACCGTTGCCACAACCAGAATCCTCCCAGTACACCGGCTAGCAGCGATACCGAAATAATCATGACAACGATAATGCGTAACCTGCGCAACGCCACGGCAACCTCATATTCAACCAGACAAGAGACGCGAATACGGCCTCGAACGGCCATACTGCCACAATTAACTGCTCAAGCCGATCCGAACCTTCACCATCTGCCGTTGATGGGCCAGCATGACCCCGCATCATCGCTATGATCCATGCACGACCATATCTCTCAGATATGGATACCCCGGCATCCGATCGCACATCGATATGGCAGCCCAGCGAAATATGGAACTTGCATGCATGCACCTTCCTTTCCGTACGCCGAACATCATCAGCCGCGGATTTACGGAACATGCGGAAACAAATCGTACTTTGCGAAGACTATAGCGGGCGTATCGATTAAATACGTCTGAACACCAATGTGCTATTGGTACCGCCAAAGCCGAATCCATTGGACATAGCGACATCAATCTTCTTCTCACGCGCCGTATTCGGCACATAGTCGAGATCGCATCCTTCGCCCGGCTCATCCAGATTGATCGTCGGCGGAACGATATCGTGATCAATGGCCAATACCGAAATGATCGCTTCGACGCCGCCTGCCGCTCCAAGCAAATGTCCCGTCATCGACTTGGTCGAGCTGACCATCATCTTATAGGCATAGTCACCCATTGCCCGTTTCAGCGCCCGAGTTTCCGCGAGATCCCCCAATGGAGTGGAAGTTCCGTGCGCATTGAGATAGTCGATCTGCTCAGGATCGACCCGGGCATCCCGCATTGCCGCCGTCATACACCTCGCCGCGCCTTCACCGTTCTCCATGGGCGCAGTCATATGATATGCATCGGCGCTCGCGCCAAACCCTGCCAGTTCCGCATAAATACGCGCACCGCGCGCCTTGGCGTGTTCGTATTCCTCCAGCACCAGAATTCCGGCACCATCACTAAGGACGAATCCATCCCGATCCTTATCCCATGGACGCGACGCCAGCGCCGGTTCGTCATTACGGGTCGACATCGCTTTCATCGAGCAGAATCCTCCCATCGACGTCACCGAAGATCCGCGCTCCGCTCCGCCGGCCACCATGACATCGGCATCGCCGTATTGAATCGTGCGCATTGCCATGCCGATGGAATGGTTTGCCGTAGCACAGGCCGAAACCGCAGAAAAATTGGGCCCCTTGATGCCTTTCAGGATACTGAGTTGACCCGGCATCATATTGATGATCGTACTCGGCACGTAGAATGGCGAAATCTTGCGAGGGCCGCCTTCCAAATACTTGGCAGTCTGATCCTCGATACCCATGATCCCGCCGATACCGGACCCGATGATCGCGCCGATACGTTCAGCATTGGCTTCCGTGATTTCCAGGCCGGAATCATCCAAAGCCATGAACGAAGCCGCCAGCCCATAATGAATGAACGGCTCCATCTTTTTGGCATCTTTCGGTGAAATAAATACCGTCGGATCGAAGTCACGGATCTCGCCGCATATCCGCGTGCTGAACAGCGCGGCATCGAAATGAGTTACCGGCCCGATACCGGAACGGCCATTGACGATACCGTCCCATGTGGTCGAGAGATCGTTGCCCAACGGCGTAACCATACCCATACCGGTAACAACAACACGGCGTTGGTTCATAAGCAATTCCTAGACGTATTCGATCGTATCAACAAGAGAATGCAAACTACAGACACATGAGGCCGCACTCAGCGGCCCCATGATGCCCCGCCAATCGACCAGAATACATACGCCTGATCGGGCGGATCGAGCGCTGTATTCAGTTCTTCACGTGCGCCTTGATGTAGTCAATGGCCTGCTGCACGGTGGTGATTTTCTCGGCTTCTTCGTCCGGGATCTCGCATTCGAACTCTTCTTCCAAGGCCATCACTAATTCAACGTTATCCAGAGAATCCGCCCCAAGATCGTCCACGAAGGATGAACTATTGGTAACTTCCTCTTCCTTAGCGCCAAGTTGTTCGACAACGATCTTTTTGACGCGTTCTTCGATGGTACTCATGTGACATAGCTCCAGATAGACTGGTGGTTAATCGGATAACCGCCGCAATGCTGACGGTCAAGTTCAATACTCTACAAAGGGCATAGTTTAGTCAAAAACTGCCGATTACGGGCAGTAGGATGAAATCATCGATGGAAATCAATGGATCCTCGTGCCCTGATCGGAATCTTGCAAGTCGCTATGGCATGTACATGCCTCCGTTGACATGCAGCGTCTCACCAGTGATATACACCGCATCCGGCCCTGCCAGGAACGCTACGGCACGCGCAATGTCGGCCGGTTCCCCAAAACGGTGCAAGGCGATCTGCTCCAGCATAGTCTGCTTCGCATCATCCGGCAGTGAACGGGTCATGTCCGTATCGATGAATCCCGGAGCCACTACATTGACAGTAACACCGCGGCTACCGATTTCCTTGGCCAACGACTTGCTGAACGCGATGATACCGGCTTTGGCGGCAGCGTAATTGGACTGCCCAGTATTTCCGGTGACACCTATCACCGACGCGATATTGACGATTCTCCCCTTGCGCGCCTTCATCATGCCGCGCATGACTGCTTTGCAAGTGCGGTAAACGCTGTTCAGATTGGTATCCAGTACCGCTTGCCAATCCTCATCCTTCATCCGCATCAACAAATTGTCGCGTGTAATTCCAGCATTGTTGACCAAAATCGAGATCGGCCCGCACTCTTTGGCTATCGCATCAAGCAGCACGTCGACCGACTGCGCATCCGTGACATCAAGCACACATCCCTGGCCGCCATGACCCGACAAACGCTCTCCGATGGCTACCGCACCTGCTTCCGTCGTGGCGGTACCGATGACCGTCGCCCCGCGCGCCGCCAATTCATCGGCTATGGCCATGCCGATGCCGCGACTAGCGCCGGTGACGAGCGCGATCTCGCCGTGCAATGTTTGCGTCATCTTCTGCATACCTTGTCAATGCATTCAATTCTGTCTCCGTGAAGCCGTCATCGCTTCCGGAGTCCCTCTTCCAATCCTCACCCATTCCAATCCAGCAAGGCGGCATTGCATTCGCTCGCTGCACCCAATGCGCGCATATCCAATGATTTGTCGATGCGTCTGACCAATCCGCTCAATACTTTGCCGGGACCGCATTCAGCCACACGGATCACGCCATGAGCAACCAATGCCTGAACGCATTCCGTCCAACGAACCGGCAGATACAACTGGCGCACCAACGCATCGCGGACCAGGTCCAACTCCTGATGTACCCGGGCATCCACATTTTGCACAACCGGCAGCGCAGGCGGATGCCAACGCAACCCTTTTATCACCTCGGACAAGCGATTGGCGGCTTCCCGCATCAAGGGCGTATGCGAAGGAACACTCACCGCCAGTTTGACCACTTTGCGTACACCTTGCTCGCCTAACAGTGCCAAGGCACGGTCCACGGCCTCGGTATTTCCTCCGATCACGATCTGTCCGGGCGAGTTGTAGTTGGCAGGCACTACGATCTGACTACCGGATGCCTGTTCGCAAACCTTCTGCACCAGCGATTCTTCGGCCCCGACTACGGCGGCCATCGCACCGACGCCAGGTGGCGCCGCGTCTTGCATCAATTGCCCGCGCAAGCGCACCAGATGCGCGCCATCGCGTAACGACAAAGCTCCCGCAGCGACCAATGCGGTGTATTCACCCAAACTATGCCCCGCCAGAATCCGAGGCGACGCGCCGCCTTGTTGTTGCCATACCCGCCAAACCGACACTCCAGCGGCCAGCAATGCCGGCTGCGTATACTCGGTACGATTGAGCATTTCCTCCGGACCGCCCTGCGACAGAGTCCATAGGTCTACTCCCGCGCCTTCGGAAGCCTCCATGAAAGTCTCCCGGACAACCGGATATCGCTCTGCCAAATCGGCAAGCATGCCTATTGACTGCGATCCCTGCCCGGGGAAAACAAAAGCGATGCGAGATTCGGTCACTGAAAATTCGGTAATGATTCGAACAGGAGGACGATGATACGAGCGAAGGCCCATGATTGTCTGTACTTTGGCGTATGTCCGATCGGCCGCATCGAGAAAATCCTATCCGGCATCTGCTCATTCAATGGCTGCCACAGGGCATCTACGCGTGATTTTTACGGTGCTGAAAAATCCCCTACCTCGACTACCGTTACTGCCTTCCAGCCTTCAAGTATCAAGGGACAATATGCTGCTTCCCTGCCTCTCACGAGGGGGAGCTTCACAACCATGGCATCACGCTCTACGCGCGCACCCAACTGCACACCCTTCGGAAACACGATCCTCTCTTGTTGTTTCATATCCTCTCGCAACAAGCGCGCATCAACCAGGACGCGCACCCGAACGGAATGCATTTCTTCATTGCGGAGCCCATCAATATCGACGACAATACCGCGCGGCGGCGGCGGTGATTCCATCCTTCTTCGCCGACGGAGGGAGACCTCATCGTGATGACACCCGGTAAACCGGATTATCGCGCGACGCTTCGCATCTATGGCGGCCCTGTCGGCCCCTCGCGACGCTAGATCGAAAACCCCGCCAGGGCCGGAAGGCAGCAACGGTATCGATCGACGCGGGTGCCGAGGTCAGCCGGCAGGGCCGCCGCCTTGTCCGCCACATGATTGCCCCATCGACAGGATGGGAGCCGCCAATGCGAACGTCTGATTGGGCCGGGCCACGCGATAGCCGCATGCAGCCAACCGGTCTCCGTCCTCGTGGTTGGCATAGTGATACAGCAGCATCCGCTGCCGCAGTTCAAGCGAATATTCGCGTTCAAGATCCGTCATACCGGTATGCGAGGGATTCCCGTCCCAATCGCAATCATGCGCAATCAGTTCACCGGCATCGGCAAACTTGGCCAATATCTCCGGAATCGGCCGTGTATCACCGGTCCATACCAAACTGCCGGGAAGCCGCAATCCGAACGCCGTATTCGGCCAATGATGACGGACCGGAAACACTTCCAGCCGCACGCCTTCATGCCAGAAGGCATCGGATACCGGTACCAATTGGAACGCATCCCAGAAATTCACTCCGCCTTCGGCCAGAACATTGGGATAGTCGGCAACCCGTTGATGCAGGAGCGGCACTACCGGCGCGGGAACATACAACCGGACACGATGGCCGGACAGCGGCCCGAACCAGATACTGGTGAACAACCGCTCGAACCCGCCAATATGATCCAGATGCGTGTGCGTAATGAACAACGCCTTCGGAACCCCGCCATAATGCGCCATGTACGCACCCAGCCCCTCCCCGCCGCAATCGATCGTCAACCAGGGCTCGCCCTCGTATTCGATCGTCGCCATCGACGACCCCAGCATGGTCGCCGAGGCATTGCCGACGCCATGCATATGCAATGCCCATTGCGCCATCAACAGCTACGCTCCCAATCAAGCAGATAAGACTTGCGCAGCCGCTCGAAAGCCCGTTTGAGCTCATCTTCGCTGCGTTCGCCTTTCAGCTTCAACAGCGAACGCCGCAACCGCAACAGATTGCGCTCGCGCCAACGTGTATCGGGTATACGCAGAACGCACCGATCGAAATCGATCATCCAGCCTTTCTCTCCCTCATCGAACAACAGGTTATGCGCGTTCAAGTCCGCGTGGTCCAATCCTTCACGATGGAATCTTACGATCAAATTCCCCACCTTTTCCCAGGGAATGGTACTGCCCGCCGTAGTGACCAAGTCGGCAAGCGAACGAACCGCCTGAATTCTCTCCAGCAAAATCGCACCTCGGTACCAGATGCCGTCGCGCTGATAACAAGCAGCCAGTGGCCTGGGCACCGGGAGTCCACGTTTGAACAAAACCCGCATCAGGCCAAACTCCGCAAAGCTGCGCGTCCGGTTGGCGCCCATCCATAAATAACGATCACGGCTTACTTTCGCCGCCATACCGCCGCGCAGATAGTGCCGCAGCACACAGGCGCCGAAAGGCGCATCGACGAACCAAGCACCGCCGCGCCCTCCGGAACTGACCGGGCTGGCACGCTCTCCCCAATGCGCCGGCGCGAACAGATTCGCATCGGCTTGCCGAATATACTCGTGGTCAAACAAAATGGCACCGAAACCGTGCTCTGCACGGTAGGGCGTCAAAGAGATATTGGCGTCGAAAACTTCCATTTCTGCGAGTCTATATCAACCTGTCACGGCTCATGTCTCCCTCACTCTGTCTCCTACGTCTTTCGGCATTGGGCGATGTCACGCATGTGGTGCCGCTGGTGCGTACTTTGCAACGCGCCACCTCATCGCAATTCGTCATACATTGGATCATCGATAGGGGAGGATTCAAGCTATTAGAAGGTATGGAAAACGTGGTTTTCCATGCATACGACAAAAAAAGCGGGTTGTCCGGCATGCGCGCATTGCGGAAGGAACTGCCTCCGGACGGCTTCGATACGCTATTGCTGCTACAGGTATCGTTACGCGCCAACATCCTGTCGGCCTTCATACCGGCGCGGCGCCGGATCGGCTACGACGCTTCCCGCTCCAAGGATATGCATCGGCTATTCATCAACGAACGCATCGCCGACCGCCCCGGTATTCATGTGCTCGATGCCATCGGCAGTTTCTGCGAGCCGCTCGGCCTGAAACAGACGGAAATCGTCTGGAATCTCCCGGTACCCGACGACGCTCATGCCTGGGCAAAAGCACAATGGCCCCAAGACGGCATGCCAGTCCTGATGATCTCCCCATGCTCCAGCCACGTCCGCCGCAACTGGTATCCGGACCGGTATGCCGCTGTGGCCGATCACGCCGCCGTCCGCGGTTGGCGCATAGTGATCTGCGGCGGCCGCAGCGATCTGGAACGCCAAACGACCGATGCGATCCTGGCCCAGATGAAATCGCCAGCACTCGACTTGGTGGGTAAGGATACCTTGAAGCAGCTACCCGCCTTGCTGGCCCGCGCCGACCTGGTGATGACGCCCGACTCGGGACCGATGCACATCGCCAATGCCATGGGCGTCAAAGTCCTCGGTCTGCATGCGGCCAGCAACCCCAACCGCAGCGGACCTTACTCGGATCGCCGTTTCTGTGTCGACCGCTACGATGCCGCCGCCCGCAAGTTTCTCGGCAAACCGGCTGACCAGCTGCGATGGGGCACGAAGATCGAGTTCGATAATGTGATGGATCTCATCACGGTCGATGATGCCATCGCCGCTTTCGAACGCTATCACGCCATCGCATGCTGATATCTCTTTCCCATTAGCAGTGCTAGGGCGTGGGAATTCACAACATGGCGGAAAGGGTGGGATTCGAACCCACGGTACGGTATGCACCGTACACCGGATTTCGAATCCGGCGCATTCGACCACTCTGCCACCTTTCCGTATCGTCTCTGGCGCATGTCCAGGGCGGTAGATCATACGTAACCTAGCCCGCGCGCACAACCACATCATGATCCGACGCTGTTCCGGCGTCTGTGCGGGTTAGACTAAATAGTCGCTCCGTTGAGGTTTGTCATCATGGCATCTGAAATTCTGGCTCCTGTTTCTTTCGGTGAATTGCTCGACAAGGTCGCCATTCTTCAAATCAAGTCTGAGCGGATGAGTGATGCCGCCAAGTTGGCGAATGTCCGCAAGGAGTTGTCGGCTCTGGAAAATATCTGGGTGGCGCATCCGGCGGCGACCCAGGAGATCGGTCAGTTGCGAGCGGCGTTGAAAGCGGTGAATGAACGGCTATGGGATGTCGAAGACGCGCTGAGACTGAAGGAACGGGGGCAGGAATTCGATGCCGATTTCATCCGTCTGGCACGCAGCGTTTATTTCGAGAATGACGAACGTGCTCGGATCAAGAAGGAAATCAATCTGACGCTGGGTTCGGATTACGTCGAAGAAAAGTCCTATCAGGATTACCGTGCCGGTATTGCTCCATAGCGAGGCCGGCCGGTCCGTATTCCCGGTGCCACACCTCGGATGGTGTCGGCTAAAGATAGTGCCCGATAGGGCCATTCATGCATGTCCCAACCGAATATTCTCGGGAACACAGTGTAGAGAATCGTTGAACTGCCTTGCTCCAAACCTCCTTGATCTCCCTGGGACAGACCAATGGCATCGACAGAAAGCCAGATCGAGCAGGATCTGATCGCCAAGTTGAGCGATCTCAAATACACTTTCTGAATATCTCACGCTATATCAGTACAACAAAACGGAATTATGTACTTGGCTAAAGTCCCGCATAAAAGGACGCGTGCCTACCTAACCTGTTCTGGTGAATACGCCTTAAAACAAGTCATTTTTTTATTTACATGGAAAGGATAGGCATGCGAGGACGGTTCAATCCATAGGGGTTTTAGTTAAGTACATAATTCTGCAACAAAAGCAGAAGAGGAAATCGACCTCCGGGCAGTCCATAAAGAACTGATCGCGCTAGATAAAACTATCGAAGCCGCTACGAAAAAGCACAATAAGTTTCTGAGTCAATTGAACTTGCCGTTGCTGCCGTAATGCATATGGGCCTGATACTCGCCGCTCGGCTCAAATCCCGATATTTCTTCAACGAAGGAATTCTTCGGGCATTCGCGGATCGCCAGATGCAATGCCAGTCAGCCGCATACACACGGCAGTCCTCATCACGCCATTGCCAGCAGCACGATTGCTTGTGCAGCGATGCCTTCACCGCGGCCGGTGAATCCCAGCTTTTCGGTCGTCGTCGCCTTGATGCTGATCACGTCGACCGGCAGTACCAGTTCTTCCGCCAGCGATCGCCGGATCACATCGGCATGGGCACCGATCTTGGGACGCTCGCAGATCACGGTGATATCGATATTGCCGATACGCCAGCCTTGCGTTCGCAACAGGTCATCACAATGCCGCAGAAACCGCCGGCTGTCCGCTCCCTGCCATTGCGGATCGCCCGGGGGGAAATACCGGCCGATATCGCCCAGTGCCAGCGCACCCAGCATCGCATCGCACAGGGCGTGAATGATGACATCGCCATCGCTGTGCGCTTGCACGCCTTGCGTATGCGGAACGCGTACTCCACCCAGCATCAGGTGGTCGCCGTCGCCGAAAGCATGCACATCGAAGCCTTGACCGATACGAATCGACAATTCAGACATGGAGCGACTCCCATTCATCGGCAATCCCGAAGTTGTTTTCCCAATGCCTCATAGCGGCTTTCGTCATTCCGATCTCAGGTGATGAACGGATTCCGTACGAAACCTCCGACAAAACCGTACGGAAATACCGCGTCGTCATGG
Source organism: Lysobacteraceae bacterium (assembly GCA_031285265.1). Classification (GTDB taxonomy): domain Bacteria; phylum Pseudomonadota; class Gammaproteobacteria; order Xanthomonadales; family Xanthomonadaceae; genus JAITWM01. The sequence goes on from JAITWM010000226.1 coordinate 10,151, forward strand.
ACATATTCGGAACCCTCACTCCTGCCCGCGGGGAAGCACTCTTATTCATGTCGTGTCAGCATGAATTCGAACCGCGCCAAGTCCGCAGGCGTCGTGATCTTGAAGTTGTCTTCGCTGCCCTCTACCAACAACGGTCGTAGTCCAAGCCGTTCCATCGCCATCGATTCGTCGGTCACCCCCACTCCCGCTACGGCGGCCGATTCCAACGCCTGCGTCAATTGCAGACGCCTGAACAGCTGCGGTGTAAATGCACGCCATAGTCGCTCCCGCGACTCGGTGCCATCGATTCCGCCGTCATCACCGACCCGCTTGATCGTATCGCGGATCGGCGCAGCCAGGACCGCACCGACCGGATCGGCACGCCCCCATTCCAGCAGCCTGCTCAAATCCTCCCGGCGCAGATTGGGCCGGGCGGCATCGTGAATCAGCACGAAATCGTCGGCGCGGACATCGGCTGGCAATGCCGCCAATCCCGTCAACACCGAAACCGCACGGCTATCGCCGCCCACGCAGGTCAACAAGGGTTTGCCGCCGTACTCTTCCCAACCCGGCCAATGCGCATCATCCTGCGCCAACACCACCACTGCCCCGGCCACCGACGGATGCGTTAGCAGTGCTTCCAGGGTATAGGACAACAGTGGCCGTCCCTGTAGCGTCAAATACTGCTTCGGCGTGCCGGCACCAAAACGGGTGCCGCGTCCGGCCGCTGGGATCACGCTCCAAATAGCCGTCATCGCGCACGCTCCGGATGAAGAGGCGTCGCATTGCCATGCAGATTCCCATCGCCGTGATCGGCTACGGGCGCCGTGTCGACCACGCGATAGAACACCTCCCCCGGCTTGATCATCCCCAGTTCACTGCGCGCACGCTCCTCGATCGCATCGCCGCCTTCTTTGAGATCCTTGACTTCGGCGGCCAATGCGGCATTGCGCTGTCCCAAACGCTCATTTTCCAAACGCTGCTCAACCGTTCTCGATTCCAATATCCGTACCTGCTCCGAACCACCAAGTCCATGCCAAAACTGCTGCTGTAGTTTCCACAGCAGCAGAATCAGGCCCAGCAAAATCAACCAGCGCGCAATGCGCATGCACAGTTACCGTTACTTCAACGAAACAAACGCGTCACGACCGGCATAACGCGCGCCCTTGCCCAGCGCCTCTTCGATGCGCAGCAATTGATTGTATTTTGCGACACGGTCGCTACGACACAACGAACCGGTCTTGATCTGCGTCGCACTCGTCGCCACGGCGATATCGGCAATGACGGTATCCTCGGTTTCGCCAGAACGATGCGAAACGACCGCCGCATAACCGGCGTGGTTGGCCATCGCAATCGCCTCCAGCGTCTCGCTCAGCGTGCCAATCTGATTGACCTTGATCAGAATCGCGTTGGCAACTCCTTTTTCGATGCCTTCCTTGAATATCTTCGGATTGGTGACGAACAAATCGTCGCCCACCAGTTGCACCTTGCCGCCCAGGCGTTCGGTCAGCAGCTTCCAACCATCCCAGTCGTTTTCGGCCATCCCGTCTTCGATGGTGACAATCGGATATTGCGTCACCCAGTCGGCAAAGAAATCGACGAACTGCTCGGATGTCAGGCGCTTACCTTCGCCGAGCAACTGGTATTTTCCATTGTCGTAGAACTCGGAACTGGCCGCATCCAATCCCAACAAAATGTCTTCGCCCGCTCGATAGCCGGCCCGGCTGACTGCCTCCAGGATCGCATCCAACGCTTCCACATTGCTGCGAAAATCCGGGGCAAACCCGCCTTCGTCGCCGACAGCGGTACTCAATCCATTGCTCTTCAAGACCGATTTAAGGGCATGGAATATTTCCACACCGGCACGCAGCGCCTCGGAAAACGAGCTCATCCCGACCGGCAATATCATGAATTCCTGCAAATCGACATTGTTGTCGGCATGCGCGCCGCCGTTGATGATGTTCATCATCGGCACCGGCAGAACCACATCTGCGGTCACGGCAAGGTGCCGCCACAACGGTAGCCCCTTCGACGCCGCAACCGCCTGTGCGTTGGCCAGCGAGACACCCAGCAATGCATTGGCGCCGAGCCGTCCCTTGTTTTCGGTTCCGTCCAGTTCGCACATGCGCCGATCCAGGCCGATCTGATCCGTGGCGTCGAAACCCTTCAATGCATCGGCCAGCGACTCGTTGACATTGGCCACCGCCTTGAGGACACCTTTGCCGGAATAACGGGTCTTATCGCCATCACGCAATTCGACGGCTTCCTTGGTGCCGGTCGAAGCGCCGGAAGGCACCGCCGCGCGGCCAAAACTGCCATCGCTCAATGTGACCTCTGCTTCAAGAGTAGGATTGCCGCGACTGTCGAGGATTTCACGGGCATGGATTTTACTGATGGTCGTCATGATGAATTATGGTCGGAGTGGAGGGAGTGGATTTCAAAACTTAGGTAATGGTATCGGCAGGGAAAGGCGAATGACACCTATCAACCTTCATGAATGAGCGGAAAATTGCGAATTTAGCGCAATTCTCGCGGTTTTATCTCAGGCTGCCGCAAATGGTTCAGATAATCCGTCAAATCTGTCGACGTTTCCGTCGAATTGCGTGAAGAAATCCGCCCCTGCGTACCACACGTCGCCAGGGGAAGAGGCCGTATCGGTCAAGGCACAGACTACGCCGTCGCCAAACGGCATCTGCAGCCGCGCCGCACGTTCAAGCGGCGACGGCATCCATGACGGCGATGCGGCACCATGCAGGAAACTCCAGCCACCTTTTTGCGGCGCTGAACACCGGGCAGACGCTACCATGCAACTGACTTAAATGTCCCCTGTCACTACAAACGTCTGCTTCCTCCCGGCTATTCATCTCTGCCCCTCCGGGAATCCGCTGCGTTTGGCGATTGCATCCAATTCTCGCAATGTTTCCAGCAATGCCTCCATCCTGCCAAGCGGCCACGCGTTGGGACCGTCGGACAGCGCATGCTCCGGATCCGGGTGTGTTTCCATGAACAAGCCCGCTACACCGACCGCCACCGCAGCACGTGCCAATACCGGCACAAATTCGCGTTGCCCCCCAGAATGGCTACCTTGCCCCCCAGGCAACTGGACCGAATGCGTCGCGTCGAATACGACCGGACACCCGGTGTTGCGCATCACGGCCAGCGAACGCATGTCGCTGACCAGATTGTTGTAACCGAAACTGGCACCACGCTCGCACACCATGATTTGCTGATTGCCAGTCGCCTTGGCTTTATCCACGACCGGCTGCATATCCCACGGCGACAAAAACTGCCCTTTCTTGATGTTGACCGGCCGACCCGCTGAACAAACTTTGGTGATGAAGTCCGTCTGTCGCGCCAGAAACGCCGGTGTCTGCAAAACATCAACGACGGCGGCAACTTCGTTGATCGGTGTGTACTCATGTACATCCGTCAGCACCGGCACGGCCAATTGCCGTTTCACTTCGTCCAACACCTTCAGACCCGCTTCCAATCCCGGACCACGGTAACTGCTGCCGGAAGTGCGATTAGCCTTGTCGAAACTGGATTTGAATATGAACGGGATACCCAGCCGGCCAGTCATCTCCTGCAGTTTTCCGGCCACATCCAATTGCAACTGCATCGATTCGATCACGCACGGCCCTGCAATCAGGAACAATGGCCTGTCCAATCCTATTTCGAATCCGCAAAGTTTCATCAATGTCTTCCCAACCATTCAAGATCGACCGATGCCGCCAGCCGATGATGCTCAGCCCCCGTAGCGCCGAGCCGGAGATTTCCATTGGGCACATCTTGATGACGGCAATCCACGGAAACCGAATATTTTCGCTTCATTGCGGGTCCGGGCCCGTGCGCAGTCCCTGCTCACTGCCATACGACAGCCTATTCCGCATGAACCCTGCGCCATGCCGCCACCGATCTCCGTCATTTCTTTCAAGCCCGTCACAGACGAGAGAACCCGGAGATCTGGTATCCCGTTGCCCACTCCTCAATTCCACCATCGATTCCCTATTCGCCTGTTCCGTTTTCCATCTTCAAGACCATTGCTACCGATGACCGGACTCATCCCATCCTCCTAAGTCCGCATCACCATCCCGCTGGAGAACAAGTAATAGACCAGTGCAACCAACGAGAACAGGCAAAACAGCCCGATGAACAGATACTTCCAAGCCCAGCGAATACTCTGCCTGGTCCCGAGCAAATACCCCAAACTGACCAGTAACGGCACGACAAAAAGCAGCAGCGGACCGGATATCAAGGTCCATGCACTCATCCAATCGAAACCATTGGAAACCGCATGATCGACGCCGACATAGGTCAGGCAAACCCCCACCAAAGGGGTCAGGCAAATCGTCACACCCAACCAACCATGGCCCTTTTCCCGCGCGACACCGATCGCCGTGAAGCCTGCGCCGAGCTGGGCAATGCCCAGGCATACGACCGCTCCCACCGACAATATAATCGTCAATGAGAGCATCAATGGAAGGGATACGGTAAATGTCATCGGATCGCTGCTCACTTCAATCGGAAAGAACGCAGTAACGCAAACTCATTGCTGACCCGTTTCCGCCTCCGATGGTAAGCGCCCACCCGCTTTTTTCTCTCTCGCCGCACGAATGAAGCCAACGAACAATGGATGCCCATCGCGCGGCGTGGAGAGGAATTCCGGATGCGCCTGACACCCGAGAAACCAAGGATGCCGATCGCGCGGCAGCTCGATCATTTCCACCAGCAGATCGTCCATCGACTTGGCCGAGATCACCAGGCCAGCGTCTTCCAGATCCGTTCGATAGCGATTGTTGAATTCGTAACGATGACGATGCCGCTCCGCCACCACATCCTTGCCATACATTTCGCGTGCCAAGGTTCCCGGCTTGATCCGGGCTTCCTGCAAACCCAAGCGCATCGTGCCACCCAAATCGGACTCTTCGTTACGCTTTTCCATATCGCCGCTGCCGGTACGCCATTCGGTAATCAGCGCAATAACCGGATGCGGACAATGCTTGTCGGTCTCCGTGCTGTTGGCTCCTTCCAGGCCGGCCACATGGCGCGCATAGTCGATCACCGCCGCCTGCATCCCATAACAGATACCGAAATACGGCACCTGTCGTTCGCGGGCATACCGCGATGCCATCACTTTACCCTCGAAGCCGCGATCGCCGAAACCGCCCGGTACCAGGATGCCATCGACATCCTTCAGCAGTTCGGCAGCATTCGTCTCGACATCCTGCGATTCCAGCCATTTCAGATTGACCCGGGTACGCTGTCGCAAGCCGCCATGCTTGAGCGCCTCACCCACTGATTTGTAAGCATCCTTGTGATCGACATATTTGCCAACCACCGCAATCGTGACTTCATCCAATGGATGCAATGTGGCATCCACCGCCGCTTCCCATTCCGTCAAGTCCGCCGCCTTGGCCTGACTCAACTTGAACCGGTCGACGACGATTTCGTCGATGCCCTGCGCGTACAGCTCCAGCGGAATCTTATAAAGAACATCCACATCCAACACATTGATCACCGCCCGTTCCGGCACATTGGTGAACAGGGCGATCTTACGGCGCTCGTTGTCCGGCAGCGGTTCTTCGCTGCGGCACAGCAACACATCCGGCTGGATGCCGATCGAGCGTAGTTCTTTGACGGAATGCTGGGTGGGCTTGGTCTTCAATTCTCCAGCCGCAACGATGTACGGCACCAGCGTCAAATGCATGAACATGGCCTTGTCCGGCCCGCGCTCGATTCGTATCTGCCGAATCGCTTCCAGAAACGGCAGCGACTCGATATCGCCGACCGTACCGCCGATCTCGACCAGCGCCACATCGAAACCTTCCGTCGCCGCGTCGATGGAACGTTTGATTTCATCGGTGATATGCGGGATCACCTGCACCGTAGCGCCCAGATAGTCACCCCGCCGCTCTTTCCGGATCACACTTTCGTAAATACGACCGGTAGTGATGGAATTCTTGCGTGATAGCCGGGTACGGACGAACCGCTCGTAATGACCCAAATCCAGATCGGTTTCCGCGCCATCGTCGGTGACATAGACCTCACCATGTTGGAAAGGACTCATCGTGCCCGGATCCACGTTGATGTAGGGATCGAGCTTCATCATCGTCACCCGCAAACCGCGAGTCTCCAGGATCGAAGCAAGCGAAGCGGCGGCGATGCCTTTACCTAAAGAGGACACCACGCCACCGGTAACAAACACAAGGGGGGTCATGACCGAATGTCTTGCGGAAACTCATAGTTTAGCGGCTATTGCCACATTGCCCAAGCGTAGGGCGCCAATGTGACGACCAGTACACGAACGCCCGCATGATGCGGGCGTTCGCGGCGGTTCATGCACCTGCATCAAACCGGGTCTAAAGATTACTCCTGCTTCTTCTCTTCCTCTTCCTCCGGCACTGCCGGCTGGTTGTTTGCCGCCTGCGCCTCTGCAGCAGAAGCAGCCTGGGCGCGACGCTCTGCGCGTTCCGCAGCGGCCGCTTCTTCCCTGGCCGCCTGCGCCTTGTGGGCCGCCAATGCCTGCTCCGTATCGCGCCTCAATCCCTCTGCAGTCTGCGCAACCGCACTCATTCCCACCGTAGCAGTTGCAATGGCAACCAACAGGACAATCCACCCTTTACGACGATTCATACACGACTCTCCGATTTTACCTACTTTAAAGAAGATTCAAGCTTTCTGCTGTGGAAAAGCTTACTCCTGATCGAACCACAATATCGTGAATGGGGGATCAACCCGCTCGATCCCGATATCACGACCATTCATGCAACCATATTCACGCGGCCGATCGATTTCCCGAACGGCATTGTCATTTTAACGGCCCGGTTGGCATACCGATCACCCATCCGATGCATGCCATCGAGCGTCAAGGGTCGCATCCGGAATGGTGCCGACGGCTCCCGGCATGCTCCGTCGATCTTCATCGGGAGAAGGTCAATTCTGCTGCGCAGCCCACGTGCAAAATTTTTCGCCAGACCGCACACTTCTTCGTTCACTATCACGGACTTTCTCTGGATCCATGAATACCCGCTACAACGCCGCCGATATCGAAGTCCTGTCCGGATTGGACCCGGTCAAACGTCGCCCCGGCATGTACACCGATACCACCCGCCCCAATCACCTGGCGCAGGAAGTCGTCGACAACGCCGTGGACGAAGCGCTGGCCGGACATGCCCGCCGGATCGACGTGACGCTGTACAAGGACGGCAGTTGCGAAGTATCCGATGACGGTCGCGGCATGCCGGTGGACATCCATCCGGAGGAAAAGATTCCCGGCGTCGAACTGATCCTGACCCGGCTTCATGCCGGCGGGAAATTCAACAACCGCAACTATACGTTCAGCGGCGGACTACACGGTGTCGGCGTCAGCGTGGTCAACGCGCTCTCGCACCGATTGGAAGTTTTCATCAAACGTGACGGCAGCGAATTCCGAATGGAATTCCGCGATGGCGACTGCGCTTCCAAGCTGCAAACCATCGGCTCGGTCGGGAAGAAAAACACGGGTACCCGTCTGCGCTTCTGGCCCGATGGCAAGTACTTCGACTCCGCCAAATTCAACCTCCGCGCGCTCAAGCATCTGCTGCGCGCCAAAGCCGTGCTCTGTCCCGGATTGGCCGTCAGCCTGTACGACGAAGCGAGCGGCGAGCGCGATCATTGGCACTATGAAAACGGTTTGCGCGACTATCTGCTGGGAGAAATGCAGGATCGCGAATTGCTGCCGTCGAAGTTGTTCGTCGGTTCGCTGCATAAATCGACCGAACTCGTCGACTGGGCCGTGGCCTGGGCGCCGGAAGGCGAACTGGTTCAGGAAAGCTACGTCAATCTGATTCCCACCTCGCAACACGGCACGCACGTCAACGGTTTGCGCAGCGGCCTGACCACGGCCTTGCGCGAATTTTGTGATTTCCACAACCTTCTGCCACGCGGGATCAAGCTGGCTCCAGAAGATGTCTGGGACCGCGTGACGTTCGTACTGTCGTTGAAAATGACCGATCCGCAGTTCAGCGGGCAAACCAAAGAGCGCTTGAGTTCGCGGCAAGCGGCCGGATTCATTGAAAACGCCGCACACGACGTATTCAGTCTGTGGCTGAACCAACACGTAGAACTCGGCGGGAAAATCGCTCAAATCGCGATCGATCGCGCCAGCCTGCGGCTCAAAGCCGAAAAACAAATCGTCCGCAAGAAAGTCACGCAAGGCCCTGCTTTGCCGGGCAAACTGGCCGACTGCATCAGCCAGGATCTGTCGCGCACCGAACTGTTTCTGGTCGAAGGCGACTCCGCCGGCGGCAGCGCCAAACAGGCACGCGACAAGGACTTTCAAGCCATCCTGCCGTTGCGCGGCAAGATTCTCAACACATGGGAAGTCGCTTCCGGCAGCGTGCTGAGCTCGCAGGAAATACACGATCTGGCAGTCGCCATCGGCTGCGATCCCGGCAAGGACGATATTTCCGGGTTACGTTATGGAAAGATCGTCATCCTGGCCGATGCCGACTCCGACGGGCTGCATATTTCCACATTGCTGTCGGCATTGTTCCTGCGCCATTTCCAGGCATTGGTGCGGGCAGGCAACATCTTCGTCGCCATGCCGCCGCTGTTCCGCATCGATGTGGGCAGACAGATGTTCTATGCGTTGGATGAAGAAGAAAAACGGTTGTTGCTGGAAAAAATCGAACGGGAAAAACTCAAAGGCCAAGTCAGCGTTACTCGATTCAAAGGCTTGGGTGAAATGAATCCAGCGCAATTGCGCGAATCGACCATCCATCCCGATACACGCCGGCTCGTGCAATTGACCATCGACGACGATGTCCAGACATGTTCTCTGATGGATATGCTGCTGGCTAAAAAACGCGCTTCCGACCGTAAGATCTGGCTGGAAACCAAGGGAGACCTGGCCTCGCTGGAGGTGTAGAAGTGATATCGCCACCATCCGAACCCTAAGTGCCATCCGTTGTCCTGTACCGCCGATCCGATCTGCTTAGACATTGCCTACCATTTTGGGCCGGGATGAATCCCGATGGAACCATCAGGCGGCTTTCTGACCATCACATGGACCGAACATCAATGGACCGGAGTCGAGGGTATCGAAACATGAACCTCTCCGGCCGCATCGTTTGAAAAACGCATCCGGTATCTTCTTATCACTTCATGAAGCAACTGGATTCGTCATTGCTCAGCGATGCTGCACGCACATGGAAATCCCGACGAATCGCATTGCATCCCGAGTATCTCCCTCATCCATTGCACTCAGCGGTTTCATATCGTCGGCATGATGGGACCGATACTCTATTCGGCGGTCGATGGAAACGTTTTGATGTACGGTGCACGCTCCATTGTTGCAGCTACAAAAAACACCGTTGCATGCCGTAATTCGGCACACATCCTCAACATTCCACTTCGATTCGACATCACAACGGGCACAATACGCGGATGATGGATGCCATTCCCTCCCGCTTCCCGCGTCCACCGTCCTTCGATACCGCTTATGCACTATTCCTCGACGTGGACGGTACGCTGATCGATTTCGCCAGATATCCGAGCCAAGCACGACTACGGTCGGAAGTCCGCGATACCATCACCAAGCTCAGCGAACGGCTCGATGGGGCGCTCGCCCTGGTCAGCGGCCGCCCACTGGGACAGCTGGACGAACTGTTCGCTCCGCTGCATCTGCCTGCCGCCGGCCTGCACGGACATCAAATCCGTCATCCGCACGATTACCGGAACGATATTCCCGGCGATACCTCATCATGGCTGCATGCGCTGCACCGCGATGCGATGACATTGGCCGCCACCCATCCTGGCGTCCTGGTCGAGGACAAGGGGATCAGCTTGGCGCTGCATTGGCGCAACTCGCCCTCGGCCGGGCCGGACATCACTCGTTTCGCAGAATCACGAATCGAAACGATGCCCGGCTATCGTTTGCAGCCCGGTGATCATGTCATTGAATTCCTGCCGGAAGGCAACGACAAAGGCTGCGCATTGGAAACACTGCTACAATATCCGCCTTTCACGGGGCGCAAGCCCATTTTCGTCGGCGACGATCTGACCGATGAATTCGGTTTCGCCGCCGCCGATCGGTTCGGCGGTTGGGGAGTTCTGGTCGGAAACCGTGCCAGCAGCGCCGCCCACTATGCGTTGCCCGATACTCGCGCCGTCCATGCCTGGCTGCAAGCCAATACGGCCTGAACGACATATCGAGATGCATTCGCACGGTTCCTCCACGGAGCCAGTCCGCAGAACGATCAAGGTCATCCTATGATTGAATCCAACCTGGAACTCGGCGTCATCGGCAACGGCAGTTTCGGCGCATTGATCGACCGCAGCGGCCGCATGGTTTGGAGCTGCCTGCCGGCATTCGATGGCGACCCGGCCTTTTGCGCTCTGCTGTCGCCGCTTGAAC
>JAITWM010000010.1 GCA_031285265.1 Lysobacteraceae bacterium
GTGGAGCGTGTCATCCGCACGCTGAAGGAGCAATGTGCGCACCGGCACCGCTTTGAAAGCCTACAACACGCCAGCCGCGTAATCGGCGACTGGATCCACTTTTACAACCACCGGCGTCCACACCAGGCACTGGCCATGAAAACCCCGGCTGAGGCATTTGCATTAGCCATCTGAGGTGAGCAGGTTCTGCTGGGTCATTACAGGAAGCCTGAGTAGAGGACGATCATCCCCACGTGTCGTCTTGTGGAGTCGGGTGCTCTCATTTATCGAGTGTCGGATCACGCTCGGGACCGGGTTTCTTCGCCAATTTTCGTTGCAGGGAACGGCGATGCATTCCGAGCAGCCGCGCTGCGGCGGAGACGTTTCCGTCGGTTTCATGCAGCGCTTGCTGGATATGCTCCCACTCCAGGCGATAGAGCGGTGTCATCGTTGTTTCGACGGCGGTTGTCTCGGGTTCTTCCAACCCCAATGCGCGCAGGATCGTCGTGGCGGTTGCCGGTTTCGGCAGGTAGTCGTCGGCGCCGCGCTTGATCGCGTCCACGGCAGTAGCGACGCTGGCGTAGCCGGTGACCAGCAGGATGCGGATGTCCGGATGCAGTTCACGCAGTGGTTGTATCAATGACAGACCCGATTCTTCGCCCAGTTTCAGATCCACCAGCGCAAAGGCAGGCTGGATTTCCGCTGCGATCCGCAGGGCCTCCGTGGCATGGGTCGCAAAGCGCGTTTCGATGCCGCGCCGCGTCAGGCTGCGCTGCAAAGTGCGCAGATACAATTCGTCGTCATCGATCAGCAGACCGATTTCCGAGTGTGTCACGTGGAGCCTCCTGATGCCGGCAACGGCAGATTGAAACGAATACGGACGCCGCCGCCTTCCGCGGCGGTCATCGTCATGTCGCCGCCGAGCCGTTCGACTGTCGCATGCGATAGCGCGAGCCCGATGCCCAAACCATCGGATTTGGTACTGCGGAACAATGTGGCCGGCAGCAGCGACCGGTTCGGATCCAGACCGCGGCCATAGTCGCGAATCTCGCCACGCAACATTTCCGTTTCGTAATGCAGGTATAAATCGACTCGGAGTATGCCGGTCTGACGGCTGGCATCGGCGGCATTATCGAGCAAGGTCTGCAAGAGATGGCTGATGGCTGGTTCGACCCGCAAGGCCGGCGGCAGTTGTCCGCTGCGATGCAACTCGATGTCGGGGCGCAACAGCCGCCATTGCCCGATGATTCGCTCCAGGTCGGTATCTTCCGGTGTTGCCAGCGTCCGCACGCGATCACGGCACAATGCCAGCAGATCGACCAGCAGTGCGGCGTCCTCGCTCAGTTGCCGGGTCTGTGCCTGCTCGGCGATATCCTCGGCCAGCAACGTCATGGTCGCCAATGGCGTATTGAGTTCGTGCGCGACGGAGGCGGCATGCGCGGCCAGAGCGATGATGCCTTCGTTGCGGGCGAAGCGTTCGCGCAATGCGGCCAGTTCCCGATCGCGGCGGCGCAATTGTCCGGTCATACGTATGGCGAAGTACAGTACGACCAGCGCCGATAACAGAAAGTTGATCTCCATGCCCAACAGATGCAGGTCGAAGACTTCTTTTCCGTGATAGTGCAACGGTGGTGCGAAGGTCACCGACAATCCGTAAGCGACCAGACTGACCACAGCTGTCGCGATCGCCCAGAAGCGCGGCAACGTGATCGCCGCCAAGGCGATCGGAATCAGGAACAGTGAGGCGAAGGGATTGGTCAGGCCGCCGCTCCAGAACACCACCCAAGCTAATGCAACGATATCGACGGTCAGATGCAAAAAGATCACTGATGCGGATGGCGTCTCCCGGTTGGAAGCAAAGCGGATTTCGGCGAAACAGTTGAATGCGATCAACGCAGCGATGCCGCCGCATAGCGGCAAGATCGGCAACTGCAATTTCATCAAGCCATTGGCGACCAGCAAAGCCACGGCCTGTCCCGCACTGGCCAGCCAGCGCAGATTGCAGAGCGTGCGCAGAATCGAGGTGTCGGTTGTGGAAGCCATTTTTGAAACTCAGCCTGGTGCCATTTGCGAACGTTTTCCTGCGGCGATGATCCGAAGCATACTGGAGCCGCCCTATCGCATTCCTGCGACGATCATGCATAAGGTCTCGCTGTCTTGCATGATCCGGCGCTGAACAAGGACACTATCTCATGACACTCGCCCGGATTCGACGGTGAATTTGAGAATTTACCGTTCCAATACCGGCGACGGCACAGAGCGTTGCCGCAATACGGCATCACGAAACGCTTTGATATCGAACCGATCGCCGAGTACGCGTTCGGTTTCGGCACGAAGCCGGACCAACATGATCTTTTCTAGTCTATAACTCAACGCTTGCGCCGGCCAGGAGGTATAGCACTCGACTTCAGTGACAACTTCGCATTTGCTTGGTGCGGGCAGGTTGCACAGGGGAGCCGGTGCGTAGGCGGATCAGTGCTGTGGTTAACAGCGCAGCGACTTACGCGCGCCGTAGATTGGGGGATAGGGAGCAATCATCATAAAGATTGGAATGTGTCACGGGGGGGGCCGTTAGTCCGTCCAACAGATTGACAGTCTCTCAGGTGGTTCCCGGACAGGTATCGCAGCGTGACGCAATGGAACGACTTGCCTCACATCACCTGGGTGATCCATGGACGTGGTTGTCTGTGACGGGGCATCCGAGGGGAAACCGGACATTCCCGCATATTTCCTCGTCGCTTCGGACATCGGACACTCTGTGGTTCGAACGGTTCGAGCAGATCCGTCCACTCCTGGCCTGGTGCTGGTGCGACCCCAGCTCACCGATAACGACTGTGCATGGATAGTACCGGCGTGTGTCGGTATCTGTGTGTGAGAGTTGTATGCACGCAGCGCGCTGAACCTCACCCGAAGGGTATCGGGACGCAAACCTGTTCGACAGCGCCTCAAAGCCGTCGGCAGGGATGACGAGCACATCTCTGCCTTGAGCACCTTCACCCGGTTGCTCTGTAGTCATGTCACCGAATACAGTCTTTTCCAAACAAGGTTTGAGCCTGGAGCGTCCTGAAATCGACGAAGCAAAGCAAGTCGATCCATTGTTGGCCAAGGCAGTGTAATGGGGTCGTTGTATTGCCGGTTTCCATTCTGTCTGTGTAGCGACTCGTTAATTTTTTACGCTTCAGCCGATGCGCATGGGTACCCGCTAAAACAGTGTCGCACGCGCCTCGTTGATATCCTCTGGGACTGCTCATGTTTGAGTATCTCGGCCACGCTGAATTGGCCATGTTCCGGATGATGCATCTCACCCCACAGAGCGCGGCAGCACTGGCTTGGCCAAGTGTTGAGTCCGGCCAACGAGCCAAAACACCGCGCCGCCGCCTCAACCCAGGTGCGTCGGCGGCTATCCAGCACGTTCTTCCCCATTGGATCAACAACAGTTTGTTGTCTTGGCTTGCTCTTCACCCATATTGGCGGCTACGCTACAGCAAGACTTGCTGGCG
>JAITWM010000054.1 GCA_031285265.1 Lysobacteraceae bacterium
CGTCGGCCAGGTCAGCCGGGTGCGCCGTCTTATCCGATGCCCCAGAGTTCGGCATTGCCCTCAGGCTACCAGCACGTCACGCCCACGACACAGCTGTATCCCCCAAACGTGCAGCCGCCACCGACACAGCTGTATCCGGTGCGCTCGGATACGCCCTTTTGGGACAATCTTCGAACGGATACGCCGCTGCCTGCTGAACAGCTTCAGCCATCGATTGGTCAGCCTGATACGCGTCCTGCCGGCGGCGGACCGGTACAAGGACAGGGACGGGACGGGGGAAGAGTCGCAGGGGGGAGGAGCGAGCGATCGCGACGTAGACATAATTGGTACAATCAAAGAAGAAAAGAGCTACGCCCTATAGTCAGAAATGAACATCCAGATTGGGATGGTCGAAGCATTGATAACGAGGCAAGTCGTAGGGTCCGAGAAGAAATGTGGCAACTTGATCTGTCTGGACATCCACCATGGGGGCTTCCTTAATAAATGGAAATAGACATCAAGCTTGACACGCCCATGGAAGCATACGTGGATCGAAACTCGCTCAGATAAGGGGGTTGTAACACCAGCGGCAAATCCCGCCATGTAATGACCCGCTAAAAACCTGCTCAGGTCATCCATTGAGGAACTAACGATGAGCATAAAGATGGAAGAAGCAATCAAACGGCGGACTACCCGCGCAAGAATGCGCTGGTGCTAGACCTGCTTCAGGCAAGACGACGGTAGCCGAAGCCAACCGTACCTACGATCTGCCGCCTTCGGAGATCAAACCATGGGTCGATGAGGGCAAACGTGGCCTGGAGAACGCTCTGCGGGGCCAATCGTTGGATATCCAGGAGTAGTACGAAAGCAAAATCACCAAGTAGTCGAGTACCGTACGTCCGGCTACGATTTCGGTGTGGTAATGAAGACACTCCACGACCATTGGCCAGTATTGGAGATCAAACGCAAACCTTCTGACAGTGTCGGCTTCAGGTCAAGAGGCGGATGTTTCGGCTATGCCGCTGTTAGAAGATAAACGAAGAAGCCGCCAAAACATGTATTGGCGGCTTCTTCGATCATGCAGGAAATATCAAGGACCGGGAGGGCAGGCTATTTCCGACCGTTCATCCAGAACAGATCATCATGACGGATGATCTGTTTACCCTCGAATTTCACAGTACTGCTGTGTTGTATAGGCCAACAATCACCTTTGACGGTGCCGCTTTTCACGCCCAGTTGCACGCCCGCGTCATCGCCATCGGTATTTGGCACTTTAGTCTGGTCGTATAGGATGGGTCGATAGCTGTTGACGCTGACTTGGTTAGCCGTCTGAACCGCTTGCGAAAGATTCGAGGTGACTTGATAAGGCACCGGCACGGGGATTCCTCCCATAGGCGTTTTGCAGACATCGGGCGATAGACTGACGACCATCCATCCTGATTCATTACGTGCAATGATATTTTCTGCCATGGTCAGACCTCCTCCGTAGCCAGGGCCACCTCGGCCTCGGCAGTTGTATCAATGGGTTCGAATTTCACTAGCGGTGCTGTCGGATCGATTTCGAATCGCGCTTCTGCCTTGGTGATATAAGCGTTGTCAGGGATCAGAAGACGGCAAGTCAGTATCAGCATCATCTCTTCGGTGTCGATCTGCAGTGTATCGATCTGCATGGCACGCGGCTCCAATTCGCCACGTTCCATCCTTAATAGAACAAATGCCCGGTGGCCGGGAAGCCGGATGCGCAAATAACTATTAGGAGTATGCCTTGGGTCCGTCAGATTCCATAATTCGATTTCCGCGTTGACCGGCAAATAAGGAATCTGCTGGTCGACCGGGGCATGGTTCCAATAATCGAAATTGAAGTCTTTCGGGAGATATGGCCAACGTTTTTCCAGCCATTGAGCGTCATAGGTCCCGGCTCTGCTCAAGCGAGGCACCCAGGCACGGCCTACCGGGCCAAATCCTGCGGGTTTGGTTCCATAATCCTGTGCGATGCGATCCATTTCGAAAGCATTGATCTCCTGACTCTTGTGCGAGGCCGTCACCATTTTACGAGTCGGTGCCTGCGGCGATTCGATGCGGGGGGCCGGAAGACGATCAGGCAGTGGCAGGTCGGCCGAACGCAGTGCGGACAGATAGCGTTTTTCTATCCAGCCACAGCCCACGGGATTGCTGAAACAAACCTCATTCAGCAGATACTTGGGCAAATTGGGTTTCTGTTCGTACTTGGGGTTCGGTACGACACTGCGGCCGCCGAACGCATATTCCCAACGCAGCGGCGTGGAAAGTGCAGGCACTGTATCCCAGAGAGCCCAGAAATTCCCGGCTCTCCGGAACTCCCGCGGCCCGATCATGTGCAATGTTTTATCCATCAATAATTGCCGTTGGTGCGAGGATGCTTGAGCGGCGGCCTTCCTGGCTTGCTCTCGCTCTTCGAGCCAGCGTTGACGCTGTATATCTGTCAATGTCGCTCCCGGCGTATTTGGCAAAGGCGGAGGAATTTCAATGTTATCGCAGGTCAATGGAGCACTTATTTTTAGGCGCGCCTTCCATTGTTTCGCGGGGACACCTCTGGGGGCATAGGAGTGTCCGCGAAGAGTGACATCGCAACGTGGTTTGTAGGGGGCAAGATCACTTTCCTGACGGATGCTGGATTCGTTGGGTTCGCCGTAATGTTCATCTGCCAAACATAATGGCAAGGGATCATCGTCGATCACCTTAGCATCAAACAGATCATTGCCTTCTGCCGAGGGTTGCAGACGATAACCTACCTTCATGGCGATTACTTTATATTCGTGATCCTCTTTATCGAGTGTGCTGAAGCATAAAGTGTCGAATGGCGTGAGGTTGACAAATTTCACGATAAATTATCCTCAATTTAGATCGATTTGTGGCGCTTGGATCTTTACACTTTCGCTTGCGCTGAAATCTAATTTCTGGCCGTTGATACTGATGGATCCGTCGGATTTTAATTGGAGGCTGGCTTGCCCGACAGTGACCGAAAACTCATCATTCGCACTGATAGAGAATTTTTGCCCTACCTGTATCTGGTTGTTTTGATTGATTTGCTCGCTCTTGCTCTGCCCAACGGATTGGGACAGGTTTCCTTGGACACTGACTGACCGATCTTGCTGGACGGAAACGGAATCGCTTTGCTGTGTGCTTCTGCTGGAATTTCCCTGAACACTCTGACTGAGGTCTTGTCCGACGCTGAGGGAATTATTGCCGTTAACTGAAGTACTCATGTCTTGGCCAACGCTTTGGCTCATGTTTTGACCGACGCTTTGAGCCGCGTTTTGACCGATGTCTTGCGACATGCTCTGGCCGATGCTTTCTGACATGCTTTGGCCGATACTAGAACTGGCATTCTGACCAACACTGGATGTAAGGTTGCCTCCGATAGTGCTGGCCATATCTTGGCCGACGCTGCGCGCCATATTGGAGCCAATGGACGACGTATCGTTCTGTCCGATGTTTGCAAGCCGGTCGAAACCGATCTTGCTACTATCGTTGTTTCCTATAGTCTTGCTGCGATCGTTGCCTACATCAAGGCTTTGGTCTCTTTTGACCAGCGTGTCCATATTCCTTTCGGCTTGCATATATAGTTGCTCAAGCCCGGCGAGGTCTTCGAATCGCATCGTATTATAGTTATCGATTCCACCTCCTATGGAACGGGACATGAAGCCGGTTTGCGTCTTATTAAATGGCAAGGACCATGGCGGCATGTTGTCGCTGTTGTAAACGAGCCCTGTAACCAGAGGCATATCGGGATTGCCGCCAAGAAATTGCACGACAACTTCCTGACCGATACGCGGGATCGACATGAATCCGAATTGCGAACCCGACCAACTACTGCCTACCCGGACCCAACAGGAACTGCGTTGGTCGTACCGGCCTTCGCGGTCGAAATGAAATTGGACCCGTATACGGCCGAATTCATCACAATAGATTTCTTCGCCAGGCGGTCCGACTACGATAGCCGTCAATAAACCTTGAACTTTCGGCTCATAACTATTCATGCCTCTGCCAGGGCGCCAGGGGATCTTTTTACGTATACAACTGAAACTGTTGCTATAAATAGCCGGCTTTCCATCCTGGAGAAAATTATTGTTCGCCGTGTGGGTGGCTGCTACGACCAGAAATTCCCGGTCATCGATCGAATCATATTCATGCTCGTAGTGATCGGCCAAGCGAAACCAGCGCCCTGGCTGTATGCGTGCGCAGTCTCCTTGCCCGTCGAATTGCTTGGCGCGTGCTTCGATTTCTTCCATTCTGCGCTGGGTAAATTTATTGCCGCCGAAGAATCCCCGGAAACCGTAAGCGCCTGTATCTTCGTAGATCTCGAGCGCAGGCACTTTTCCTTGTTCATTGATCGTAGGGACATCCAAGCGCTGTGGTTTCGGGATTTTGAAGTCGAAAGTGGCAGCAGTATATTGAGTCGATGTCAAACGCCGATGCGGCGACCACTGGTGGATTGCATCGCTATCCTCGATATCGGAACGCTCGTGGTAACGCACCACAAAGTCACCGTCGATTTCCTTGAGAAGCGGCGAATCGTCGGATAGAACCAACTGATGACCATCGGCGCGGTGCAAATAATGGTAATGCCACCCTATTGCCTCCCAGCGTCGGTGCACATAGTTGTAATCCGATTCATCCCACTGAACCGCCATTGTGAATGAGGGATCATCTCCGGTGATTTCAATCTTATAATCACATTGTTCATAATCTTTGAATATATCGGCGGTCTGGTCGCTGATAGTCTTATCGTGGAAGAGATAATTGTCTGTCCTGAACTTGAGAAACGCCAGCCAAGGACCTAGTTTCATTTCATAGAACGCCAGTCCGCCATCTGTTTTGATACGGCGGAATTCGAAAATATAGCCGTTGAAATAACGGAACGAGCGGTCCTTGCGTACCAATTCGATACAAGCCATTTTTCCAATGAGTTCTTTGGCTGGAATTGCCGCATTGTTCGACAGCAGTGTGGCTGTGAAACAAAAATCTTGCGACAACCCTTCCTCGGCCTGTAGACACTCAGGGACTAAATGGGCTTCTGGTCCATCGTTATGAGGGAAGCGTAAGCGTAGTAATCGGTCCTCCTGTCCCAATAGCGAAGTGGTTACCTGTAAAGGAAGAGCGCTGTCAGCCATATTGATCTCTTAGGGGTTATTGTCCAAAACGCGACATCCCCTCAGGCATTAATAATTCCTGAGGGTTCTGAAGTAAGTAGATTAAAAGTAAACCGGCACCTAAATAGTTAGGGGTTTAGGTTACGCCAGTATTAATACTTATAAAATGCCGCATGTTAATTCTGCGTGAAAAATTAACACTTATTTATAACAATGTAATTATTCTATATTCTAATATTAAGGATTACATTATTGATCACAGCCTAATATTAAGAATTGCATTATTTATAACTGCCTAATATTACGAATGGCACCATTGATTGCGGCCAATTATTGATATTCTAAATCTATGAAAAACTGCGCAACGATGCCTTCGGTATTACTTGCATGACAGGCTTTCCCCATTTCTCCTGACAGGTTGTTTAACCTGACAAGCTGTCGCCTCGAACTGCATATGGGGCTGACCTATCCCAACGTCGAGTGCAGATGTCGTGCGTCGTAGAACCGCTCGATGTAGTCGAATACCTCGGCCCGGCACTCAATCCCTTGATCGGTAAATCCATCGACTCGGCCGCTCAGTTTTCATGGAGAAGATGTAATGACCCATCAGAACCTGCTCACCTCAGGCGGCTAATGCGAATGCTTCAGCCGGAGTTTTCATGGCCAATGCCTGGTGGGGACGCCGGTGGTTGTAAAAGTGGATCCAGTCGCCGATTACGCGGCTGGCGTGTTGTAGGCTTTCAAAGCGGTGCCGGTGCGCACATTGCTCCTTCAGCGTGCGGATGACACGCTCCAC
>JAITWM010000076.1 GCA_031285265.1 Lysobacteraceae bacterium
TGGAACGCGATCAGGACGACCGCCCGATACGCATGGCGGGCACCGTTCGCGATATCACCGCCAACCGCCATGCCGATGCCGAGCGCCGGATCGCCAGTGAAGTCCTGCGCAATATGAGCGAAGCTGTCGCCGTATTGGATTACGACTTCTATTTCGTAGCAGTCAATCCGGCATTCACGAAGATCACCGGATACAGCGATATGGAAGCGCTGGGAAAATCGCTCGGCATTCTCGATAGCAGCCGCTACGGCTCCGACCATCAGCAGCAAATGCGCAGCGAGCTCGAGCACCGTGACCACTGGCAGGGCAATATCTGGATGAAGCACCGCAGCGGTAAAGAAATACTCTGTCACGTCAAGCATAACGCCCTGCTCGACGCCAACGGCAAATGTGCGTTTCGGGTGGTCGTGCTCGACGATATCACCGAGCAAAAGCGCGCCGAGCAGGAGCTGCGCTATTTAGCCAACTACGATGCCCTGACAGGCCTTCCCAACCGCTCGCTTCTTTCCGAACGGCTGGCCAGCGCGATTCTTCGCGCCCGCCAAGAAGGCGGGTACGTTGCTGTGCTTTTTCTGGATTTGGACCGTTTCAAAGATGTCAACGACTCGCTCGGGCATGCCGTCGGCGATCGCGTACTGCACGCCGCCGCCGAACGTGTCCAACAGGTCATCGGCCCTCAGCACACCGTCGCGCGCCTGGGCGGCGACGAATTCACCATCATTCTCGAAAGTTTGAGTTCCCCGGAAGAAGCCAGCGTGATCGCACGCCGCGTCATCGACGCATTCTCCACGCCATTGGCATTCGGCGGTCAACGTGAAATCAGTGTATCCATTTCGATCGGAATCAGTCTTTTCCCGGATCATGCACAGGTCCCCACCGACCTGCTCAACCATGCCGACACCGCCATGTATCACGCCAAGGCGGCAGGGCGTCGCACTTGGCAGATGTATTCGCCACAAATGGACGAAACCACGCAGCACCGTGCCACATTGGCCAATTCACTGCGCCGTGTTCTGGAGCGGCAAGAGCTGAAGCTGGTGTATCAACCACGTTATTCACTCCGCCAGCAACGAACCGTGGCCGTGGAAGCGCTTCTGCGCTGGAATAGCGCCGAATTCGGTCCGGTTTCACCTCAGCAATTCATTCCGCTGGCGGAAAACACCGGCATGATCCTCGAAATCGGCCAATGGGCGCTACGCGAAGCGTG
Source organism: Lysobacteraceae bacterium (assembly GCA_031285265.1). GTDB lineage: Bacteria > Pseudomonadota > Gammaproteobacteria > Xanthomonadales > Xanthomonadaceae > JAITWM01. The sequence continues at coordinate 1,208 of JAITWM010000076.1, forward strand.
CAACACCCTGTGTCGCTGGCAGCAGGCCGGCGTGCTCAACTTGAACGTCTCCGTCAACGTATCGGCAATCCAACTGCAACGCGACGACCTGCCGCGCACGATCGAACGCATTCTGGCCGAGACTGGAATGTCGGCACACAATCTCGAATTGGAACTGACCGAAAGCGCGATCATGACCAATCTCGAACACAACTCCAATATCCTGCATGCCTGCCGAAAAATCGGTACGCACTTATCGATCGATGATTTTGGTACTGGCTATTCTTCCCTGGCCTATATCAAACGCCTTCCTATCACGGCATTGAAAATCGATCGTGAATTCATCAGCGATTTGACCAAGGACGCAGATGACGAGGCCATTACCAGCGCCATCATCAATATGGGGCATTCATTGGGTTTGAGCGTCGTTGCGGAAGGTGTCGAGACCGCTGAACAGCTCCGTTTCCTGCGCGACCATAACTGCGACGAGATCCAGGGCTACTTGGTCGCGCGTCCGCTTGAAGACGCACAGTGTCTGGAGTTTCTGGTCAATGCGTCAAAATTCTTGCCCGAGCCGAGCGAAAGCAGACTACCGATCCTTTGATCCCTTGACCTGACACACGCCGCATGTCTATCGTGCATCAATTATGAAACCTCTTGACATCATTGCCGAACTCCACGCACTTTCGGCCCGTATCGAAACGCTAACCGAACACTGTCAGCGGCTGTCCAGTGAAAACCAGAGCCTGCGTAACCAACAGGAACAACTGGTCAATGAACGAGCGCAATTACTTACCAAGAATGAACAAGCACGTATGCGCGTGGAAGCCATGATCTCGCGGCTCAAATCACTGGAACAGAACACATGAGCGTCAACAAGCCCGTCAACGTCCGCATTCTCGATCGCGAATACACTATCGGCGTGAGCGCGGAGGAGCAGAGCAGTCTGACCGCCGCCGCTCAGTTGCTGGACAGCCGGATGCGTGAAATTCGCAATGAGAACCGCATGATGACGATGGACCGCGTAGCGATCCTGGCGGCACTGAATTTCGTTCATGAGCTACAGCAATTACGGGACGAATACGAAAATCGAGAGCGCGAGGCAACCCGCACGCTGGAAACACTGAACCATCAACTCGATAGGGCGTTGATGCGACTGCCACGAGATTGACCCCGCACGGCGGCCACACGAACAGCACACCCCGGCCTCATCCTCTGATAGAAGCCGCTCACCGACGACCCATACCCGTTCTCTCCGAAGCTCGTCGGTCGATACATCATCGCCAACACGAACATTGTCGACTGAGATAAATCCAACACCATGCGTATGCCGCATCGGATCGCCATCGACTCCATTCAATGCGCCACAATTGCGACATCCTTTACGATCCGGCCACTACAAGCTGCGCAAACATACTAAATCCGCTATAATGTTTCTGCGTTCTCTACCATGAACGACAGCGTGTGCAAACATATTACCTTGTCCCTTATAAACGACATCGGGGACGCGACGATGCCGGGGGTGCAGGTCCGCCATGTAGCGGAAAGCCCAATGGCCTATTAGCGTTCCCACTTGAACCACAGGTTCAAGGTCGTTTCACATGCATCGTCATGGTGGAGAATGTCTATTGTCAGCCATTAGTGAAATCCTGAGAGCCACTCCGTAGTATTCCGGAGAGGAATTGGTTGTTGCCAAGAAATCGCTCTTGATCGTCCTGCTTGCATATCCCTGATGGAAAGCAGCGGTATCCTTGCGGTATCCTCTTCGCCCGATGTCTGTTTCAGATGCCATGCCGTTGAATCATGACCGTGCGCCTTTACGTCGCAAACTGCGTGAGCAGCGGCGCGCCATCCCCCCAGCGGAGCGCATCGCTGCCGCCGACCAACTCGCCGTTCACCTATTGAATTTGCCCTTCCTGCCGGAAAGCGGCCATGTCGCGGGTTATTGGGCAACGGACGGCGAAATTGGATTGCACAGTTTCCAAATACGCTTGCCGCCGCGTTTGACTTATTGCCTGCCGGTACTGCACGCAGGCATGCTTCGTTTCGCGCCCTGGCGTTCCGGCGATGCGCTGACGACCAACCAATACGGCATCCCTGAGCCAGTACTGGACACGAACGCTTTGATCGACCCCAAAGCCATGGCTCTGGTGATCGTGCCATTGGTCGGTTTCGATGCTCAAGGCAACCGGCTCGGAATGGGAGGGGGCTGGTACGATCGAAGTTTCGCTTTTCGAAAAAACGATCCGCCACCTCCCTGGCTGGTGGGCGTCGGCTTCGCCGCGCAGGAAATTGAATCGCTCGATACCGCATCCTGGGACGTCCGCGTCGATGCCGTTTATACCGAGCAGACTATTTTATCGCAAATCCCGGCCATCCAAAGATGAATATCCGCAAACGCTATTGGCTGATGAAATCCGAGCCAACCGTCTTTTCGATCGATGATCTTGAGCGCGCCGGCATCGAACCATGGGACGGCGTGCGCAACTATCAGGCACGCAATTTCATGAAACGCGCCATGCACACTGGCGACGGCATATTGTTTTATCACTCCAATACACAATTACCAGGGATCTATGGCATTGCCGAAGTTGCCAGCGAATCCTACCCCGACCCGACCCAATTCAACCGGACATCGACATATTTCGACGGAAAAGCCACTCATGAAGAACCCCGTTGGTATTTGGTCGACATAAGATTTGTACGTAAACTGCCCCAGCCGATTCCATTGAAAACGATCCGCTTGCATACCGATGCGTTGGGTGAAGATTTTCCGCTGATCCGCAAGGGCAATCGCTTGTCAGTCATGCCGGTGACGGCGGCGCAATGGAAAATCCTGTTGTCATTGGAACCGAGTCTCTAACATGTCAGAAACCAAGCGCTTGGCTGGCGAAAAAGCCATCGAATACGTCAAGGACGGCATGATCGTCGGGGTTGGTACCGGGTCCACCGTCGCTTTTTTCATCGATGCGCTGGCGCGGATCAAGGACCGTATAAAAGGTGCGGTCTCCAGTTCTGAGCAAAGTACGCAGCACCTGCAACGACATGGAATCGAAGTGCTGGAACTCAACCATACCGGCATGCTGGAACTGTATGTGGATGGAGCCGATGAATGCGATCCCGGCAAATGTCTGATCAAAGGCGGAGGCGCTGCGCTGACGCGCGAGAAGATCATTTCCGAAGCCAGCCACCGGTTCGTCTGTATCATCGACAAGACCAAGCAAGTACCGGTCTTGGGCCGGTTTCCTTTGCCGGTCGAAGTAATTCCGATGGCGCGCAGCCTGGTGGCCCGGGAAATTCTGGCAATGACTGGCGGCCAGCCGGTCTGGCGTGACAACACGGTGACCGATAACGGTAACGTCATCTTGGACATTCATAATCTGTCCATTACCGATCCGATGACGATGGAACGGGAAATCAATCAGATTCCCGGTGTCGTCAGCGTCGGACTGTTCGCCCGCCGACCCGCCGATATCGTCATCATCGGCGGTACACCACCCACAGTACTCTAACCCAGGAAACACAACAGCTTCCCCGGTACTTCCGTGAAGCGGACGTATCGTACCAGCAAAGCGACCTGACGTATTCTGCTCCATCGAGTTCTCGCAGTCCGGAAAACGAATCATGCATTGGGTTCTCCCATCGATTCCCGCTGCCATTTGCCTGCTATTGCTAGGGTGGGCAATGCACGGATTGCCTTGGTTCAAGATACAAGGCGACCGCGAAGCCCAGAATGTACTGATTCTGGCGACCCTGGCGATGATGGGGATGCGCTGGTTCAACACCAATGCTTTCCAGGGCATCAGTCTGCATTTTTTGTGCGCTGGCGTAGCCACATTGATGTTCGGCGCACGTTTTGCATTATGGGTCACGGCACTGGTCAGCCTGGTCGCTTGGCCGACGAACAACGCTTGGCATGGGCCATTTTTCGATTTTTTGGCAACCGGTGCGATTCCGATCGCCGTTGTCAGTACGATCGCCTGGGGAGTATTGCGATGGCTGCCCACCAATCTCTTCGTCTATGTCCTTTGTACGGCATTCGGCGGCGGCGCGATATCGATCGCGATCAGCAATCTATTCAAAGCCGCGATGACCACCTGGATTTTCCAAGACGTTCCATCCTGGCCGTATCTGATCGCCACCCCGATGCTAATGTTCGGCGAAGGTTTTTTCTGCGGCGGCATCATAGTGATGGTCGTCGTATATCGACCGCAATGGTGCATCAGCTTCGACGACGAGCGCTATCTGTCTCCCCCTCCACCCGAAGCGTGACGCCATGAACGCGATCGGATCCACCATTAGGCACGAACGCCAAATGGTCCTTCACCAGTTCGAATCCGCCGCAACATAAAAAAGCAGGACACCGCCATCAGCAACACCAGCGATAAAAACGCCATGCATGCGGGAACCGCATCATGCGATTCCCGCCGCCCGGCCAAAAGCACCGATGAACTCCGCCGCTGGACATTTCGCAATATCCGCACTGACCCTCAACCGGCGCCAAGCAAGTTTCGCAACCGGCCTACCACATATTTCTGATAAATCTCGGACAATATCCGTGCATACGCGTCGCGATCCAGATCCGCCTCGGTTTCGCCAAACAAATCGATCAGCGCATTGACTTCCGGTACGGCGCTGAAACGACCCTTCTTTGCCGCGCGAAACACGTTATGAACGATATCCAATTGCAGATATTCCCGGTCGTATTGGGTAATGCCATCGTTGAAATCGCACAATATGTAGATCACGGCGCCTTGCCGCAACAGTGATTCGTCGATTTCCAAGCTATAGCGCGACTCGTCCACACGCACGTCCAGAAACGCGAAGCCGTCAAACAGTTCCGGATCGATATACACGGTCTGGCCAGCAGTGAAACCGCCCTCTCGCAACAAATGCCAATACAACAGCAACACTGAAGCCATCGCCTTGTTACCGACGCCATAGTTTTCCTCGTCTATCAGCATGCAATTCACCCATCGGCAGTTGAGACCACAACACGATACCGGAAATCGCTCCGACGCACTTGCTCCGGTACGGCGTACTATGTCCGGCGCAGATAGCCGATTCGTTCGGTTTCGGAAAGCCGCTCGATCGAATAACGCAGCATGGTCCGCGGCATCGCCCCGTGCGTGAATCTCGTCGCTGATATATTCCGTGCAGGATTTCTCCACCTTGCTTCCCTTCGCCTCGTTTATTCGTTTTTCGTCGGCCCAGTCCCATCCCGATGCGTCCTGTCCAAGAGCTTCACCATCACCAGCGACTGCTATCCTACATATCGTCAAGGCGTGTTATTCCATCGGTAGGCAATTGCCTTTTCAATCGCAATAAATCTAAATTTGGATCGATAGTGAAAAACCCGACATCGGGCAACCGTCACACCACCTGTTGACGGCTCACAAGGTCGCCCGCTTGCGCGCACCGTCATTCATCCATCGACCCCGGCCTGCGGTCCGCGTATCGGAGCGCGCTATCTTCCTTCATGCTGGCCAGAATACGCGTGTCAAAGGAAGCAGCCGCCGCGTTTCTTCATCGAGCGCATCGTAGTGTTCGATCAATGTCCGCACCAAGTCGTCCAGCGTCCACAAGGCCAATGGCGCCAAGGCGCGATCGGCTTCCTCCTGAGCGCCCGGATCGAATCCTCCCGTGCTGAGACAGAGCCCACGCTCCTGATCGTAATTATCGTTATCGAAAAAACCGCGAATACGCTCTGCATCCACCGCGCCCTCGCGATGCCTGATTTCGACTACGATGCGTCGCTTGCCGAAACCGAAACCATCCGGCCAGGCGACGACATCTTTATCGTGCTCCAGTTCGCGCTCGAACAACTGCGTCTTGTAGCCGGTCGCACGCAATGCTCCGGCGACCAGGGCACGCAATTTTTCCGTGTCCAATTCCGCGATTTTGTCCTTGATCCGCTCCAATGCCTGGCTTTCGATATTATCGAAAACATCGATGACATTCTCATCGCGTATCGCTTCTCCCGAAAGATCGGCCATGAACTTACCGGTGACCTGCGCCAGGATTTCGTCCATCGCCCCTGCAGGAACCGGGAACACGCTCTGCGGCGAAGCCAATGCATTTCTTGCAGGCACACTCAGCGCATCGCGTTCTATCTCCCGTTCCCATTCCATACGACGCGCCAGCGCCATGCCGCTTTCTTTCCATTTGGGATGGTAAAGCGCGGCGCCGGTCACCTTGCCAGGCAAATAAACACGGTGCGACGGCGAATACGTCAATACCCAGTCACCGATCGCGATCTCATTGACGAATCGCCAAACCTGTGCGGCGGCAGGAATCGCTCCCGCAAATCCCTCGTCCGGATGACGTTCGCAATAAATCTCGATCAATCGGTCGCGGGAAACACCCGCATCATCACGAACCGCTTCGGCCAATTCGCGCCAACCGACCCCTGCTGCACTACGCTCGCGGAACGCATCGTACAGTTGCGCATCGTCGCTGCGCACCATCCACATCTGAGCCATCGTTTCCACTCCGAATCTGATCGTCATCATCGCAATGGTAAAGGAACTGGTCCAGCGATTCTCATCGAATCAAGAAACGTACTTCGTAACCACCAACGGAGTCTCGCAATCCGTTACGACGGCATACTCTGCGGTAGACCGACTTTGGTGCTTTTTTCATCGTCTGCCTCGACGGACGCGACATTGTTTAGCTTATGGCGGACGGAGCGCGGAAACCGCAAGGCTCGCCGGTGCTTAAGCCGGCCTGCTAACCGCATCCCGTCCGTCACCGTATTTCTGAACCTCAATACAATATTCTTTGCGATGGCGGCGGTGGATTCCACTGATAAAGCCAGGTTTCCGTCAATGTGCGCTCGCCGCTGCGGAGAAACAACCGGATATCGATCTGATCGGTACTGTCATCGGGCGGTACGACATCAAACATGGCGCGATACCCCTGTATTTCCCGCAAAGCCCAAGCCGAAACGATTTCAGCCGATCCTCTGGAAAGGCTCAGGACCGGTTCCACTTTCACGCCATCGCCCAGCGATGCCAATGCTCCGCCGGCAAAGTCCACCGCGAAACGCCACGAAAAATACTCGCGTTTCTTCCCGATGGCCCCACCGAGACCGGTCCGTGTCGCCACGCACTTGGCCAACGGCGGTTGCGCCGGAGGCTGTGCCCCCCAAAACAATCGATAACCGAACAACAATTCCTGCCCTGCCTGAGGTTTCTCCTCGGGATTCCAGAACGCCACAATATTGTCGAAGGTTTCATCGACGGTGGGGATTTCCACCAACTGCACCGAGCCCCTTCCCCAACCATGCTTGGGTTCGACCCAAAGACTGGGGCGCTTTTCGTAATACACGCCATCATCCTGGTAATGATCGAAATTGCGGTCGCGCTGCAATAAACCGAAACCTCTCGGATTCTCATCGAGAAACATGTTGAAGCGCAGGCGCTCAGGATTCGACAACGGCCGCCAGATCCACTCGTCGGAACCGGTATGCATCGACAGGCCATCGCTATCATGGATTTCCGGCCGCCAGTCCCATGCCATGCGCCGATCGTTCTCGCCATACTGATACATACTGGTGCATGGCGCGATACCGAGCCGCTCGATGCTTTTGCGCGGATACAACGCGCAATCCACGTCCATCACCAGCGGCTCGCCCGGCGTGATCACGAACCGGTACGCGCCGGCAATACTTGGAGAATCGAGCAAGGCATAGACAACCACCGTTTCCGAACCCGCCGCCGGCCGCTCCAACCAGAAAGCGACGAAATTGGGAAATTCCTCCGGCCGATCCATGCCGCAGTCGATCGCCAAGCCGCGGGCGGATAAGCCGAACTGGCCATCACGGCCTACCGCGCGAAAATAGCTCGCGCCCAGAAAAGCGGCGAAATCGCGATCGCTGTCATTCGGCGTCAGGCGAAAGCCGGCGAACCCCAGATCACTCGGCAATCCGGCTCCCTTCAGACCGCTGTTGCCGTAATCGAAGGCTTCCGGGTCGTAGGCCAATTCCTGCGCTTGGCCATCCGCTAACTCGTAGATATGCACCGGCGACTTGAAATACAGCCCCAAATGAAAGAACCGGACCTGAAAACGCCCACCGTCATCATCCGCCCACAGAGCATAACCGTCACGATAACGAATGGCCTGATATTGATCCCAGCTCAAGCCGGCAACCGCCGCCGGCAGCCGGGAGCCGCTTCCCTGGTATGGCGCCATCGCCAAAGTGCGCGCACGTCCCTTGAGCCATGCATAATCGAAAGGCCGCGGCTGTCCCAGCCTGCGCAGTCCCCTGGCCGCCGTCGTATCGCTCAACAGCAGCGCCGGTAAAGGCAAGCTCAAAGACGCCAAGGCAGCCGCAGCATTTTTCAAAAACTGGCGACGGGACATCGGACACTCTCCCTCATCGGAAATACGCCCATCATAATCGCCTCCTCCATCGATCCCAATATGAATATCGATTCATCACTTCGATAAACGGAATACTTCCGTTCGGATGCCAGTTCACGGTCAATCATTGCGATTGCGATAACGACGAACATCTATCTAGCGGCGCCATGAACTCATGATCGCTTTCTGATCCAATGCTTCAACGCTGACAATGCCCGCACCAAACCGTGGCACGCTGGCCGATGCTCGCATGCAACAAACGATGACCGCATCGTCTGCACATTTCTCCTTCTCTTCCATACACCAGCAATTCCTGCTCAAAATAGCCCGGTGCGCCATCGGGGCGGATGAAATCGCGGAGCGTGGTGCCACCGCGTTCGATGGCGCGCTTCAGAATCGACTTGACCGCATTCGCCAAAACCACATAACGCGCATGGGAAACCCTGCCAGCAGCACGGCGCGGCGCAATACCGGCGAGAAACAGACTTTCGGCCGCATAGATATTGCCGACACCCACGACAATCCGCTGATCCATCAGGAACGCCTTGACGGGGGCTTGCCGGCCCCGGCTGCGCGCATACAGATAATCGCCGTCGAACTGGTCGGAAAGCGGCTCCGGACCGAGTTCTTCCAGCAAAGGATGCGTTTGCCCGCGCGGTTGCCAGAGCAAGCATCCAAACCGTCGCGGATCGTTGAATCGCAACACATGCCCGGATGAGAGCGCGATATCGACATGATCGTGCATACGCAAAGGCGTGTCGGCCGCCAGCACGCGCAGGCTGCCGGACATCCCCAAATGCACAATCGCACTGCCGATCCTTGTATCGAGCAACAAATACTTGGCACGGCGACGCACCTCGATGATTTTCTGTCCCGGCAAACAAAGGCGGATTTCATCAGGGATCGGCCAGCGCAGATCGGCACGGCGCAATATCACAGCGCGCACGGACCGCCCACGCAGATGAGGTTCCAGACCACAACGTGTGGTTTCTACTTCAGGGAGTTCCGGCATATCCTGACCATGAATCGTGAGTGCTGACCGCAACCATAACAATCCATCCATGCCGGCACAGCAACCGCATCCCGCCATGACGGGAAAAGGCACACAATTTCTGCCATGGCTGAGAACCATCGCACCGGTGGCGCCTGCGATCCCGTAACCCAACACACAATCACCGGCCAAGTCGACACAGCATTC
>JAITWM010000103.1 GCA_031285265.1 Lysobacteraceae bacterium
GAAGCCCCTTCCGGGGTCTGGAGCGGCGTGGTGGGCAATCGTATTGTGAGGTCAGGCTAGAAACCGGCAGAACCCACCAGATTCGCGTGCATGCGCAGCATATCGGTCACCCGGTTGCAGGCGATGACAAATACGGCGATGCGGAAAACAACCGGCGTCTGCGCGAGCGCACTGGCCTGCGACGGTTGTTCCTGCATGCCGCATCGCTGGAGTTTACGCTGAACGATGGCAAGACCTCTTATCTGCTCAATGCGCCTTTGCCTGAGGATCTGAATGCCGTATTGAATAAGCTGACGTGAACGGCAGGGTTCGTGTCGGTGGCGCATGTGATACGGGCTTCCGTATCTGCAGGTTACCCGGATGCGGTGCATTCAGTTTCCATCACGTTTCATTTCTTCGTCCAGTTTGAAGCATTCGTCGGGGCGTATTTCGGGAGCGACGAAATTGACCGGTACTTGTATGGTTTGTGATATCGCTTGGCCGTTGCGCGTCGCGGCTCTGAACTGCCAACTGGGAATGCGTTCCAGTGCGGCCTGATCCAAGGCTTCATGACCGCTACTGCGTATCAGTTTCACTTCGGTCGGTTTACCGGTTGGGCCAATGACGACGCTTAAAAGTGTCTGACCGCCGCGTCCGGCACAGGCTTGTTCAAAAGGGAAATCCGGCGGCGGCGTATCGACAGCCATGACCTCCGTAGGGGCAGTGGTGGAGGGCTGGCCGGGAGCGATATCGTTCGAGCAGCCGATCGACAGGACAGCCATGGCTCCCGGTAAGGCCAGCAAGGGTAAGCGATAGATTTTCATCAAGGGATACTCGATATGGAGCGGTACTGGTGGATGCAGCGTGGAAAAGCATGGCTCCGGCGTGGACCGTCAATCTACCCGAAATCGGCCATGGTTCCGTGCAGCCAGAATAAATACGGGAACTTTCGGCAAGGGGCTTTCCTCTACGGAAGAAGAGGCACCGAAAGAGGGGGGATGGCGGGCGATGGGTGAATGGCGCGGTCGCGCAGTTTGTTGAGACTGAACGTCAGGCAGACCGATATCGATCCGTGAACGGAAGAATTGATGCGAGCTGGCTAGAATAGCCACCATGATTCATATCACTGACAGCGCATTGGCGCATTTTCGCAAACTGATTGAGCAGGAATCCATTCCCGGGCTGGGCGTATTGCTCAGCGCCGTCGATCCGGCCACGCCGCGCGCCGATGCGAGGTTGGAGTTCGTCGAACCGGTCGATCTGGCTGGTGATGAATGGGCAACGGAATACGATGGTTTCACGCTCTACGTGGCGGCCGATAGCATGATGTGGTTGGACGGAGCCGAAATCGACTACGTTTATCAGGGGGCCGGTACACGGTTGACCATCCGCGCTCCCAAGATCAAAGGAGAAGTGCCCGACGATTCGGCCTCGTTGGCGGAACGGGTTCGTTGGATAGTGGATCACGAGATCAATCCGCAACTGGCCCAGCACCGCGGGCGAGTGGATGTAGAAGACGTGTCGGCCGATGGAAACGTGATTTTGCGTTTCGGCGGAGGCTGTCAAGGTTGCGGGATGGCCGATGTGACACTCAAGCAAGGGATAGAAAAAACATTGATGGCGCGGATACCCGAGATTACTTCCGTGCGCGACATCACCGATCACGAGCGTGGCGATGCACCGTATATGCCGCGCCGCGGAGGTTCGCGCTGATACCAAGTGAAAGGAAATCGGTGATACACGGCGTATCGTTATCGAATACCGGGTTGTGCGGCGACGGTCATCGGTCAGGCCGCAGGGCATGCGGGTAGATCGGAGGTGAATGCTCGATGGCTGGACAATACTCCGCCGTCTTGGGAGAGAGGGAAAGATGACGCGGCCACGCGACATTATCGCGTTGATGCTGCAACGTTCGTCCCGCATGCCTCCTGTCATGGAGGAAATGGGGTACTGGAAGGCATTCTTCAGTCTGCGGCGGCAGGGGTGGGATGCGCACCCGGACGACGAGCGATCGATGCAATGGTACGCCGGCATCGGCAGTGGACTGATTCATGCCATTTTCCTTTTTTCGCTGCTGTGGATGGCTTATTCACACTGGTATAGCCCTCCCTCTCCGCCGCAGGAATCGGGAACGCGCGTCCGGGTTGGGCTTTCCGATGGTGTGAGCTCCGCCAGATCAGGCGAGAGCAGTGCAGGAGGCTCCGGATCGGAAGCGGCGGAAGTGGCACGGCCAGTACGGGCTGCAACGGTGCGCGCCTCCAATGATCGCGTGCCGCCGGAGGCCGAACCGATGGTTTCCTCACCGGTGAAGATGGAAGTACCGCCGGTGACGGAACGGCCCCTGCCGGAAGAAATACAGCGATCGGTCCCTGAGCCGATCCCGTCCGTGTCCAATCAGCCGGTGCAAGTGACCGAGGTGGAAGTACCGACTACGGATTATGTTTTGCCCCCTACAGTTCGAGTTCCGGAAATGCCTGTCGCCGTCCTACGTACTGTGCCCGATGTCCAGATACGGCAGCGTGATGTCGTGCCCGTCGTCGCGCCTGCCGTGGCGGTACCGTCACGGCAGCCATCAGTGACGATGCCGGCGGCTCCAGAGACTGTGCCGCGGGTCAGAGAGCGTGAAATCGCCGCCCCGCTGCCAACGGTAGACATTCCCAGGATCGAGGTGCCGGTTTCGGCGGTTCCGCCGCTTCGTACTCCTGATTCCAATGTCAGACAGCGCGATGTCGCGTCGCCGACGTCAAGCAGGGAGGCGATCAGGGAAGCAGTGGCGCAGGATGCGTCCGTAAGAGCATCGGAGCAGGGAAGTGCGTCGGTGGCGGATTCCGTATCCGCCGCATCCGACGCATCCGCCGCATCCGCATCTGCGTCAGCGTCAGCGTCCGTTGTCGATGGTACTGGTCCGGCATCGGAATCTTCCGGGCAGCGTCGTTGGGAAAGTACGGCTGGCGATGACCGATGGAGTGGTACGGCACGCGACAGCGGTACCGGTACTGTCGCTGGAGTATTCGATGGCGATGGACGCGTGCGTTTGCCTGATGGAAATGGTGCCGGTGACAGGCGGCATGGTGCGCCCGGCGGCGATGAGTGGACCCGGGAGAGAATCGAACGTTCGGGCACTTGGCTCAGATCGCCGCCCAATCAACACACGCCGGGACGGTTCGATGGCTATTGGGTTCCACACGAATCATTGCTTGCCGAATGGGTCCGCAAGGGGATCAGAAACCTTTCCATTCCGATACCGGGAACTGGAAAACGCATTCAGTGCATCATTTCGATTCTGCAGGCAGGGGGCGGCTGTGGCATCAGTGATCCGAATCTGAATATACAACCGGCCCAGGCACGACCGCCGCCGGATATTCCTTTCAAGCCCGAGTTGCAGGAAAACAACGGGAGTACTGCGCCTGGCGCCGATGATGTATGGCGTTGATCGCTCCCATCGGGACTGATGCTCTGGTATCCTGAATGGTTCTGTTTATCCGTTCGGGTTGCCTGCATCATGATCGAACTCAATCCTGTCCGCCAGCGAATTTCCGGTCTGACCGATCGCGTGCTTTCGCTCAGGGGGTATCTTTGACTACGACGTCAAGCGTGAACGTCTGGAAGAAGTCAGTCGCGAACTGGAAAATCCCAATGTCTGGAACGACCCGGCGCATGCGCAGGCTTTGGGACGCGAGCGCTCGCAGCTAGAGAAGACCGTCATCGGCATCCGTGAGGTGCTGGATGGATTGCAGGATGCCGGCGATCTGCTGAATCTTGCCGAGAGCGAGCAGGATGCGGACACGGCCGATGCGGTCGTTGCCGACCTCGATCGGCATGAGACCAGTATCGAAAAGCTGGAATTTCAACGGATGTTTTCCGGTGAAATGGATTCGTCCAACGCGTTCGTCGATATCCAGTCCGGCGCCGGAGGCACGGAGGCTCAGGACTGGGCGGAAATGGTACTGCGGATGTATCTGCGTTGGTGTGAATCGCGCGGTTGGAAAACCGAGTTGATGGAGGCCAGCGCCGGCGAAGTCGCCGGCATTAAGTCCGCGACCTTTCGGGTCGAAGGCGATTTCGCCTATGGTTGGTTGAAGACGGAAACCGGCGTCCATCGCTTGGTGCGCAAGTCGCCGTTCGATTCGGACAATCGCCGGCATACCAGTTTTTGCTCGGTGTTCGTCTCTCCGGAAGTCGATGATGATATCGATATCGACATCAATCCGGCCGATTTGAAGACCGATGTGTATCGTTCCTCGGGCGCTGGTGGTCAGCACGTCAACAAGACCGAGTCGGCGGTGCGTATCACGCATGTCCCCAGCGGGATTGTCGTAGCCTGTCAGACCGAACGCAGTCAGCATGCCAACCGCGATCGCGCGATGAAAATGCTGGCTGCCAAGCTGTACGAAATGGAAATGTTCAAGCGCAATGCCGAGAGGGACGCCGTGGAAGCGAGCAAGTCCGATATCGGTTGGGGAAGTCAGATCCGCAACTACGTGCTGGATCAATCGCGGATCAAGGATCTGCGTACGGGCATCGAGCGCACGGATACGCAAAAAGTGCTCGATGGCGACCTCGACGATTTCATCGCGGCCAGCCTCAAGGCGGGGCTGGAAGCCGGTGCCAAGCGTGTCGATGCCAGTTGATGGATGGTGTTAAGCCATATCCTCGTTTCCGCTTTTTGTCTTCATATTTGATCCTTCGCCATGATTGAACCTTCTGATTCCGCACCGCCGGAAGCTGCCGATGAAAACAGCCTGATTGCCGAACGCCGCGCCAAGCTTGCTGTTCTGCGTGCGTGTGGCAATGCCTTTCCGAACGATTTCCGGCGTGAACACTATGCCGGCGATTTGCAGGCCGAATACGCCGATCGTGATCATTGGACCATGGAGGAATTGGCCAAGACTGAACGCCAGGTCAAGCTGGCGGGGCGATTGATGGCCAAGCGGGTGATGGGAAAGGCGAGTTTCGCTCAGATCCAGGATGAGTCGGGACGGATTCAGTTGTTCCTGCAGACCAACACGTTGGGCGATGTCTATGAAGCGTTCAAGGGGTGGGATGTCGGCGATGTCGTCGGCGTCGAAGGATGTCTGACGCGTACCAAGACCGGAGAACTGTCGGTCAAAGCGGCATCGCTGCGGCTGTTGACCAAATCCCTGCGACCGCTGCCGGACAAGTGGCATGGGTTGGCGGATGTGGAACAGCGTTATCGTCAGCGTTACGTGGATCTGATCGTCACTCCTGAATCGCGCCAGGTCTTCGTCAATCGTTCGAAGATCATCAGCGCATGCGCCATTGGTTGGACCAGCATCGGTTTCTGGAAGTGGAAACCCCGATGATGCACTACATACCTGGCGGTGCTGCCGCCAGGCCTTTCGCCACGCATCATAATGCGCTGGGTATCGATCTGTATCTGCGCGTTGCGCCCGAGTTGTATCTGAAACGGCTGGTGGTCGGCGGCCTGGAACGGGTCTATGAGATCAATCGAAATTTTCGCAATGAAGGGGTCAGCACACGGCATAACCCGGAATTCACGATGCTGGAGCTGTATGAGGCCTATGCGACCTATCACGAAATCATGGATTTGACCGAAGCACTGATCCGCAGTTGCGCAGGAACCATCGATTCGTATTTTTCCGATCGGGTAAATCTGCTGATCAGACAGGCTGAATCGCTGGAGTTGGGCCATTATGGTTTCTTCGATTCCAAAGGAATACGGGATGGGGAAACCGTTCTGAGTCTGAAAAAGTGCATACGCCGCTGGATCATGCGGGAATGGATCGGACAGAGCACAGTCGATGCGAGTGGCCGATTGCGCAAGGACGACGATTTCAGTTGGGATGCCGAAGGTTGGATTCCGGATAATTTGACGCATACCCGTATCATGAGCAGCGATGCCGAGGCCGGGAATGCGGTAGCGGAGCTGTCCTCTGCATTCAACGACTTCTGCCGGCAATTCCAATTGACCAGCGAGGAAGATCAGGCTTTCGTCAAGGAGATATTCATCGAACAGTTGCAGCAATGCCGATTACGGCTGCGGCAGGTTCGTCCATGGGACGGCAGGACGATTCACTTGCATGGCCGGTTCGCGCGCCGGCGCATGGATCAGGCGGTAGTGGATGAGAATCCGGAAATCTCGCTGGAAGATTGCACGGACCGGGGCGCGCTGGCGCGGCATTGCGAACGTCTTGGCATTCCGGTCAAACCAGGTTACGGCTGGGGAAGGCTGTTGCTGGAAATCTTTGAGAGAACTGTTGAGCATACGCTGATCCAGCCGACGTTCATCACCGATCATCCCATTGAAGTCTCGCCATTGGCGCGGGCGAGCGATACTGAACCCGGCTTTGCCGATCGGTTCGAGTTGTTCATCAACGGCAAGGAGATCGCCAATGGCTTTTCCGAACTGAACGACGCGGAAGATCAGGCCATACGTTTCCAGGCGCAGGTCGAGGCGAAGGAGGGCGGCGATGACGAGGCCATGCATTACGATGCCGATTACATCCGCGCTCTGGAGGTCGGGTTGCCGCCAACCGGCGGTCTCGGTGTCGGCATCGATCGGCTGGTGATGCTGCTGACCGGAGTGTCTTCGATCCGCGATGTGCTGTTGTTCCCCTACATGCGGCCGGTCGCGTAGATCAAGCTCAGTCGTGGCGAGGTGCGCAAGGCGGACGGCAGCAGGTACTCGCCTTGCAGCAGTGGGATATGCAAGTACTGGTATCGGACTTGCAGCGATAGCCCGGCATGCAGGTAGGATTCGTCGATCAGGCGCGTGCAGTAGGTGCCTTGTTCGGAGCCGATCCGGAAAGGGACGCCTTGTTGCTGCATGGCGAAGGCAACGGCATTCCGGCGTGTTTCCGGGTCGGCGTCCACACGGTAGAACGCCGCGTTTCTGGTCCGTTCCGGCGCCAGGAAAAAGGTCAGATCATCGATCACTACTTCGTTGCCGCGATCGCTGCGCTCCGCAGGAACGGCATGGACGATACGCCAGTGTCCGGGTTCTCCGATCAGCAGCCCGACATGACTGTACCCGCCGGAATCCACGCGCATGACGGCGGCACTGATCAGTTCCGTGCCTTCGCGGAATACCAGATCTCCGGCTTGCAGTCCGTCAGGGACGGCCAGTGACGGACCGTGCTGTGTCGATGCATCGAGACGGCAATCACCCGTCACCAGGGCCAGGCACAGCCCTACCAGGAGCGGCAGGCGGATGGACACTCGTGTTCGGGCCTGTTATTTGAGCTGGATTTTCCAGCCATCCTGTTCCCGGATCAGCCGCAGGCGATCGGTTTCGCTGGAGCCATTATTGAAATGCAGCTTGACCTCGATATTGGCTTGCGTATCTCCGGCTGTTTCCACGGAAAGGATTTCCACGGACTTCAGACCGCCGCTTTCTTCGATCTTCGATTGCATATGACCGACAACCATCGTGACCTTGCCGCGTGCGGTGGTCATATCGCTTTCCTTGACATCCTGATAGGAAAACATACCGACTGCCTGATCGATCTTTCCGGCCGCAATGGTCTGGTAGAACTGTTTGGTGAAATCCTCGGGCTTGTTGTTGGAACCGCACGCCGCCAGCAGCAGTGCGAGACTGATCATCAGTAGCCATTGTGGAAGTGACTTCGTGGTCATTGGAAAGCTCCTCATCGATTTATATGGGGTATGTTTCTGTCCGGTATCGACGGATACGGTCCGGCCCGGCACATTTCCAGTCTTCGGTCAGAAGATGCAGGGTGTACAGTATGGGATTACAAGCAGGCGCTTGGCAAAGCCGGAAACAGCTCGACGACGCGATCAGGACGATTCTTGAGACGCCTGGGCAGCCCGTTTGGCTAATTCTTCGTCGCGCAGAGTACGGCGCAGGATTTTTCCGACATTGCTCTTCGGCAATTCATCGCGAAACTCGATGTAGCGAGGGCGTTTGTAGCCGGTCAGATTGGTGCGCGCATAGGATTTGACTTGAGCGGCGGTCAGTCGCGGGTTCTTGCGGACGATGAACACCTTGACGGTCTCGCCGGATTTCTCTTCCGGAACTCCGATGGCGGCGACTTCCAGCACGCCCGGCATCAGCGCCAGGACATCTTCCACTTCATTGGGATAGACATTGAAACCCGATACCAGAATCATGTCTTTCTTGCGGTCGACGATATAGACGAACCCTTTCTCGTCTATCTTGGCGATGTCGCCGGTGTGCAGCCAACCGTCGGAATCGATCGCTTTGCTCGTCTCATCCGGGTGCCGCCAGTATCCTTTCATCACCTGCGGTCCTCTGATACACAGTTCACCAACCTCGCCGATCGGCAGAATGTTGCCATCGTCGTCCTTGGTGCAGGCATCGGTGGATGGGATCGGCAAGCCGATCGAACCATTGAATTCTTGTAGATCAAGCGGATTGGCGCATGCGGCAGGCGAGGTTTCGGTCAGGCCATAGGCCTCTATCAGCGTGACGCCGGTGACTTCCTTCCAGCGTTCGGCGACGGTGCGTTGCACCGCCATGCCACCGCCGAGAGTGAACCGGAATGAGGAAAAATCAATCTTGTCGAATCCGGGGGCGTTCAACATACCGTTGAATAGCGTGTTGACCCCGGTAAAGGCGGTGAAGCGGATTCCCTTCAATTTTCTGATGAAACCCTTCATATCGCGCGGGTTGGTAATCAGGTAGTTGAACGCGCCGATTTTGAAGAAGGTCAAACAATTGGCGGTCAAAGCGAAGATGTGATACAGCGGCAACGCGGTAACGACCACCTCCTTGCCCGGCTCCAGACCGGTGCTTTTGATCCAGGCGGAGACTTGTTGCAGATTGGCGACCAGATTACGGTGAGTCAACATTGCACCTTTGGCGATGCCGGTCGTACCGCCGGTGTATTGCAAGAAGGCGATATCCTCAGAGTTGATCTCCACTGGGCGCAGGGCGTGCCGTTTTCCTCGCGCCAGGGCGGATTTGAAGCGCACCGCGTTGTGGATCCTGTAACTGGGTACCATCGTCGACAAATGTTCCAGGAAAAAATTGATGGCGCCGCCTCTGAAGGCGCCCAGCATATCTCCCAGGCCGGTCGTGACGACATGTATCGGCGGCGACCCCATTTCCGTCAGAGCCTCCTCCAGGGTATGACCGAAGTTGTCGACGACGACGACCGCGCTGGCGGTGGAATCTTCGAGCTGATGTTTCAGTTCGCGTGCCGTGTAAAGCGGGTTGACGTTCATCACCGTCAGACCGGCGCGTAATGTGCCGAAGACAGCGATGGGGTATTGCAGGCAGTTGGGCATCATGATCGCAACCCGGTCGCCTTTCTTGAGCTTGAGCACATTCAGGAGATAACTGGCGAACTGGGCGCTCAGCTGGTCGATCTCACCGTATGTCAGGATTTTGCCGAAATTGGAATAGGCCGGATTTTGACGATAAGTGTCGAAAGAAGCGTTCAGGATGTCCGGGATGGAGCGGTATTCGTCCGGATCGATTTCTGCGGGCACGCCGGGCGGATAGCTTTGCAGCCAGGGACGATCCAAATTCATACTTGACTCCTACGGACAAATTAAAAGATAACAATGATCGCGGCGGGCATTCTCCCGCTTCGAGTGCGGGCAGAATAACCGTATGAACGAGAAACACGAAGTAGCGCGTGGTCGTATACCGCTGTGGTTTAGCCGTCATATTGCATTGGGACTGCTTGTTTGCGTGTTTCTGTTGGGTGGATGTCGAACGGAATCGCCGGAACAGCGGCTGCGGGCACAGTTGCGGGAAATGCAGACGGCAATAGAGAAGCGCCATCCGGCCGATTTCATGAATGGAGTCACTGAGGATTTCATCGGTAATAGCGGGATGAACCGTGCCGGATTGCAGCAGTTGGTGCGCATGCAACTGTTGGCAAACACGAGTGTCGGCGTGACGCTGGGGCCGGCGGAGGTCCAATTGCACGACGATACGCGGGCGACCGTCCGGTTTACCGTGTTGTTGACTGGCGGCAACAGCGGTCTGCTGCCGGAACGCGCGCAAAGCTATGCCCTGACCAGCGGCTGGCGGATCGAGGGAGGGCAATGGAAGGTCTATTCCGCGCAATGGAATCCGAGGCTCTGAGGTACCGGGGATCGAAGAGCGCGAATATGCGAGTTTGGACGGACGCCGTCTTCATTCGGATCATGAATGGCGCAGAGTGTGTGCTTTTCACATTCCGGCCCGCATTTCTGCGGACCGGAAGCGGAGCCGGCTTACCGGAGAGGCGATCATTCGATCGAAGGTTTCTTCGCCAACTGCCGTAGCACATATTGCAGCAGACCGCCGTGGCGGAAGTACTCGATTTCCTTCGGTGTCAGCAACAATACATTGGCCTTGAAGGTTTTTTTGCTTCCATCGGACTTGCCGGCCGTGATCATGGCGGTCTTCGATTGGCCGTCGTTCAATCCGGTAATGTCATACGTTTCGGTGCCGTCGAGACCAAGCGATTGCGCGTTTTCGCCCTTTTCGAATTGCAGCGGCAGGACACCCATGCCGACGAGATTGGAACGGTGAATGCGTTCGAAGCTCTCGGCGAGCACAGCCTTGACACCCAGCAGATTGGTTCCTTTGGCGGCCCAGTCGCGCGAGGAGCCGGTACCGTACTCCTTGCCAGCGATTACGAGCAGCGGTACGGCGGCGGCCTTGTATTTCATCGCGGCGTCGTAGATCGGCATCTTCTCGGGCGGGTTGCTGCCGAAATAGAGCGTGTTGCCGCCTTCCTCGCCGTTGAAGAACAAATTCTTGATCCGGATATTGGCGAACGTACCGCGCACCATGACATCGTCGTTGCCGCGGCGGGAGCCATAGCTGTTGAAATCCGCCGGCTGCACGCCGCGCGATTGCAGGTATTTCCCTGCCGGCGAATCTTTCTTGATGTTACCGGCGGGCGAAATATGATCGGTGGTGATCGAGTCGCCGAACCAGCCCAGCACGCGTGCTCCGTGGATATCCTCGATTTGCCCGACTTGCATGGTGATGCCTTCGAAGTAGGGCGGATGCTTGATGTAGGTCGAGTCGGCGTCCCAGATATAGCGTTCTCCATCCGGGGAGGCGATCGTATTCCAGCGCGAATCGCCCTTGAAAACGTCGGCGTAGTTCTTCTCGAACATTTCCGGACTGATGGTTTTGGCAATAAAATCGCCGATTTCTTTGTTGCTGGGCCAAATGTCTTTCAAATAGACCGGTTTGCCGCCCTCATCCCATCCCAACGGTTCGCGGGTCAAGTCAATATCGGCGGTACCGGCGATGGCGTAGGCCACCACCAGGGGCGGGGATGCCAGATAGTTCATCTTCACTTCCGGATGCACGCGGCCTTCGAAATTGCGATTGCCCGACAGCACCGAAGTCACCACCAGATCGCCTTCGGCGATGCCAAGACTGACCTCGGGCGGCAACGGCCCCGAATTGCCGATACATGTGGTGCAGCCATAGCCGACCAGATAGAAGCCAAGTTTTTCCAGATCGTCGAGCAGGCCGGCTTTCTTCAAATAGTCGGTCACTACCAGCGAACCGGGACCGAGCGAGGTCTTGACCCATGGTTGCCGTTTCAATCCTTTGGCGACCGCCTTGCGCGCCAATAGGCCGGCGCCGATCATCACTGCTGGGTTGGAGGTATTGGTGCAGGACGTGATGGCAGCGATGACTACGGCGCCGTCCCGCAATACGATGGTCTGTCCATCGATGGTGATGCCGGTTGCGCCGATGTGCTGTGATCCGTTGCCGACTGCACTACTGCCGCCTTCGGCGATGAAATCGGCGACCTCCTGACTGCGTCTTCCGCCGCGGGCTTCGGTAAACAAGGCAAGGTTTTCACGGTAATTCTGTTTCACATCCTGCAGCAGTACGCGGTCTTGCGGGCGCTTTGGTCCGGCCATCGAAGGCTGCACGTCGCCCAGATCCAGATGCAGCGTGGCGCTGTATTCGGCATGAGGACTGCTGTCGTCGTGCCATAACCCCTGTGCCTTGGCATAGGCTTCGACCAGGGCGATCTGTTCGGCGGGACGCCCGGATAGACGGAGATAATTCAGAGATTCGGCATCGATCGGGAAAATGCCGCAGGTGGCGCCGTATTCCGGCGCCATATTGGCGATGGTGGCGCGATCGGCCAGCGGCAGGTGTTTGAGACCGTCGCCGTAGAATTCGACGAACTTGCCGACGACGCCGAATTTCCTCAACATTTGCGTCACCGTCAGAACCAGATCGGTGGCGGTGGTGCCTTCCGGCAGGTTGCCGGTCAACTTGAAACCTACAACCTGCGGGATCAGCATCGAGGATGGTTGCCCCAGCATTGCGGCTTCCGCTTCGATGCCGCCCACGCCCCAACCGAGCACGCCGATCCCGTTGATCATCGTGGTGTGAGAGTCCGTACCGAATACGGTGTCCGGATAGGCGAAGCGTTCGCCTTCACGATCCGTGTCCATTACCACCCGGGCCAGGTGTTCCAGATTGACTTGGTGGACGATGCCGGTATTCGGCGGCACGACTTTGAAGTCGTTGAACGATTTCTGGCCCCAACGCAGGAAGGCGTAACGTTCTTTGTTGCGGTCGAATTCGATTTTGCCGTTCAGATCCAATGCATTCGCCGTGCCAAATATGTCCACTTGCACGGAGTGATCAATGACCAGTTCGGAAGGAATCAGTGGATTGATCTGCTCGGCCTTGCCGCCCAATTCCACGACGGCATCGCGCATCGCCGCCAGATCGACCACGCAGGGAACGCCGGTGAAGTCCTGCAATACAACGCGCGCCGGCATGAAGGCGATCTCGGTATCCGGCTCCCGTTGCGCTTCCCATTGGGCGACGGCCTCGACATGCGCGGGCGATACGCTGACGCCGTCTTCGTGACGTAACAGGTTTTCCAGAAGAATCTTCAGCGAGTAGGGTAATCGCGTGATATCGAAGCGCTGTCCCAGCTTGGGAAGACTGAAATAGGTGTAGCGCTTGCCGTGAACTTCAAGTTGAGT
>JAITWM010000122.1 GCA_031285265.1 Lysobacteraceae bacterium
GGCCGGGTCCTGATCGCCGCCGATTCCGCCGGCCGCCGCGAGGCCCTGCGCGAAGTGCTCGGCGCGGCCGGATTGCAGCCGCAAGTGTTGTCCGGCTTTTCCGCGTTCGCCGGTGACGAGGCGGCCAAGTTCGCCATCGCCGTCGCCCCGTTGGAAGACGGCTTCGCTCTCGATACGCCCACTCTGGCGGTGCTCACCGAACGCCAGTTGTTCCCCGAGCGCGCCACCCAGCCGCGCCGGGTCAAACGCGGCGTGCGCGAGCCGGAGGCGATCATCCGTGACCTCGGCGAATTGGCGGAAGGTGCGCCGATCGTGCACGAGGATCATGGTATCGGCCGTTATCGCGGCTTGGTCGTGCTGGAAGCTGGCGGCATGCCCGGCGAGTATCTGGACATCGAGTACGCCAAAGGCGACCGCTTGTACGTGCCGGTCGCGCAATTGCATCTGGTCAGCCGCTATTCCGGCGCCTCGCCGGAAACCGCACCGTTGCATTCGCTCGGTGGCGACCAATGGGCCAAGGCCAAGCGCAGAGCGGCGGAGAAGGTCCGCGATGTTGCCGCCGAACTGCTGGAAATCCAGGCGCGCCGCCAAGCGCGGGCCGGAATGGCGTTGCCGGTGGACCGGGTGATGTACGAGCCGTTTGCGGCGGGCTTCCCGTTCGAGGAAACCCCGGATCAGTTCGCCGCCATCGAGGCGGTCCTGCGCGATTTAGGCCAGGCCCAGCCGATGGACCGCGTGGTCTGCGGTGATGTCGGTTTCGGCAAGACCGAGGTTGCCGTGCGCGCGGCCTTCGCCGCCGCCAGTGCCGGTAAGCAGGTTGCCGTGCTGGTGCCGACGACTCTGCTGGCCGAACAGCATTACCGCAATTTTTCCGACCGTTTCGCCGACTGGCCGCTGAAGGTGGAAGTGTTGTCGCGCTTCAAATCCAGCAAGGAAATCAAAGCCGAACTGGAAAAACTCGCGGCGGGCAAATTGGACGTGATCGTCGGCACCCACCGCCTGCTGCAGCCGGACGTCAAATTCAAGGATCTGGGTCTGGTGATCGTCGATGAAGAACAACGCTTTGGAGTGCGCCAAAAGGAAGCGTTGAAGGCGATGCGCGCCAATGTGCATCTGCTGACCCTGACCGCCACGCCGATCCCGCGCACGTTGAACATGTCGATGGCCGGCCTGCGCGATCTCTCGATCATCGCGACGCCGCCGCCGAACCGGCTGGCGGTGCAGACTTTCGTCACCGTCTGGGACAACGCCTTGCTGCGCGAGGCCTTCCAGCGCGAATTGGCGCGTGGCGGCCAGGTCTACTTTCTGCACAACGACGTGGAAAGCATCGGCCGCATGCAGCGCGAATTGGAGGAACTGATCCCCGAAGCCCGCATTGGTATCGCCCACGGCCAGATGCCCGAGCGCGCCCTGGAACAAGTCATGCTGGATTTCCAGAAACAGCGCTTCAACGTACTGCTGTGCACCACCATCATCGAATCCGGTATCGATATTCCCAACGCCAACACCATTGTCATCAATCGCGCCGACCGCTTTGGACTGGCGCAGTTGCATCAGTTGCGCGGTCGGGTAGGGCGCTCCTATCACCGCGCTTACGCCTACTTGCTGACCCCAGAAAAGCGCGCGATGACCGGCGATGCCGAAAAACGCCTGGAAGCGATCGCCTCGATGGACGAACTCGGCGCTGGCTTTGCCCTGTCCACCCACGACCTGGAAATCCGCGGTGCAGGCGAACTATTGGGCGAGGAACAAAGCGGCCAGATCGCCGAAGTCGGCTTCAGCCTCTATACCGAGCTATTGGAACGCGCGGTCCGCAGCATCAAACAAGGCAAACTGCCGGACCTGGATGCCGGCGAAGAACCCCGCACCGCCGAAGTGGAACTGCATGTCCCGGCCCTGATCCCCGAGGATTATCTGCCCGACGTGCATACCCGGCTCACGCTCTACAAGCGCATCAGTAACGCTCGCGACCCGGACGGTCTGCGCGAGCTGCAAGTGGAAATGATCGACCGCTTCGGCCTGCTTCCCGATCCGGTCAAGAATCTATTCGCCATCACGGAATTGAAACTCAAAGCCACCGAACTGGGCATCAAGAAACTGGAGCTCGGCGAAACCGGCGGCCGCATCGTGTTCGACGCCAAACCGAATATCGACCCGATGACCCTGATCAAAATGATTCAGTTGTATCCGAAGCATTATGTGATGGATGGGCCGGAGAAGCTGAAGATCAAGTTGCAGTATCCGGAGATCGCGGAACGGTTCGCTGCGGCGAAGGGGTTGTTGGTGGGGTTGGGGAAATAATGAGGTTATGCGGTAGATTCGGTCCAGATATTAATGCTGCAGATAGAGCTGATGCCGATCGCCTTTTTTCACGGCCTTTAGGTAATGGCATTATGCAACGTGTCATGCCAAACGGAGGTGTTCGCCGGTGGGATTCGATTAGTGGTGATCGTGGGGTAATGCGTGATGGTCAGATTATTGATTTCGGACGGGGAACGCCTTCAGAGGGATTCATTCGCATGTCGTATCGTATGGTTTTCGCTTGATCGTCATAGCGCTAGTCCTTTGTGATGGGTGACCGGTGCTATCGGGTTTGTTTGACGTAGTCTGTAGGCCAATGCCTCTATGATCCACAGGAATATATCCATCCATTATTTCGCATAATGTATAGGGCGTCATCCCCTTAACATTTTCCAACCTATTGTTTGCATTGACATTTTCTGCGATCGTGATAGATGTCACAGTGAGGAATAACGCTCCTATCGTTGTTGATAATTTTCGCCACAGTGATCTTTCTCTCTGTGTGGATGCTGTGTCTTGTAGATGTTTTGCAACTGTAATTCTTATATCCCATCCTAGCGCTTGTGCACATCCGATTACGGCATCCACGTCCATTTGTCGTATGCCTATTGTGTAGTTGTGGTATCTGGCGGGGGATAACCCGGCATGTCTTGCTATTGCGGATTGTGATTCACCTGGGAATTTTTCACGCATAGCATTTATTAACTCTTCCTGAACACTCATATCAACACCTGTTGATGATATTTTCAACACATGTTTATATCGCACTTAGTTTCAACGGATGTTGAAACGCCGCATCCCGGCGATCCTCCGCGCCGGGTGCGGTTTTCGGAGGCGGGGGGTTGGAGTGATGAGGTATGAATCTCGAACAGTGGAAGGCGATGCAGCCACGCATCGTATCTATTCAACGTGAAGCGTTGGCAATGTCAGAGGTTGGGGAAAGCAAAGTTTCTCGGCTGTTGATGACGGCAGCACTTGCGATGCAGCGTATCAAGCCCGCGAAGGTTGATGTGGTTTCGTCGGCTGAAAAGCCATCCGAAAAACCTGTAAAGGGGAAGGGCGCTTAAGCCCTTCCTTTTTTTTGGAGGATTTATGGCTAGTCGTGATCAGTATTATTCACTCCGCCGCCGGTATCGGATTATTCGTTCAGAGATTCACGATATTGATAATCCTGTTATCAAACGGTCTTTAGATTTATTGGTTGATGATTGCATTCTCTGTGATGTTTCTATTTCTTCGCTTGGCCTTGGTCTTGACGATCTTACCTTTCGGCATCCATTAAATCTCAAGTCGATCCTTTTTCGTAAGCATGGAGGATCGTTGTAATGGATTCTATCTCCCTTATCGAGTTTCTTCTTTGGGGTCTTTTTTTCTCTTGTGTTGTGTTTTTGGTTTCTTTGGTTCTTTGGGGTGGTGAATCTAATGGCCGGTAAGCGTAGCTTTTCCCCGGTTTCGGGCGGTGAAAAGGGTTCGGTTGGCCCAAGTAGTAACACGGGCCAAAAGTCCGAAGGTCCGGGAGCTTTGATCGATTATCTGACAATTATTATTCCTCGATCCGCTATGGAGGATCGAGGTCTTACACGTCTCGACCATCTTCTTGAAACGATTTTTAGTTTTCATGGCGACGTCCGCGCAATGCCCATCCGTGAAAAGAGGTGGCAGTTCTACCTTCATTCTTCAGTTCTTGTTGATCGGGATGGTGAAATGGTCGGTCGTATTGGTCTCGGCGGCAATAGCGATACTTGTTGCATATCTCTATCTGGGTCTGGTTGCAAATGGGTTAAGAACTGGCACAAGGCGTATATGGGCATTACTAATTTGCGCGGTCGTATTAGTCGTGTTGATGTTGCTTATGACGACTATGACGGTCGCACGCTTGATGTGCACGCTTTGCGCGATCGCGCCATAGCTGGCGATTTCGCCGAAGGCGGTTGCCCTCCGCGTCATAGGTTTTTGTCGGATGAGGGTCACGGAACTGGTTCCACGCTCTACGTTGGTGGCAAGGGTCATAAAGAGCTTTGCGTTTACGAGAAGGGCAAGCAATTAGGTTTGTCGTCTTCGCCTTGGGTTCGTGCCGAAGTTCGTCTTTATGGCAAGCATTTTTCTGTCCCTTTGGATGTCCTTATTAATCCGGCTGACTATTTACGAGGTTCTTACTCTGTATTGCGTGAGTTAATCACTGGGGTTTGCACGCGTATCAAAACTATCCAGCGTTCTGCGTCTGTCTCTGCTGCTGCGATGGTTGAGTGGGTCCGTCGTCAGGTCGGGCCATCCTTGAATCTGCTTCGTAATGCCTTTGGTGATTCCTGGTCGGAATTCGTCGAGGCTCGAATACTCCGTGAGCGCATGCCGGGGAGATTTCGGACATTAATACCGGCTGCGCAATTATCGGAATATGTGAGGTTAGGTTTATGCCAATCTGTAGAGTAAAGAGTTCAACTGTTGAGGAAATTCGTACTTCCAAGGGTGACATTATCCGTAGTCAGACCGTTGGTCTTGATTTGGGCAATGGATTTGAGTTGCCTTTCAGGGTGGGGCTTGGCAGTCGCCCCGCGTATCCTCCTGGTGAATATGACATTGATCCTCGGTCGTATGCATTGAGCCAGTACGGTGATTTGATTCTTAAGCGTTATGTCGATTTATTGCCGTTGTCCGTCAAACCGGCAGCATCGGTAATTAAATAAGGCTGTAATGCTGTTGATTATTTAGTGCTTGATTCCATTCGTATCTAAATGAGTTGATTTATGTCGGATTCGCCGGTCTATATCCAGTATTGTCATTCGTCTGATTTCGATGCTGCTACTCAGGTCTGTGCGTATCCATTCTGGGGTCCGTCGTCGAGTTTCCCGCCACCGCTCGGCGTGGTTGATGCTCTTGAGATTTGCGTTTATATCGTTGGTTTATGGGGCATTGGTTTCATGATCCGGCAGGCTCGCCGGGTTGCAGGTGGTTAATTGTTATGAGAGGTGATTTATGAAGTTTTTGGGTCGTGCGAAGCATTTTGTCGCGGGCGCTGCTGTGGTGGGTACCACCGTCATGGCGTCCGGTTATGCGTTTGCTGGTGAGTTTTCTGAGGCGATGTCGTCGGGTTTCGACGCGACGGAGTTGACCGCTATCGGCGTTGTTGTCCTTACTGCCACCGGTATCATTTTTTTGATTCGATCCGGTCGCCGTGCCGGTTCCTGATTGTGGGGTGGGGCGGGGTAACTCGCCCCTTTTTCATCATGGATTATATCGGCTATTTTTTGATCATCGGCATCCTGGGGGCTGTATGGCTCGCCTTGTCCTGACCATTATTTTGATGTGTATTTCCGGCATTGTTTTTGCTGGTAATGACAGCCATGCCGATCAAGGGTCTGCGTATCATCATTGTATGGTTGGTGCATCTGTTGCCATTGGCCGACTATCTGATGCGATCAAGGATCGTTATCCTCCCACCGGGTCCGATTGCATTTTATCTTTTAATACCACGAGGGGTTACTATTCCTGCGTCATTCGTGTTGATAATCATTGGGGGGATGGCATCATATCTTGCGAGACTTCGGGCGCCGTTGATATAGCCCAGCATTATTTTCCGATCGACCAATTGTGTTCGTCCCGCGCAGATTTTGTGAGTACATTCTCTCCCCCAAATGGTTCTGTCGGTTGTCGCGGCGGCTGTGCTGTTATGTACTTTGATAATGGCGATGGTACGACTACATCTAGCCCTATTGGTGGCTCCGCCCCTGTCTGTACCGATCAGGACGGTCCCGCAGATTGTGCCCGCATGGGTGACGGTTGGTCGTGGGACCCATATGTACATGTGTGTATTCCCTCTCGTCCTCCCGATCCCGATCCCGACCCAGATTCTGGCGATGGGGACGGTAACGGTGATGGCGACGGGGATGGTGACGGCGATGGGGAGGGTGATGATTCACGGTCATTCTCCTGGGATGGTAGTTGCGGAGCTGCGCCAGCTTGTTCCGGCGATCCTATCTTGTGCGGTCAGGTTAGGCTTCAATGGCGAATACAGTGCAACACAAAGCGAGATCGCCAAATTACTGGTGGATCATGTCAGTCTGTACCCGTATGCGCCGGAGAGGACTGCGACCCGATGGAATACCATCAATTGCTAATGATGTGGCGCACCGCTTGTGCGTCCGAGTTAATGGCATCTGCCATCGGTAATAATAATAGTGGTGGTGATCAGGGTCAGCCTGCCTGGACCCGCGTCGATGGTATGACTATTGATCCGGGTGCCGGGTCCACTTTATCTGATACCGATATTATTAGGTCCCCCCGATTATCCCTAGATAGTTTAGATCGGTCTGGTTTTGGTGGTGGGTCCTGTGTTGGTTTCGGCGTTTCTTCCGGCGATTTTTCGAGTGCGTTTCTCCGTAATATAGCTAATCCTCCACCTATGTGGTGTGATTTTATTTCTTCGATTCGCGCGGTTATGCTTTTGGTCGGATCGATAGCATCAGTTGTTATTATATTGAGAGGATAATCATGCCTGCGATAATTGCCGCTCTCGTTGCTGCTATTATTAATGCTGCGCGTCATTATTTGCCTGGTATTTTGGGTCGTTGCATGTTGGCTCTTGGCATTGGATTTTTCGTCCACGAAATTGGATTCCCTGCTCTTAAATCTTTTTTGCAGTCCTATGTGAGCGGGCTTCCATCTGTCCTTATTAGTTATTTTGATGCTTCGGGTATTGGTGCCGCTGTCACCATGATTATTTCCGCCATTGTTGCTGTTCGGTCTCAGCGGTTAATACTGTCTAAGTTGAGTTCTTGACATGGCTATTGCTTTGATCACCGGTCAGCCTGGCCACGGTAAGACCGCTTATGCTATTGAGCGTGCTTTCAAGCATCGTGATGAGGGCCGGTCAGTGTATGTTCACGGTATCCGCGATTTTGATTATTCGCGCGCGGGTATGCATCATTTGGACAATCCCCGGCAATGGCAAGATTTGCCGGATGGTTCCGTCGTCGTTATTGACGAGTGTTATTCCGTATTTCCTAATCGCAATCCTGGCTCTATGGTTCCCAGCCATGTTCAGGATTTGGCCACTCATCGCCACCGAGGTTTTGATTTTATTTTAATTGCTCAGCAGGGGCTGCAACTTGACCCATTTATTCGGGGGCTTTACGACGAGCATATTCACGTTCGCCAGACATCTGTGATCAAGGGTCGCACAAAGCTTCGGCGTTGGAACAAATATCAATCTGATGTCAATGTTCAGTCTGGTGCCGATGTTATCGATTGGATGCGACCTAAATGGGTGTTCGGCTATTACACAAGTACCGTACTGAACACGACTCGTCGTACGGTACCAATGTGGGCTCGTTGGATTATGTTGGGTGTCGTTTTACTTGTGTGCGTTTTCGGATTTTTGAAATACCGCTACGACAGCAAGGTCGATCGATTACGCCCGTCAGTTGTTGATGTTATCGGATCGTCCGCCGACACATCGCGTTTACGCGAGGGGGCGGGGGGCGATTCCATTTTATCATTAGCGGATTATTCCTCCCGTCACTTGCCGCGATTTCCTGCCGCCCCTTGGTCGGCTCCGGTATATGACCACCGCCCGGTCACGGTCGATCCTCAGATCTATTGCATGTCGTCCTTGGCCGGTCATGGTGCGGACGGCTGGATGGACTCATCATGCACATGTTTGACGGATCAGGGCACGAAATACGATATTGGTCGCATGGATTGCGTTCGGATCGCTCGCTATGGTCAGCCTTATAATCCGTATCGCAGTACTGTTGTTTCCGTTCGTGGCGACGGGTCTTAGATTAGACTCCCTACATTAAAAAACCCCGCTTTCGCGGGGTCTTTTTTTATCCATTTATTTCGAGCCTTCTTTCTATTCGGTCGATACGTTCTTTTAGTTTATCGACGGCATGCCGGTCTTCTATCATCTCGGCGTAATTGCTCGCTGTATCGCGTCCGAGGCGTCCGACGCCCGCTTCGATGTGAGCTAGGCGTAATAATATATCGGCATCTCGTTCACGGGCTGCCGCTTGCTCTGCCTGAATTTTTTTTAGGTGTTCAAGGATCAGGTTTTCGACGTTTGACATTTTGTCCTCCATGTGGTGGATGTTACCAGATTGGTTGTGATTGGCGACATGTGGGCGCACTTGGCCCGCATGTTGTCAATGGCAACCCATGATCCGGAGTCGGCCGGCCGGGTCAAGGGCGGCCCTTGGGCCGGCGTAGCGTACCCTTGATGCGGTTGGACGATGTAGGTAGCTTTAGGCTGTTTTAGGCTGTGTATGTTCCGAATCTTTCGCGTCTGTATTGGTCTAGGTCGTATATGACGACCTTGATCTTCGATAGCTTGGATTTTTTCCGGTTTCTCTTTGCGTCCCGTATGTCCTGTGCGTCGGCTCTCCATAGCAGACCTTCGAGTCTTTGCCGATTTATGCGTTCTCCGTGCGGCGATATTAGATCACGGCCAGCTAATCGCCAGCCTGACCAATCGCGGTATAGGTGTACATGATTTCGCACCACGTGCATGTAATGTGCCTCGGCGCATTCGTTTGGGCAGGGTTGATTCATTAGCCAGCATGGCGGTCTTATCAACTCGTCTGTCATAGCGTGAGTCCTCGTTTATATTGGGCGAGAGAGGCTATTCGAGATTGTGAGCGCAGTCTGTAGGTGATTGTCTCGATGGTTTGTAGGATTTTGGCTAACGCCCGTCTGCACCGAAGTTCGCATAATGTATATTATGTTAAATGGCAAGAGTGCAGCCATGGAGAGCTTCTTCTCCACGCTGAAAACCGAGCAGTTGAGTCAACGGATTTACCGGTCAAAGGACGAGGACGAGTGCCGGGCCGAGGTATTCGACTACATCTCAAGAGAAATGCGGGGAAAGCTCAGCTTCGGAAGAGCTAATGGCGTGTAGCGGCATGCCAACTGTGGCAACTAATTCATGTGTAAGCAGAAACGAACGAAATCTAGTCGTTTCGATGGATTGGGTATGTCCGGAGAACTGTGAAGTCTCCCAGAACAGGAGACTTGGAGCGGGAAACGAGACTCGAACTCGCGACCCCGACCTTGGCAAGGTCGTGCTCTACCAACTGAGCTATTCCCGCATGGAGACGAGCATTTTAATGCCAAGTTCGGCAGTGTCAACTATGCTGACGTTTTTCTCCGTGATTTCGTTCGGCGGCTGCTTGCTCATCGGCTCGTAGCGCAGGCCAAGCAGCATAAAGATATTGCAAACCTGACCACAAAGTGAGAAAAGCCGCAAACGCCAGCATCCAGTCGCCGATATGAAAAATCGGCCTTCCCAACCAAATATCAGCGATGCCACCACGCTGTGGCGTGACTGAGTACAACAGACATAGTAACGCAATCATTTGTACGGTAGTCTTGATCTTGCCAATCGACGCTACCTTCACTCGAGCTCGTTGCCCGATTTCAGCCATCCATTCTCGCAATGCGGATACCGCGATCTCACGGCCGACGATGACCGATGCCCAAAACGCCATCCATGGTGTCGGATGTCCTTGCACAATCAAAAATAGCGCTACCGCTACCATCAATTTATCCGCTACAGGATCAAGGAATGCGCCAAATGCCGAGTGTTGCTGATAACGACGGGCAATCCATCCGTCCAACCAATCAGTGATTGAAGCAAGTGCAAAGACACCTGCACTGGCAAAGTTGGTCCATTTGTAAGGGAGATAGAAAACAAGAATCAGCACTGGGATCAACATGATCCGGAGCATTGTCAACCATGTTGGAACAGTCAGCTTCATCGATATGGAGCCTGAAACTTGTCATTAGAAGAGGACAACGGTAAGCCGTGCAGATTAGCGTAGATTCGTGCTGCGAGGGCAGCATTGATGCCTTCAACTCGCGCGATTTCTTCTTCCCCTGCCGCCTTGAGTCCAGCCAATCCTCCAAAATGTTTCAGTAACGCCGCACGCCGACGAGGTCCGATTCCTGGGATATCTTCAAGGCGGCTGGTTGTACGAGCTTTCTGCCGCTGTCCTCGGTGCCCGGTAATCGCAAAGCGATGTGCCTCGTCGCGTACTTGCTGAATGAACTGCAATGCAAATGAAGCGGCACCTGGAGAAATCTCACGGCCATCCGGAAAAATCAGGGTTTCATGGCCAGGACGACGCGCCTCACCTTTAGCAACACCTACCAGAGCGATGCCATCGACCCCCAATTCGGCCAATATCGCTTGTGCCTGTGCCAACTGCCCTACTCCTCCATCAATCAGTAGTACATCGGGAAGCACGCTCTCCTTCTCCAACCGGGAAATCCGGGAATTGTCTCGCGCACTTTCCGTCATAGCGTCTTCCTTAGCTGCACGTGCCTCCACCGCGCGACGGAAACGTCGTTCTATCGCTTGCCGTATGGCGGCGTAATCGTCACCGGGTTCTGTTCCCGTGATGTTGTATCGCCGATACTGTCCACGAACCGCTCCTTCCGCATTGAAAACCACGCACGAAGCGACGGTCGCCTCTCCCATCGTATGGCTGATATCGAAGCATTCGATGCGGGAAGGGATACCGTCCAGCTTCAATAACTCACGTAAAGCCTCACTACGCGCGTGTTGGGCAGAACGGCTATTTAATTCCGTAACCAGCGCCATTTCCGCATTACGGTGCGCCAGATCGACGTATCCGGCACGGGCTCCACGTAATGTCGATTTCAATGCCACTTTGTGTCCGCTCGACTCGGTCAATGCTTGTTCAATCAGGGTTACATCAGGTATTTCGTGACTCAACAGTATTTCCGATGGAATTGGATGCTCGGCATAGTACTGAGAGACAAATGCGCTCAAGACCTCTCCGACATTTTCCTCGCCATTGGTCTTTGGAAAGAAAGCTCGCGTTCCAAGATTGCGGCCATCGCGGAATGCCAACAATAGAACACATGCGGCGCTTCCTCGTATCGCACAAGCCAGCGCATCCAGATCCAGTGCATGTCCATCCACATATTGCCGTGCCTGTAAGCTGCGAAGAGCGGCGATCAAATCGCGCAAACGCGCCGCCTCTTCAAATTCCAGGTGGCCGCTGGCTATTTCCATGGAGTGAACCAAGTCGCTACTGAGATCGTCGCTACGACCTTCCAGAAACAGGGTCGCATGCCTTACGGATTCAGCATAGTCCGCTTCACTAACCAGCCCTACACAGGGAGCAGTGCATCGGCTGATCTGATACTGCAAACAGGGCCGTGAACGGTTATTGAATACACTATCTTCACAACCACGTAACTTGAATAGCTTATACATCAAATTCAACGTTTCGTGTACGGCTCCCACGCCTGGATAGGGACCGAAATACCGTCCGGCGATAG
>JAITWM010000037.1 GCA_031285265.1 Lysobacteraceae bacterium
GCCAGGGCTGCCTATGAGGTGGCTCATCTGGAAGTGGCGATGGTGGCCCTGGTGCAAACCAATATTCGTACGGTGATCGGATCGATGGATCTGGATGAATCGCTGAGCCAGCGCGAGACGATCAATGCGCAATTGCTGGGTGTCGTCGATCAGGCAACCCATCCGTGGGGGGTGAAAGTCACTCGTATTGAAATCCGCGATATTCAGCCGCCACGCGATCTGGTGGATTCGATGGCACGGCAGATGAAGGCCGAACGTGATCGCCGTGCTTCGATTCTGGAAGCTGAAGGACACCGGCAATCGGAGATTCTGCGTGCGGAAGGTGAAAAACAAGCGGCCATTCTAAAAGCCGAGGGACAGAAAGAGGCTACGTTCCGCGAAGCCGAAGCGCGCGAGCGCATGGCAGGAGCGGAAGCCAAGGCGACGATGATGGTATCGGAGGCGATCGCGCAGGGCGATGTCCAAGCAATCAATTATTTCATTGCGCAACGCTACGTGGAGGCGTTCAAAGAATTGGCGATGGCGCCGAATCAGAAATTCGTGTTGATGCCGATGGAGGCCAGTGGCGTGATCGGGTCGATCGCCGGCATTGCAGAACTTGCCAAGGAAGCGCTGAATAAGCAGACGTCGGGCGAGCGGCGCGCACCGCCGCCGATGGAAAGGAGATGAATGGTCATGCGTTTCGGACTGAATGCGGCAACGGTATGGATAGCGGTGGCCTTGATTCTGATGGCAGTCGAGACGCTGGCGCCCGGAGCTTTCATGCTATGGATGGGGTTGGCCGCCGCTGCGGTCTTTCTGGGTCTGCTGGTATGGCCGGGGATGCCGTTGCTGGTACAGGTATCGGCATTCATCGTGTTGAGCTTTGTCTCGATCCAGATCTATCGGAAATACGTGCGTCCACGGACTCGCGCAAGCGATCACCCGCTGCTCAATCAGCGCGCTGCGCAATTGGTCGGACGTACCGCACCGTTGGAGCAGGCCATCGTCGGCGGCCAGGGGCGTTTGAAGCTGGATGACGCCTATTGGAAGGTCGAGGGCCCGGATCTGGCCGCCGGTACGCGTGTACGGGTAATGGCGGTCACTGGCGATGGAATGACGTTGAAAGTGGAGGCGGCAACGTAATGTCGATGTGTGATGGCACACGCTCGATGGGCCGGGTGTCCTGACGAGACGCCGGTCCGGAGAGCCTGTGGTCCTTCCCGGGGATAACGTCCTGCCGGGAAGTATCGGGAAACCGGAGTGATGAAGGCTCATTTGGCATGGACTGCCGGCTGGATGAGAAAAAACGGCATTTTGGGATAATGGGGCCTGTACTTCAGAGGCCCCGTCATGACCCGTAAGACTATTCTCAATGACAGCCATCGTGCGCTCGGCGCCAAGATGGTCGATTTCGGCGGTTGGGATATGCCGATTCATTATGGCTCGCAGATCGAAGAGCATCATCAAGTCCGGCGCGATGCGGGAATGTTCGATGTCAGTCATATGACGGTTGTAGATCTGCACGGTGCACAGGTTCGCGCTTTCCTGCGACGGCTGCTTGCCAATTCGATCGATAAGCTGAAAGTGCCGGGCAAGGCGCTGTATACCTGTATGTTGAACGAACAGGGGGGGGTGATTGACGATTTGATCGTCTATTACTTGAAAGAAGACTTTTTCCGTTTAGTAGTCAATGCGGCTACACGCGATAAAGATCTGGCATGGATTGAACGGCACGTTGCGGATTTTGGCGTGGAGGTGCATGCACGTTCGGATTTGGCGATCATCGCGGTGCAGGGGCCGAATGCGCGCGGCAAGGTGATTGGCCTGTTGCGTGAAGACGCACGCGGGATTGCGGAGAAGCTTGGCCGCTTCACGGCGGTCGAGTCGCTTTTTACCGACGGCACTGCGTTGTTTCTGGCGCGTACCGGCTATACGGGAGAGGACGGTTTCGAACTGATCCTGCCGCAATCACATGCTGTCGAGGTTTGGAATCGCTTGCTGGATGGCGGCGTCAAGCCCATTGGTCTGGGTGCGCGCGATACGCTGCGGTTGGAGGCGGGAATGAACCTGTATGGCCAAGATATGGATGAGGATGTCACCCCATACGAGGCGGCGCTGGGCTGGACGGTTTCGCTGGATGCTGGACGCGATTTCATCGGCCGCGCTGCGCTGGTGGTGCAGCAGGAAGCCGGTGTGCCGCGGCAATTGATTGGCTTAGTGATGGATGAAAAAGGCGTGTTGCGGCATGGACAACGGGTATTGAGCGCACAAGGCGAAGGCGAGATCTTGTCAGGTACTTTTTCGCCGACCTTGGGTAAGGCGATCGCATTCGCGCGATTGCCGGAGGGAGACGTGGGGCAGGTTCGGGTCGATATTCGCGGACGGGAAATCCCGGTACGGGTGGCCCGGTTTCCGTTTGTCCGCGATGGGCAGCCACAGCCCGGTGTGTTGGCATAAGCACTGTCCCGACGATTGCGGGTTGGAATATCCCCGTCGTAGAGCGACTTGGCTACACTATCGGTTCCCTTTCATCGGCAAGACTGAAATAACGGAGAAAATGCAATGAGCGAGATACCTGGCGATCTCAAATTTCTGAAATCCCATGAATGGGCCCGCATTGAGGGCAATGGTCGGGTGACGATGGGCATCTCCGATCATGCGCAGAATCTGCTCGGTGATTTGGTTTTTGTCGAATTGCCCAGTGTTGGCGACCGTGTCGAAGCGGGAAATGCTGTCGCAGTTGTTGAATCGGTTAAAGCCGCTTCCGATGTGTATGCACCGGTTAGCGGCAAGGTTGTCGAAATCAATTCCGCGTTGTCCGAAAAACCCGAGACGATCAATGAGGATGCCTATGGCGAAGGCTGGTTGCTGGTGATCGAGATCGAAGATGAAAGCCAACTGGAGGAATTGCTTTCACCGGACGAATACGCCGAACTGCTTGAAAATGAAGGTTGACCTCATTGATCGCCGTCTGTCGCTATGAGGTTTTAGCGGCAGAGATGCCGGTGGAGTGTCCGATGAAGTAAAAGACCCGCGCATTCTGTGCGCGGGTTTTCATTTTGAGGATGATAAATCCGTCAAGTCCATGTGATGGAGAATTCGGCTTTCGCGAATTTCCGGTATGACTTGGCGGGTTGCCCGGATGTCCTCTCGCTTGGGAGGAATCACGGATGTGTTCGCCGTCGGTCTTCTCTGCGGTTGTCCGGGAGGAACGATGGAGTGCAATGTGATGTGTGTTTCTTCCATCGCCGGAGGTGGCGAGTGTCTTCCGAATATGAAATTCAGAGAGTTGTTGCCGCGAAAAATTTTGCGCATTTCGTTACCGATGACACAAAAATCCTTCAAAAATTTCTTCGTTCGGGTATGCAGTGATGATGACTTTTATCTACGGTTGTTGTTCGCATCGATGAGCCATGGAAATGACAATGCTCCAGGCGGGATGATCGGCATTGAAAAAAAATGCCTTGTTTTAAGCCATAACGTGAAGGTGGCTTGTAAGAGCAGGATGGATCATTCTGATTTGCCGGTCAGGCAACGAAGCGAATGATATGGAGAGTCGGTCGGCGGCGGAAAAAAAAATAGTGCAAAAGTGTTGACAGCCAAATGCGTCGTGATTAGGTTTCGTCCAGCAGACAAAACTGCGGAAGCGAGTGAATAGATCAACGATCACAACAGCAAAAAGTTCAAGTGTCCGTCAGCATGTGCAAATACGGTGGACGCTGGGGCCGCTTCCCTCCGCGAAAAACATGCCGTCATATCATTCTGTTTTTGCCGTCGCATCCGAAGTCGATGCGGATTACCCCGATAACCGTCTCCGAGCGAGTGCTGTCTCGTGGGACTTCCTGCGGCATGCATCGCCGCGTTTCTATGCAACTGAGCTTTATCAACACATAGTTCACTGACGAGGAGCCATAACATGGCAACGAAGAAAGCTGCGAAAAAACCGGCCGCGAAAAAACCGGCCAAGAAGGTAGTGAAGAAGGTCGCTGTCAAGAAAGCAACGAAGACAGTAACCAAAGTAGCGGCCAAGAAGGCGGCGGTTAAGAAACCTGCGGTCAAGAAGGTGGTGAAGAAAGCGGTGAAGAAGGTCGTCAAGAAAGC
>JAITWM010000046.1 GCA_031285265.1 Lysobacteraceae bacterium
CAATGCGTGGACATGCGCCGCAGCAAGGTCCGCAACGTGGATATAGTCGCGCACTCCGGTCCCGTCGGGCGTGTCATAGTCCGTGCCGAATACCTCAACATGACCGCGCTTCCCCAAGACTGCCTCCACGGCCACCTTGATCAGATGGGTCGCACCTGCAGTGGATTGGCCTGCCCGGCCCTTGGGATCAGCCCCAGCGACATTGAAATAGCGACGCGCGCAAAAGTTGATCGGATGGGCCCGCGCCGTGTCGGCCAGCATCGCCTCTGTCATCAACTTGGACATGCCGTAGGGATTGATCGGCACGCGCGGGCTGTCCTCTGTAATCGGCGAAGCCTCTGGCAGGCCGTAGGTGGCAGCGGTCGAGCTGAAGATGAAATGCGGCACGCCCTGCGCCACCGCTGCGGCCATCAGTGCCCGACTCCTGACGGTGTTGTTGTGGTAGTACTTGAGCGGGTCGGCGACGGATTCGGGCACCACGATCGAGCCGGCGAAATGCATCACCGCCCGCGTGCCCTGCTCTGCGAAGATTCGCGCCAGCAGCGCCTCGTCGCCGACATCGCCCCGGTAGAAGGGCACGCCCTCGGGCACGGCCCGGCGGAATCCGGTCGAAAGGTCGTCGATCACCGCGACGGGCCAGCCGGCATCGGCCAGCGCGAGCACGGCATGGCTGCCGATATAGCCGGCACCGCCGGTCACCAGAACGGGAAGCTTCTCGATCATGGCGATACTATGCCTGCGAATGTTCAGGGCGGGCAAGGTTCACGGGAGATCTGGTGAGCACCGGATCGAACTGCGCCCGCGTTCCATGTCCTCGCTACCGTCCAGCAGGTCGGCGATATCATCGTGCAGATGATGGGGTAAACCGCTGGAGTTTCGGCTCTATCGCTCCTTTGACAATCCATACGCTCGTACATATAGGCATTAACATGCGGAAAATCATAGCTTTTGATATAATGAGGCTATTTATCGGGCCATCATTTTTAACGCCACGAGGTATAGATAGAGTGGATTTGGCGTTAGCCAGTCATATTTTTGGAAATAAATCAAGTAATAATATCGGGGTTTTGCCGACGCCTTTTGGCGTATATGCTTATACGGCGGAACAGGTCAGAATTCTTTTATCTTATATTCGAGAATTATGGGCAGAAGACACCAAGCCTGCGGGCGATTTGCAGTTGCAATGGCTGTTGGACAAAATTGCACTCCGGCACGACGCCCTATTGTCGCCGATACCGCCTGCAACCGGGCTTCTGTTGCGGAACAAAGTCTGGCGGATGCTGCGCATGCTGCACGCGACGGGTTTGTTCCCTCGTCGCTTCGCTCACCGGACGGTGCCGGCCAACGCCGTTTATCTCAATATCGGTCAGTTGGGACTGGCCATGCCATCGTTCTTCAACTGGCTTGCAAAGCGCCCCGACATCACCTGCGCGATGATGATTCACGATGCCATCCCCATCGATTATCCCCACCTGGTCGGGGAAAAGGCGCCCGCGTATCATCGGCAGATGATCCGCACCGCAGCGCAGCATGCGGATTGCATGATTTTCAATTCCGCATATACGCGCGACAGTGTGAGTGCGGTGATGCGGGATCTGGGTCAGGCCTGCCCGCCCGCGCTGGTGCGATCACTGCCTTTGCCAGCGGCATTCATTGATGTTGAAACCGGCATGGAGGAGCTGTCCGGCACGCACTATTTCGTGGCGGTATCGACCATTGAGCCGCGCAAGAATTTTGCTTTGCTGTTACGCGTCTGGCAGCGTTTCGTGGCGACTATGGGGGCTGCCGCGCCGCATCTCATCATCGTCGGCTCACCGGGGAAGGATGCCGGCAGCATTTTAGCGCCGCTGGAGTCGGATACCGTTCTGGCAAACCGGGTTCACCATGTGGTCGGCCTGTCGAGCCCGGCGCTGGCCTCGCTGGTGCTGGGGGCGGCGGGCGTGTTGTGCCCGACGCTTGCGGAAGGCTTCGGCCTGCCCCTGCTTGAAGCGAACGCGATGGGCGTGCCGGCCATCGCCACGGACATTCCCGCCCATCGTGAACTGGCAACGGCAACGACAGTGCTGTTGCCGCCGGACGATGAGGAAGGCTGGGTGCGGGCGATCGCGGCATCGCCCAAGGTGGCGATGCGCCGGCGCCCGCACATCCCCTTTGCCATGACCGAAGCTGCCTATTGTGCCGATGTCGTCGAATTCGTCAGTGGTATTCAGGGCAGGGCAATTTAATTTATCGCGCCCTTGATAAGGAGAAACGGGGTGAAGACCTGCCCGATAACCTGGAGAAGCTTGGTCGGCTCATTCGCCCTGGCGCCGGCCACATAGATCACATCCTTGTTTTCCAGGATGAATTTCTGCGCAAGAAAATAGCTCGCGGGTTTCATCATGTTGAGGTGATAGACGATCGGGCGGTCCTCGCCGTCCGGGGTCTTTACATAGCGGAACAGGAACACCGCGGCAGGATCGGCGAGATTGTCGTTCGGCCCTCCGGAGAGTGCCAGCGCTTCGATCAGGGAAACCTGGCGGGTCGGAAGGTCATAGCGGTTGACCCGGTTGGCGGTTCCCATCACGGAATAGCTGCGGGGCCGGCGCAGAACCTCCACCCGGTCTCCGGGCTCCATTTCCATGCCGCCGCCGTTGGAATAGTCCAGCCCTTCCAGTGGAGCTTCCGATATCTGTCCACGACGCAGAACGCGAACCACCAGATCGGACATACCGGCTCCGCGATATCCGCCGGCAAGCGTTATGACGTCCAGCAGCTTTTCATGTGCGGGGGTGAGGCGGAAACGTCCGGGGTTGGAAACCTCGCCGCCGACGATCACTGCGCTGCCAAAGGCGGCTTCCTGTCTCACGATCACCTGGGGATATTCCGATCGCCCGGCCATGCGGGCCTCGATTTCGCGCTCCACATCGCGCGGCCGCATTCCCGCGACAAAGATCACGCCGACATAGGGCAGGCGGATCGTGCCTTCGCGGGTAACTTCCAGTGGGCCGATCTGCTGATTTTTGGCGGCTGGATCGAAGCTGCTGTCACTATTGGCCGCAGGGCCGGCGGAAAAGATCCGCACGCCGAGTTCATACAGCGAAACACCGAGCACATCCCCCGGGGCGATTGCGGTGATATCAAGCGCGTCATCCGTCGGCAGCGGTTGGAAGGCTGCCGGCTCGGGCGCAGCGGGCACGGCATCGGCGCGATTGACTTCCACCAGCGAGAACGCCCCGTTGGCTGCATCCTTGACGATGGTGTGTCCCTGCGGACCGCTCCTGGGCAAAGTTGCGCAGCCGCTCAGAAGTAACAGGATCAGCGATGCCCGTACACAGTTGGCACGAGGGAGAAACCGGGTATTCCTGCAACGCATTTTTATCGATATCCTTTTTATCGATATCCTTGGGGAAACGCGACTATTCAGTGCGGATCAGGGATATTCCAACGGGTTTGAACAAACCGCCTATGGCACCTTCTGCCAGAATCGCCCGGCATTCAACCGG
>JAITWM010000067.1 GCA_031285265.1 Lysobacteraceae bacterium
GATAAAGCAAGTTGCTGACTGCGCCGATCACAATGCCGATCAGCAAGCTGCGGCGGATACCGATCCAGGCAACTGCAACACCACCGAGGAAGGTTCCCACCATCCCCACCCAGATACCGTAGATCTTGGTGATTGCGGCGATTTCCGTTTTTTCGAATCCCTGAGCGCGATAGAACGGTCCCATCAACCCTCCCACCAACGCTTGATCGGAAATTTTGAAAATAAGAACGAACAATAGAAGTAGTAAGCCGATCGACATGCGGTAACGAACGAAGAAATCCACAAAAGGCGCAACGACGCCCTCATACATCGATTGCCGCCAGCCATCTGTCCGTATCCGTGACGTGGTCGGTTCTCGCGCCAGCAATACGGCAATCACCGGTATCGCCATGATTGCGGCCATCGTCTGGTACACGCGACTCCACGACACCAGGTCGGATAGTGCCAACGCCATGGCGCCGGCGACGATCAGGCCGACCCGGTAACCGAGCGAATAGGTTGCGATCAATGCACCCTGCGCTTCAGTAGGTGCGATTTCGATACGATAAGCATCGACGGCGATATCGATCGTTGCTCCCGCGAATGCGACCAGCAGCGTGCATCCGATGAATAGACCGAGATGATCGGTACCGATCCAGGACATCAGTAACAGACCTGCCATCACGCCCGACTGCGCCAGCAGGAGCCAACTGCGCCTTTGCCCGAATCGCTTCAGCAACGGTAGATGCAGCCGATCCACCAGCGGCGACCATAGAAATTTCAGCGAGTACGCCAATCCCGCGCTGGCGATCATGGTGATGTTCTTGATATCCAGACCGCTATCGTGCAGCCAATAGGACAATGTTCCCGCCGGCAACAAAAACGGCAACCCGGAAGCGAGTCCCAGAAAAAACATCGTCCAGGCTGACGGTTGTGCGAACGCTTTGAGTAGAGAAGGCTTCTTGGCAGATTTCTGTTTGTTCATTCCGCGTAATCCACCACCAGCGGCGCATGATCGGAAAAGCGCGGCTCTCGAGCAATCGCGCAATGCTTCACGCGATCGCGCAACGCCGGTGTCACCAGTTGATAATCGATCCGCCAACCGACGTTGTTCGCGCGCGCCGCGCCGCGGTTACTCCACCAAGTATAGTCCTGCCCTTGCGAATTCAATACACGGTAAACATCGGTCCAGCCGCGTCCTTGCGTCAGATCGATTTCTCCCTCGACGTCGGCACACAGACCATTGAGCCAATCGCGCTCTTCGGGCAGACAACCGGAATTTTTTTGATTCGAAGTCCAGTTCTTGATATCCAGACGGGAGCGCACGATGTTCCAGTCTCCGCAAAGCACATAATGGCGTCCGCTGCGCAACCACTCATCCAGAATCGGTCTCAACCACCGCATGACCGCAAACTTGAAATTCTGCCGTATCTCTCCCGACGAACCGGAAGGGATATAAAACGACACGACACTCAAATTGCCGAAACGCGCCTCGATATAGCGACCCTCTTCGTCGAACATGTCCCAGCCCAGTCCGGTCAACACGTCATCGGGTTCAGACCGGCTGTAAATCGCAACGCCGCTGTATCCTCTCTTCGTGGAGGCATCGCGGA
Organism: Lysobacteraceae bacterium; assembly: GCA_031285265.1. Taxonomy (GTDB): domain Bacteria; phylum Pseudomonadota; class Gammaproteobacteria; order Xanthomonadales; family Xanthomonadaceae; genus JAITWM01. The sequence goes on from JAITWM010000067.1 coordinate 1,593, forward strand.
ACCATCGCCGATATCCGTCAGGTGCAAAGATCGGCGCGGTCAATTGATCTTCTTGCGCTTTGGTTTCCTGAAGACATAAAACATCCCCGTCCTGGGAGGAAAACCAATCGAAAAATCCTTTGCTGGCCGCCGAACGCAAACCGTTGGCGTTAAAACTGATGATGCGCACAGAATGATTGCTCCTTACGGGATGATGGCACGATCGTCATGTAGTCATTAATAGCCGAAACGGGTTTGAGGAAAAGATTCTGAGCCAGATACCATGTGGCTGGGTATTCTTATCTCCACCCTGCTTACGACCGACTTCTCATTATGTCCGAACATCGCAAACGATTCCTGCAACTGGCCATCGACGTGCAAGCGCTCGGTTTCGGCGAATTCACGCTCAAATCGGGACGAGTCAGCCCCTATTTCTTCAACGCCGGCCGTTTCGATAGCGGGGCCAGACTGGCGCAGTTGGCGCATTGCTATGCCGACGCGGTGGATGCCGCCGGATTGTCGTTCGATCTCTTGTTCGGACCGGCTTACAAAGGCATTCCACTGGCGACCGCATTGGCATGTGAATACGCGGCGCGCGGCCACGACCTGCCATTGAGCTTCAACCGCAAAGAGGCCAAGGATCACGGTGAAGGCGGACATCTGATCGGCGCACCGTTACAGGGGCGACGCGTTCTGATCGTGGATGATGTCATCACCGCTGGCACCGCCGTCCGTGAAGTTTTGCCGCTGATCGAGAATGCCGGCGGAATACCCGCAGGGATCGTCATCGCCCTGGATCGGCAGGAGGTCACCTCCAACGATGATCGCCATTCTGCCGCGCAATTTGTCACCGATGCCACCGGAATTCCGGTCGTTGCCGTTGCGACCTTGACCGATTTGCTTGCATTCGCCAATGAAAATACGAAACTATCCGCATACCGCGACGCTTTGCTGACGTATCGAGCACGTTACGGTTGCGACCTTTCCGTCAGTGACAGTGAGTGTCTGTCATGATTTCGATTCGTTTCTTCATCGTCGTACTGCTGACCGTCATGGTATTGCCCGCCTGGGCGCAGCAGAAGACGGCATCCTCTTCGAAGCGTCTGTATTGCTGGGAAGAGCCGAACGGCCGCCGCACCTGCAGCGATACCTTGCCGCCGGAAGCCATGGGCCATGCCCGAGAGGAGATCAGTGCCAAGAGCGGCCTCCATCTTTCGTCCGTAGAGCGCACGTTGACTCCTGAAGAACAGGCGCTAAAGGCTTTCGAGGACACGCAACGGAAAATGGAAGAAACCGCTGCCGCCGCACGCCACCGTACCGATCAAATCATGCTGCTGACATACCAGAACGAAGACGATCTACGGCGTGTATTCAACGACAGTATCGTCATGGCCGACAACAATATAAAAACCGCCACTTACAATCGGAATCGGTTGCGCGAAAATCTGTTGACTCCGCTGCGGGCCGCCGCCAGAGCCGAACTCGAAGGCCGGCCTGTTCCCGATAAGGTCAACACAGACATCCGGCAGCAGCGCGCGGAATTACTCGCGCAATTGCAGTTGCTGAAAAAGTTTGAGCGCCAGCGTGTCGATTTGGACATCGAAATCCAAACGACCCTGCAGCGCTATCGCGAACTCAGGGATAGAAGTTAGAGTGCTTCCGGTATCGCTTTCTGATTGAGGGCAAGCTCCTTGCCGCGTAAGCTCGGCGAAACCGGAGAAGCCGTGCTTTCGTGATCTCTTTGTCTGTATTCGAAACAGGAACCGCCTTGCTGGGGCGCTGCCTGCCCTTGCAGGAAAAGGGAAGCGCCCCTTGCCACGATAAACCGTATATCGCACAGAATCTTGCTCGATTACATGTCCGAAAAAGTATCGGCATATTACGTTTGTGGAATATCACCCTGCACTCGCAAGAAATTTTCCATGCGCTCCCGGCATACTTTGAATATGCTTCGAATACTTTCTATCCGATTCAGAAATCTAATGGCATATCCGGAGCGGTCTGCTGTAATGCGCGATGAAAAATCTGTTTGATCTGGTTCAGCGTTTCTGCGGTATCCGCTTCAAAACGAAGCGTGAGAACCGGCGTGGTATTGGAAGCTCGCAACAAGCCCCAGCCATCGGGCCAATCGGCACGCAGGCCGTCGATCGTCGTTATATTGGCTCCAGCAAACAGCGACCCGTCATTTTGCACGTTTTCCACCAAACGCGCCGCGATCGTATGCGGATTTTCGCCGTTGACGGGCACTTTGATTTCTGGAGTCATGATTCCGGTTGGTAGTGCATCCAATACTTCGGCCGGGCTTTCATCGCGAGACGACAGTATCTCCAGCAGACGCGCTGCCGAATACAGGCCGTCGTCGAAACCGTACCAACGCTCGCCGAAGAAGAAGTGGCCGCTCATTTCGCCTGCCAGTTCGGCTCCGGTTTCGCGTATCTTCGCTCTGATCAACGAATGCCCGGTCTTCCACATCATCGGGCTGCCGCCGTGCCGGAGAATATGACCGGATAGTTTGCCGGTGCTTTTCACGTCGTAAATGATGGTCGCGCCAGGATTGCGCAGCAATATGTCTTCAGCGAAAAGCATCAACAACCGGTCGGCAAAAATGATGTTTCCTTTTTTGTCGACGACCCCCAAACGATCGCCGTCGCCGTCCAGCGCCAAACCGAGATCAGCATCGAACTGCTCGACCGACTTGATCAGATCCATCAGATTTTCCGGCTCGCTGGGATCGGGACGATGATTTGGGAAAGTGCCATCGATATCGCAATGCAATGGAACGACCTCCGCGCCGATCGCTTCGAGCAGTTGCGGTGCGATTTCACCTGCGGCTCCGTTTCCGGCATCGATCACTACTTTCAGTGGACGCTGCAACTGAACATCATCGGCGATGCGCTGAATATAATCTTCCGTTACTGCTGCTTGCCGGAGCGTTCCCGGTTCACCGGCCTGGTGGAGCTGGTTGTCCTGAATGCGCTTGTACAACGCTTGAATGGTGTCGCCATACAATGCTTCTCCACCGATGACGATCTTGAATCCATTGTATTCCGGCGGGTTGTGACTGCCGGTTACCATGACGCCGCTGCCCGTCCGCAAAAAATACGCCGCGAAATAGACCACCGGTGTCGGTACCAGGCCAAGATCAATGACATTGCGGCCCGAAGACTGTAAGCCTTCGATCAACGCATCGGCCAATTCCATACTGGACAATCGGCCGTCGCGGCCAACGACGATATCGCTCAGCCCTTGTTCTTGCATCATGCTGCCAATCGCTCGGCCGATCAGCATGCTGACTTCCGGCGTCAGGTTCTGTTTGGCGATACCGCGGACATCGTAAGCACGGAAAATCGATGGATCCATGTCTATCTTCGTTACGTCCAGCGTCTTCATGTCCGGCTCGTCTTTCGGCGCCGTCTCATTGCCTGCTTCTTTCTCCTTGACTGCAATGCGCGGTATCGATGCTTTCGGAGGGACATCGCGTTGGGCGGTCTGATTCAAGGTCAGATTGGCGTCCTCATAAACCGCATATTCTCTACGGCGCTGGTTCACATTACCCAGCAATTTGGGCAATCGAAATGCCGCTACTGCCAACAGTAGCAAGACGATGGCGGCAATGATGCATCCCAAAGATCCCAAATCGAACGGTCGATAAGGAGTCTCGGACGAATAAATCACCATCTCGAAACCGGTTTTCCCAATGGCGCGCACGGAACTGGCGCTCCCAGATACTGGCCGCAAGCCCGCTGCTGCGATTTCAACGCCGTCCTTTCTCAGCACTGCTCTTATATCAGCCGATTCCGCCGCTCCTTCCAAAGCCTCGGTCAATTGCTGCAATGGCAACTGCACATAAGCCACACCGCGTTCTTGGGTTCCATACGATACGGGGGCCGCAATTGCCAAGTGCACGGTTTCTCCCATGCGAACCGCTGCGACACGAATTTCCTGATCTTTCAATACTTCTTCCAATAGCGCCAGGCGGGAATAACCGAATGCAACCGGATCGGAATAGGCCGCATCCAATGTTTCCGGCCAGACCCCCGTTTGTTCGACATCGGTCCAATCATTCGAGATCGCCGCAGCTGCTGCCGCTGCATCACTGGCTTCCAATGCTTTCTTTACGCTCGGAAGCGCCAATTTCTGCGTCATCTTCCTGGCCAAGTTCTCCAATGTTTTCGTCACCGTCGCGTCCAGTTCGTCACGAGTATGGACGACGATGGTTTCGGTGGCGGCGGCGCGCCATTGATTGATGCCACTCCAGATGAAAAGGGCCGCCAACACGGCCAATGCCGCACTCAACAATGGCGCCAGCCATTTCAAATGGTTCGTTGCTTGTCTATTACGATTGGTATTGGTCACCCCTTATTTCCCTCCCAATCAGCGAATGCCAGTATGGCCGAATCCGCCTTCGCCTCTAACGCTATCAACGAATGCGTCCACGATCTGTAATTGCGCGCGCACAATAGGAGCCAACACCAATTGCGCGATACGATCCCCGGGTTGAATAGTGAATCGTTCCCGGCCACGATTCCAAAGACTGATCAGCAACGGCCCTTGATAATCGGCATCGATTAATCCCGTGCCATTGCCAAGCACGATGCCATGCCGGTGTCCCAATCCGGAACGCGGCAATATCCAAGCGCACAGATCCGGTGCGGCAATATGGATGGCAATTCCGCTGGGAACCAATTCAGCGTCTCCCGGTTTGAGTGTGATCGCGGCGTCGCATGCCGCGCGCAGATCCATTCCGGCACTGGCATCGGTGGCATATGCCGGCAATGGCCATTCTTTACCAAAACGTCTATCGAGCAGTTTGACTTCCAATACGTGATGCCGGCCTATCGGGTTCATGCGTGAAGTCGCTCCAGAATCAGATTGATCAAATCATCGGCTAAACGTGCTTTCGGTCCCGCCGCGAAGTCCCGTTCGCCTCCTGGCCAATAGGCGGTTGCTGCATTATCGTCGCCTTCGAATCCTTGGCCAGTAATGCCGACATGGTTGGCGACGATGAGATCCAGGCGCTTGGATGCCAATTTCCGCTTGGCATAATCAGCGACGTCGTTTGTCTCGGCAGCGAATCCGACCACCAGCTTCAATCCTATATCTTCCCGCTGTGCAACTTCGGCAAGAATATCCGGTGTACGGATCAATTCTAATTTGAGATTATCTCCCTCAGAAGCATTTTTTTTGATTTTATGCGGAACGATGGAGCGTGGCGTGTAATCCGCTACGGCCGCCGCACCTATGAAAATATCGGCCGGCATTGCCGCAAATACCTCTTTCCGCATCTGTGCCGCCGATCTGACGTCCATCCGTACGGCTTTTTCGGGTGTCGGCAAATGTACCGGTCCAGAAATCAAAACGACTTCGGCGCCGCGCCGGATTGCGCTTTCGGCAAGCGCGAATCCCATTTTGCCGCTGCTGCGATTCCCCAAGTAGCGAACCGGGTCGATATCTTCATAGGTAGGACCGGCGGTAATGATTATCCTGATTCCGGTCAAGTCGCCGCCGGTCATCGGAACCATACCGCCGGATATTGCCGTGACGATCGCTTCCGGCTCGCTCAGTCTGCCCGGCCCGGATTCCCCCTCCGCCAGCAGTCCTACATCGGGACCTATCACTTGTACACCGCGCTGGCGTAGCAGCGCAATGTTTGCCTGTGTCGCCGGATGCCGCCACATGCAATGGTTCATCGCCGGAGCCACCGCAATGGGTGCCGTCGTCGCCAAGCATAGTGTGGTCACCAGATCTTCGGCGAAACCATGCGTCAACTTGGCCAGCAGATCCGCTGTCGCCGGGGCAATCAGGACCTGATCGGCCCACCGTGCGAGTTCGATATGACCCATTGCCGCCTCCGCGGCATCGTCCCACAGGCTCGTGCGTACCGGTAAGCCCGACAGTGCCTGAAAACTGAGTGGAGCAACAAAATGTTGCGCACCCGCTGTCATCGCCACTTGAACCTGAGCACCCGCCCGGCGCAGACGGCGCACGACTTCCAGCGCCTTGTAAGCAGCGATCCCGCCGCCTACGCATAGCAAGATGCGCCGCCCATTCAATGTATCTTCAGCCGATACGCCCACGTCGGATTATCCCTACTTGAAAAAACCGGATTAGCTTACCCCATGCGTGGACGAACACCGATGTATGGGTTTCTCACTTTGCACTCAAAATACGTCACCATGAAAATCAGCGATTGGCCAATTTGCGAGCGTCCACGCGAAAAGCTTCTTACTTATGGCGCGGCGATATTGTCGGACGCCGAGCTTCTGGCGATCTTTCTGGGTTCCGGGCTGCACGGACGCGATGCAGTTCAGACTTCACGTGCGTTGCTGAAACAGCATGGACCGTTGCGTTTGCTGCTTGAGCGATCCCCTATTCAGCTGATGGAGCTCCCCGGACTTGGCCCGGCGCGTGTCTGCCAACTGGTGGCAGCATTGGAATTGAGCAATCGTCATTTCGCCGCCGCGCTGGAACGTGGCGATGCATTGACCAATCCGGACGTCGCCGGCCGTTATTTTGTACAGCGATTACGTCATGCCGCACACGAGACCTTCGCTGGTCTCTTCCTGGATACGCGCCATCGCGCTATCGCATTCGAAGAGCTTTTCCATGGAACTGTGGATGGTGCCGAAATCTATCCCCGTGAAATCGTCCGCCGTGCATTGACGCTCAACGCGGCCGCATTGATCGTCGGCCACAATCATCCTTCCGGCTGTACGGAGCCTTCTGCCGCCGATCGCGCCGTGACGCTGCGTCTCAAACAGGCGTTGGCGCTGGTGGATATCCGTCTGTTGGACCATTTCATCGTCGGTGACGGCAAACCCGTGTCGTTGGCGGCGCGCGGCTGGGTTTGACAACATCTCCACGAAATCGCGGCCCGTCATTCGATCCAACACCGGCACGGCATTGGATTGGCTGAACTCCGCCTCAAGGTCTTATCTTCATGATACGGCCAGCCACAACTGGCTCGGGTAGAATTCCCAGTCCGCACCTGTTCAAAGAAACATTCGTGAAGACCCTTATCAGCACTTTGATCGCCCAAGGGATAGAAGCCTTGCGTGGCGCAGGCGCTCTACCCATTGACATCACGCTGTCGGATTTTGTGGTCGAGCGGCCGAAAACTCGTGAACATGGCGATTTCGCCACCAATGCGGCGATGCTGTTGGCCAAATCCATACGCGGCAATCCTCGTGGGCTGGCGCAGCAGTTGGTCGAAGCATTACCGACGCGCGACGATATCGCTAAGGTTGAAATCGCTGGCCCGGGATTCATCAATTTCTATTTGGCTCCAACGGCTTATCATCGCGAACTGGCTTCCGTTCTTAAGCAGGGACACGACTACGGCTGCAATCTTTCCGGGCAGCATCGCAGTGTCGATGTCGAATACGTTTCCGCCAACCCGACCGGTCCTTTGCATGTCGGACACGGGCGTGCCGCCGCCATCGGTGATTGTCTGGCGCGCCTGTTGATGGCCAATGGCTGGAACGTCAAGCGCGAGTTCTATTACAACGATGCCGGCGTGCAGATCAACAACCTGGCCAAATCCGTCCAGGCACGTATTCGTGGCTTGAAACCTGAAGACGAGGATTGGCCTCAGGACGGTTATCGCGGCGAGTATATCCAGGATGTTGCGCGCGCTTATGTCAACGGGGAAACCGTTCAAGTAGAAGGTCATGACTTGAGCGGTTCCGGCGATGCCGATGACATGGACGCTATTCGTCGCTTTGCCGTAGCTTATCTGCGCAATGAACAAAATCGCGATTTAGCCGCCTTCGGCGTCGATTTCGACGTTTATTACCTGGAAAGTTCGTTATACACCGATGGGAAGGTCGAAGAGACCGTCGATCGCCTGGTCGGTTCGGGCCACACTTACGAAGCCGATGGCGCATTATGGCTGAAGACCACCGATTTCGACGATGACAAAGACCGGGTGATGCGTAAATCCGATGGTACTTATACGTATTTCGTGCCCGATGTCGCCTACCATCTGACCAAATGGCAACGCGGCTATGAACGCGCCATCACCGAACTGGGCGCCGATCATCACGGCTCATTGGCGCGTGTCCGGGCCGGCTTGCAAGCATTGGACGTCGGCATACCGAAGGGCTGGCCCGAATACGTTCTGCATCAGATGGTGACCGTGATGCGCGACGGCGAGGAAGTAAAGCTCGGGAAACGCGCAGGCGGTTATGTCACTTTGCGCGATTTGATAGACGAAGTCGGCCGTGACGCCACCCGCTGGTTCCTGATCGAACGCAAGCCCGACTCGCAGTTGGTGTTCGATGTCGATTTGGCCAAGCGGCAAACGCGTGACAACCCCGTATATTATGTCCAGTATGCCCATGCGCGCGTCGCTAGCGTGTTGCGGAACATCAAAGAAAAAGGTTATCGCTACGACCAGAGCAACGGTTTGGCCAAACTCGCCAGGCTCGACGACGATGCCTCGCTGATGCTGATGGTGGCGATTTCGCGTTGGCCCGAATGGATCGAATCGGCAGGGAAATCGCTTGAACCCCACTTGATCGCGCAATGTTTACGCGAGCTGGCCCAGGCTTTCCATACATGGTATGACGACAAGAACAATCAGATTCTGGTGGAGGATTCCGATCTTCGCGATGCGCGCCTGACTTTGGTGCTTGCCGCGCAGCGGATCGTGGCCAATGGTCTGGAATTGCTGGGCGTCAGCGCCCCGGAGAAGATGTAATGGCAGTCAAGAACAGCAAAACCCAGGCGCGGCGCGTTCCCAGCAATCATTTGCCGGGCTGGGTATGGCTGATCATCGGTATGGTCTTGGGCGCGTTCCTGTTTCTGGCACTAACCGGACTACTGAAAAAAGAAGGCGATGGTTTTGCTCGCTTCGGGCCTACCCCCAATCCCAATGCACAACCGACGAGGATGACCAGCGGCAATATCGATTCCATCGACACCGAGTTGCCTGCTGCCGCGTCAGCAGTTACCGGGCCATCCGCATCTTCGACGGCGCGACCCGATGAAACACCGCATTACGATTTCTACGATGTGCTCACCGGCCGCGAGGTGCGCATGTCCGATGCTGAACTGGCCGCGACTGCGCGTGCAGAAGAAGAACGCAGAGCCCGTGCGGTGCTGACCCAACAAAACGACACCCTGCCCGCGCCGCTGCCCGAGTCGTCCGGTGCATCCAACCCAGCGTCTCCGGCGACGGCAGCCAATTCGCCCG
>JAITWM010000090.1 GCA_031285265.1 Lysobacteraceae bacterium
CGCCCGCTTCCGGCGTTCTGCTGATTCAGGGTCAGCGGGTGGTTTTTACCGACGAAGGCGACGGTCTTTACCGCCGTCGCATCGTTACCGGCGAAGAAGCGGGGCAGGGTCGTGTGCATATCCACGAAGGTCTGACGCCCGGCATGCGGATCGTCACCAACGGCAGTTTGTTGTTGCAGCAGTTGTTCGATAGGGCGAGTACGAATCATCATCGTGCCACCGGCGACCCCGCTCTGGCGATGACGCTGACGGATCGGACCGGGTCATGATCGAACGCATCGTCGCTTATAGCTTGCGGCAACCGCTGATGGTGGTCATGGTATTGCTGCTGTTCATCGCGGCCGCATTGATTGCTTTCCGGCAACTGCCGATCGAAGCGTTTCCGGACACATCCGATACTCAAGTCACGGTGGTGACGCTGTATCCGGGAAAAGCTGCCGAGGAAGTGGAACGCGAAGTGACGATGCCGCTGGAAACGGCTCTATCGGGGATTCCTCATTCCGTCCGGGTGTTTTCGCATACGCAGTTCGGCCTGTCGATGGTCATCATCACTTTCGACGACAACGCCGACGACTATTTTGCCAGGGCCCAGGTATTGGAGCGGCTGCAAGACGTCAATCTGCCCGACGGTGTCAATCCCGGCATCGAGGCGATGAGTTCGGCGATCGGCGAAATTTATCGCTATGTGCTGCGAGGAGAGCATTTGACCTCGACTCAGCTACGGACATTGCAAGACTGGGTCATGGAAAAACGCCTACGGACGGTACCAGGAGTAGCGGCCGTCATCAGTTTCGGCGGCTACATGCGGGCGTTCCAGGTAGAGCCCGATCTGGGCAAACTGCGCGATCACGGTATCAGTCTGGAGCAATTCGCCGAAGCGCTCGAACGCGGTAGCAGTAATGCTGGCGGCGGTTACATCGAACAAGGCCAACAACAGTATTTGATCCGCGGCATGGGCATGATCAAGTCGCCGGATGATTTAGAGCAAATCGTCGTCGGCGTGCATCAGGGAACTCCGGTCCTGGTGCGGGATCTCGCACATATCCGTGACGGTGGACTGCCGCGCCAGGGATTGGTAGGGCAGGACGACAACGATGATGTCGTATTCGGCATGGTATTGATGCGGAAAGGCGAGAATCCTTCTGAAGTATTGGACGCACTGCATCAGAGGCTGGATGAAATCCAGGCCAAGTATTTGCCCGAAGGTGTGACCATCGAGCCGTTCTACGACCGTTCCTGGCTGGTTTCGACTACCTTGCGGACGGTATTTGGCAACCTGCTCGAAGGCGCAATCCTGGTGCTGGCGGTGTTGTGGCTGTTTCTGTACAACGCGCGTGCTGCGGTGATCGTGGCACTGATGATGCCGTTGGCCCTACTGTCGACCTTTCTTGGCCTGCGCCTATGGGGTATTCCGGCCAATCTATTGTCGTTGGGCGCGATGGATTTCGGCATCATTATCGATGGTGCGGTGATCGTGACGGAGCATATCGTCGCGAGATTGGCGCTACTACCGGCCAACGCCGATCGTCGACTGCGCCGGGATGTGGTACTGGCTGCAACGGTCGAGGTCGGTCGGCCGACATTTTTTTCGATGCTGATCATCATCGCTGCACACGTACCGATCTTCACCTTGCAACGGCACGAGGGCCGGATGTTCGCACCGATGGCGTTCTCCGTGACGTCGGCGTTGATCGGTGCACTGATCTTGGCGCTGACGCTGGTGCCATTGCTCTGTTTCTGGTTCCTGCGTCCGCGCGGCGAACAGCGCGAAAATCCGCTGATGCACCGTCTGAAACGCTTTTATCAGCCTTGGTTGGAACGGGCATTGGCGCACCCCAAGCGTGTCGTGCTGATTGCAGTGGCCGTCCTGGCGGTGACGTTGGGATTGGGTATGCGTCTGGGTACCGAGTTCCTGCCCGAACTGGACGAAGGTTCGATCTGGCTGACGGCCACGCTGGATCCGAGCGTCAGTCTCGGCGAAGCGCAAACGCAATCACGGCAGATACGCGATCTGGTGAGAACGATTCCCGAGGTCTCGACGATTGTCGCCAAGCTCGGAAGGCCGGAGGACGGCTCCGACGCCAAAGGCATCAATCAGATCGAATCGCTGGTCGCATTGAAACCGGAATCGGAATGGTCTCGTGGCAGGAGCAAGACGCAAATCATCGCGGAAATGCAGCAGTTGCTAGAGACCCGTATCCCCGGCCCGGAGTTCTCGATCTCGCAACCAGTCCGCGACAATATTCTGGAGAGTATTTCGCAGATCAAAGGTCAAATCGTGATCAAAGTGACCGGCGACGATCTGGATCAGTTGAATCAATATGCGCAGACGATTCTGACGAAAGTCCGGGATGTCGATGGTGTCGATAGCGCATTCATCGACCGTGACGGCAGTCTGCCGCAATTACAGATCGACATCGATCGTGCCCGTGCTGCGCAATATGGCTTGAACGTCGGCGATATCAACCGAGTCATCGATACCGTCGTCGGCGGGCGCGAAGTCGGTGCCGTCTGGGAGGGCGAGCGTCAATTCCCGATTATGTTGCGTCTGGCCGATGCCGACCGTGATCTGCAACAGCTACGGACCGTACCAGTCGATATGGATCAAGGGCATACGGTGACCTTGGGCGATGTCGCCGACTTCCGGCTCGCCAGCGGTATGATCAATATCTCACGCGAAAACGGCCGGCGCGTCAAAGCCATCAGCATCTTCATCGCCGGTCGCGATATGGGCAGCGTGGTAGCGGACATGCGCCGCCTGATCGATGCCGATGTTCCGTTGAAACCAGGCTACGAAATCGAGTGGTCCGGCGAATTCGAAAACCAGGAGCGGGCGATGAAACGGCTGGCTTGGGTGATTCCATTGTCGATCTTGATCATCTTCGCGCTGCTGTTCGATGCATTCAAGGATATCGCCAGTGCCATGTTGATTCTGACCAATGTACCGTTCGCGCTGATCGGCGGCATCCTGGCGTTATTACTGACCGGCATCCCGCTATCCGTATCGGCGGCAATCGGATTCATCGCGTTGTTCGGGCAGGCGGTGCTCAACGGGGTGGTGATGCTCAGTTGCTTCGGTCAATTGCGCGAACAAGGCATGGGCCTTTATGACGCGGTGGTGCAGGGGTCACTGCAAAGACTGCGAACCGTCATAATGACGGCGCTGTTGGCGATGCTGGGGCTGCTGCCGATGGCGACTTCGACGTCGATCGGTGCAGAAACGCAGAAACCGTTGGCGGTGGTGGTGATCGGTGGACTGATGTCGGCGCTGGTATTGACGTTGCTGGTATTGCCGACGTTGTATTACATCGTCAATCGCCGCCGCGAGGCGAAGCGTGCGCAGAGGTTGGCGTCATTGCCGACATGATCCGGTCATGGCGGAGCTATACGGCTTGATACTGGTCGAGCAGATCGGGCCATAATCGATTGAAGTGATCTTCCAACTCGTCGTGATGCGACCACAGCCATGGCAGTATTGCCGTTAGTGGGTTGTGGTCGATACCGCGCAGACGTTTGCCGACGCCGAGGATTGCCTGACAGCAAAAGTCAAAATCCGCGTAATGTTCGAGCCAGCGGCCTTGCAACAGCCGCGATACCAGCGATGCCGATCGTTCTGGAATCGGGTGTGACGACAAGACGGCGTAACAGCGCTCCGCCAATTCAGGCGTCAGCCAATCGCGCGATAGGAAATGATCCCAAACCAGATCCAGCGCGATGCCAGCGACGCGGCGCGCCGGCATGCGCGCGCGCAGGGCGCTCACGCAGGGATGCCGATCGATGCCGCTATCGACGCGCCGATGCAGGCGCACGCCGCGTGCGACATCGTCCGGCAGCGCCGATAGATCACTGCCCTTGATGCCGTCAGCCACCAGATTGCCGAACAGGAAATCGTCATTCCCGCGCTGTGCCAGTAATGCATGACCGATGAAGTTCATACCAATGATGGTGGTGCCATTTTTCCGGTTGCACAATAGTGCCCGGAAATTGTACGGCTCGACGGTTGAGCGAGGTCGTTGCGCCACTGGGGTGATGCAAAGTTCATCTTCCAGCGGTCCGTCGCCGATTAAGCTCTGGGTTGGACTGCCAGGAGAACTGGATGTGGTGAAAAACGGTATCAGCGATCTGCTCAATCAAGCGATTGAGACGGCGACTCGTGAGCTGGGTCATTTGAATATCATCATCGCCGGACGGACCGGCGTCGGCAAAAGCACGCTGATCAATGCGATTTTTCAGGCGAATTTGGCGGAAACCGGGCAAGGCCGGCCGGTGACGCAGGATACGCGCGAAATCAACAAGGAAGGCATCCCGCTGACGATCTTCGACACGCGCGGCTTGGAAATGTCCGCGTTTGCGGAAACGTCCGACCAACTGCGCGCGTTCGTTCGCGAGCGTTGCGCCGACCGCGACTCCAACCGGCATATCCACGTTGCCTGGATCTGCATACAGGAAGATGGCCGTCGGGTCGAGGATGCGGAAATCGCCCTGCACTCTCTGCTGGCCGAGCAGGTGCCGGTGTTGGCGGTGATCACCAAGGCGCGCGCTGATGGCGGATTCCGGCAGGAAGTCCAGCGTCTGTTGCCACAGGCCAGGAACGTACTGCGAGTCCGCGCTATCGGGGAAGAACTGGACGATGGGCATACGTTGTCGCCTTTTGGGTTGGAGGAACTGGTTTTCGCCACTTCCGAAATCATTCCGGAAGGGAAACGTCGCGCTTTGGCCGCCGCGCAAAAAGCCAGCCTGCAATACAAAAAGACCCAGGCGAGAAAGGTCGTCGCTGGCGCCAGCGCCGCTGCCGTCGCTGCTGCTGCGACACCCATCCCGTTTTCCGATGCAGCGCTGCTGGTGCCGGTTCAGATTGGCATGTTGGCGGGCATCACCACCGTGTTTGGATTCGATGTGTCGAAAAGCGCGTTGTCCACATTGATCAGCTCGGCATTGGGGGTGACTGGCGCAATGTTGGCCGGACGATCGCTGGCGGCGGGATTGCTCAAGCTGTTTCCCGGCGCCGGCAGCATTGCCGGAGCGACGATTGCGGCCAGTACCGCCAGTGCAGTCACCGCTGCGTTGGGGGAAGCGTATATCACCGTATTGGCGCAGATTTATCAGGAAAATCCATCGCGGAAGTTGGACATGAAATATGTCGCCGAAAAACTGAAAGAGAAAATGCGGCGCAAATCATCGCCGGAGCCATGATCGTGCGCGGTAGTGATGCGGTTTTCTGTAGAAACCGAAACATAGAAGCCGAAACATATTCGTTCCAGATTCAGAGCCCCCCGTTGCACTGCTTTTCTTTTCTGCGCGCATCGTTGCCGGTGTCCTGCCTCTCGTGTTTACGTTTCCGGCACGGATACAACGGTCGATGCCGCTTTTGTGACCGCCTCTGAATGAGTGAGCGCGGCAATTGGAAGACATTATCGTGCCGTTGCAGAAAACCGAAATGATCACCTGAGGACGGGCGTGCCTTCATCACGAAGCCCAGCGCCGCGGTGTATCGGCTGCAAGGCTTTCGCCGTTCGCAACGATCATCTGGTGGCGCATCACCGTGTCGGCGGTGGGATTCGCATGACGTATTCTGATTTCAAGATCGAAAAATCTATTTCAAATCGCATCTGCCTGCTTGCTTGCACGTGTTGGATTTTTCATGAATAGCCGATTTGCGATTCGATTCATGTATTCGTCGAATCATTCGCTATGCGGTTTAATGATATGCGTATGGTCAATCCGCACTTCAAGCCATATATTTTACCTGTACCATATAAACTGGTTGCGGCCATAAGTGATTTCAGTGGCCGTATTGATAATGGCCGTATTTTATCGCTGGGCTGGTTATACAGGGGATGCTGTCGAGCTTATTGAGGCTTTCCGAAGTGGATATCGATGCACTGAAGGAAAAGCATAGGTTCTTTAAGTATCATTCCAACTGGCTGATTCTCGGCAACTAGCCGGTATTCGGGGAAACCGACCATTTCTGCTGAAGAACCCGAAAGCCGCTGGTGAGCGTGTCGTCGGCGCGGTGGTATGTGCAGTAAATTTCAAATCCATCTTGGCCAGTTGATTGGGAGAAATAATGCAATGCTCGCGGTGAAACAAACTGCACGATGGTTGCCTGTCGCGACGTTATTGATGACGATGAGTATGTCCGGCACAGGTTTGGCGCAAAGCGCAAGGGAAAGAGAAATAGAAGCACGCATGTTGCAAATGGAACGGCAGATCCAATTACTGATCGCCCAGCAACAGGAATTGCGGGCAGAGCTGGCCGAAGAAAAGGCCAGGTGGGCCTCCGCGCCGCCGGCAATGCAGCCGCCAGCGGTCCGGCAATCGACCGCTGACAAACTGCCGATTCAGACGGTATCCATCACACCGGCCGCTGTGCCGGGCACGGTGTTCAAGCTTGGCGGTTATATCAAGGCGGACTTCATAGCGACCCGGACAGGAAACGGTCAATTGGCCAATAATGCATCCGGCCGGTCGCTATATATGCCGGGCCAGACGCCGGTTGGAGGCGACCCTTCCAGTGTGGACTACGACGCACACGCCCGATTTTCGCGCTTCAATCTAGGCGTGGACAGCGTCACCGAAAACGGCGACAAAATGGGCGCATTCTTCGAAATGGATTTCTTCGGTCTTTCTCAGGACCATTACCAGACTGCGACCAATGCTTATGGCATCCGCCTGCGTCATGCCTATATGTATTGGAATAACTGGATGGCGGGGCAGAGCTGGAGCAATTTCGTAGATACGAGTGCAGTGCCGGAATCGGTCGATTTCATCGGTCCGATCGATGGTGTGTTGATGGTGCGGCAGGCACAGATTCGTTATACCCGCGACGCCTTCAGTGTTGCATTGGAGAATCCAGAGACCACCTATCTCGGCTACGGCACGGCTACCCGTATCTATTCCGATCGCGGCTGGATGCCGGATTTGACGCTGCGCTATGGCTGGAAGGGCGATTGGGGCAGCTTCAGCACATCAGCGTTGGTACGTCGGTTGTATGTAGACAACGGTATCAGTAAAGATTCCCAATTTGCCGGTGGTCTGGCGGTCACCGGGAAGTGGAATATCGGCGAGAGCGACGATATTCGTTATCAGTTCAGCGCCGGTCGCGGTATTAGCCGATACATCGGATTGGCCATCCAGAGCGACGCAACGCTGAACGTCGATGGGGAACTCGATACGATCGACTCTCTCGCTGGATATGTCGGCTGGCATCATCATTTCACTCCGAAACTGCGCAGTAATCTCATCTACGCGCGTAGCGATTATTATTTTGACGATATCGCGTCGAATCCGTTCGGGAACGACATCACCAAAACGGTGCAGAGCATTCGCGCCAACGTGTTCTATTCGCCGTTGCCGAAAATCGATCTTGGCGCCGAGTTGATGTACGGACGGCGTGAAGTGAAAAGCGGGGATAAAGGCGATATCACCCGCGTGCAATTCACTACCAAATATACCTTTTGAGTCCCAAACTCCGAGGCGGATGTGGAATGGAAATCAACAGTTCCATCAGCGCCCGCTCGCCTCCCGGAAGATCGATCCGGTACAATCGCTGCACGTCGTCCAATTGCAGGTTGCGACGTTAGCGCGTTATGCAAGGGCAGGTTTTCGTACATGCCGGGTTCCTGGGCATAGCGCTTGTGTAGGAGGCAGGCGACGTGATACGGAATATCATAACGTGTAAAATTCAGATTTTCTGTCTGGAAAATTCTGTAAAACGTGTAGGAAAAATCTGAATCTGAATGGCTTATAACCTATGACGCCGGTACCGTATCGACGGCCTGGAGCTGCCACGAGGCAGGCGGGAGAGGTGTCCGAAGGATTCATTCGCATTGTGAGGAAGGCAACGAAGAGTAGGAGTATGCTGTAGACATCCAGGTCTCGTTTATTGCAGATTTCGAAGCCAATGATCATCCAGTCCCTGCTCGACACCGACCTGTACAAGTTCACGATGATGCAGGCGGTATTGCATCAACACCCTGCCGCCCAGGTCGAGTATCGGTTCAAGTGCCGGACGCCGGACGTAGATCTTGCCCGCCATCTCGATCAGATTTCCGCCGAGATCGATCATCTGTGCGGGTTGCATTTCGACGAAAGGGAATTGGAATATCTGCGCAGCTTACGTTTCATCAAACCGGACTTCGTCGATTTTCTCGGATTGTTCCATCTGGATCGAAAGTACATCACCCTGCGGCCGTCGGCCGATGCTCCCGGTGAAATCGAGCTGAGCATTCAAGGGCCGTGGTTGCATACGATCCTGTTCGAAGTTCCGTTGCTGGCGATCATCAGCGAAGTCTGGTTTCGCAATACTTCGAGGGGACCGGACCACGAGGAGGGCCGGCGCCGATTGACAGCCAAGATCGCGTTGCTAAAGGATTCGGAGGGCTATGCCGATTGCGGCATCGCCGATTATGGTACGCGCCGGCGCTATTCGCGTGCATGGCACGCGGAAGTGCTGTCGATATTGAGCGATACACTGGGGGCGCAGTTCGTCGGTACCAGCAATGTCATGTTCGCGCGCGATCTGAGACTGACGCCGTTGGGTACGATGGCGCATGAGTGGATGCAGGCGTTTCAAGCGCTGGGACCGCGGCTGCGCGATTCGCAGGCGGTGGCGTTGGAAACATGGGCGCGCGAATATCGCGGTGATCTCGGCATCGCGCTGTCGGACGTGGTCGGGCTGGATGCGTTCTTGCGCGATTACGATCTGTATTTCTGCAAGTTGTTCGATGGGATGCGCCATGATTCCGGTGACCCGTTTGAGTGGGGCGAGCGGGTGATTGCGCACCTGCGCGCGCACCGGGTCGACCCGCGCAATAAGACGCTGGTGTTCAGCGACGCCCTGGATTTCGACAAGGTGATGAAGCTGTATTCGCATTTTCGCGGCCGTTGCCGGGTATCGTTCGGCATCGGAACCAATCTCACCAACGATCTGGGGCCGCCGGCATTGCAGATCGTGCTGAAAATGGTCCGTTGCAACGGTCAGCCTGTCGCCAAACTCAGCGATTCGCCCGGCAAGGCCATGTGCGACGATCCAGGATATCTGGCTTATTTGCGGCAGGTCTTCGGCTTGCCGCCGGAACCGGTGACGACATGATTCATCCAATCCTGAAAATGGGCGATCCGCGTTTGCTCGAAATTGCCGAACCGATCCAGGCATTCGATACGCCGGAGTTGTACGCGTTGATTGCCGATATGTTCGAGACCATGCACGCCGTCGACGGAGTAGGGTTGGCAGCGCCGCAGATCGGCGTCGGCCTGCAATTGGTGATTATCGGACTCGAAAAAAGCGAGCGCTATCCGGATGCGTCGGTAGTGCCTCGCACCGTTTTGCTGAATCCGACGATCACGCCGCTGTCCGACGAGATGGAAGAGGGTTGGGAAGGTTGTCTGTCGGTGCCGGGGTTGTGTGGCATGGTGCCGAGGTACAGGTATATCCGCTATCGCGGTTTCGATCCTTCTGGCAATGCGATCGAACATGAGGTAGACGGTTTCCACGCGCGCGTGGTCCAGCACGAATGCGATCATCTGATCGGACGGTTGTATCCGTCGCGGATACGCGATTTCAGCCGATTCGGGTTTACCAAGGTGTTGTTTCCTGGCCGGAATCGGCAGGACGACTGACAGGGGGACGGTATCGCAACGGGAGGAATGAAGTATCCCATGCGGCCGGAGCGAACGGCCGGGTTCAGCCGTGCCGTTTGGTTGGCCAGAAATAGACGGTTGCGCCCACCAGTGCCGCGATACCGGCGGCGAGCAGATTTTCCCAGCGCGCGCTGAACAGCAATGCCAATGTCAGCAGCAACGCCGCGACGGGAATCGCCGGGCCGCCGGGCAGGCGCAGTGCTTCGGGACGATCGGCATAGCGTTTACGCAACACCAGCACGGCGGCGGCCGTGCCGATATAGGCGAGGATGCGCGTCACCATCGACAGCAGAGCCAGTTGCACGAACGAACCGGTGATCGCCAGCGCCAATGCCAGCAGGCCTTGCGTGATGATCGCCGCGGCTGGCGTATGAAAGCGAGGATGTACCGCTGCCAGAAAACGCGGACCATAGCCGTCCTGCGCCAGCGCATATAGAAATCTGGGACCGAACATCATCGTGTTGTTGTTGGTGCCTAGGATCGAGACCACCGCGCCTGCCGTCAACAGCAAAGCGAGCGTTTCGCCGCCAAAGTGGCCGGCGGCGTCGGCCAGTGGCGTGGCCGATTGTTCGAGTCCGGGCAATGTTCCTTGCGCCACGCATTGGACCAAGGCATAAAGCAGCGTGACGGTCACGATCATCGTTATCAGTGCGAATGGGATGTCGCGGCGTGGATTCTTGAATTCGCCAGCTGCGGCCGGGATATTCTCGAAACCGGCAAAAGCATAGAGAAGCAACAACGCGGCTTCACCCATTTTCCGGACATCGCCGGAATGCGGTATGTGGCCGGAGACGGCCATCGACCAGTCCACATAGAACAAACCGATGGCGATGAACAACAGCAACGGCAGCAGTTTGCCGATCGCCAACGCCACGCCCGCGCGTGCCGCCGATCTCACGCCGACGACATTGATGCCGGTGAGTATAGCCAATGAGCCGGCGACTACCGTCCACCGGGCCGGGCCGTTTGCGGCCGCCGGCCAGAAATAGGTGACTGCATCGGCCAAACCATTGCTGAGCGCGGCGGCGGAACTGATCCGGGTCAGCCAGATCATCCAGCCGACTTCGAAACCGGCAAAACGGCCGAAGGCTTCCCGTGCGTACAGGTAGCTGCCGCCGGGCTCGTCGAAATAACTGGCGGCCTGCGCGTAGCACAACACCAGCAACGCCACTGCCAGGCCTGCCAGAACGATCGCCCAGATGCTGGATGGCCCCAGTAGCGCGTAAGCGGCCGCCGGCAACAGGTAAATGCCGCTGCCGACTACGTCGTTGAGCGACAATCCAAGGATCTGCCAACGTCCGACCACGCGGACCAGACCGGACGATGCATCGAGGCCGGGTGGCGAGGGTGGCGGTGTGTGCCGGTCGTTCATTGGCCGCCGTTGTCGAGTTCCGGCAACTCCCAAGCCGTTCGCCATCGGTCGTATTGCGGCCTGGGAAGCAGAATGAATTGCGGATGGGCGTCCGGTTGCAGCCAATG
The DNA here is from genome assembly GCA_031285265.1 of Lysobacteraceae bacterium. Taxonomy (GTDB): domain Bacteria; phylum Pseudomonadota; class Gammaproteobacteria; order Xanthomonadales; family Xanthomonadaceae; genus JAITWM01. Next base: position 11,122 of record JAITWM010000090.1, read on the forward strand.
CAACAGCCGGTGCATATCGGTTTCGTCCATCGAGGTGCAACCGGCGGTCGTCTCGGACGGATGACGGCGTAAATGGACGAAGATGCAACTGCCGCCGCCGGGAATGCGCTCGGGATTGTGTTCGATGACCAGGCCGAGGCGATATCGCGAGTCCCCGGCGCGGCGCAGATCCAATCGCATTGGCTCGGTCGAGCCAGCGACAGCGGCGGAGCCGGCCTCGTCGGCATCGACGATACGGTTGTATAGCGGCGAATCCGGGACATCGATGCAGTAGTGCGTGTTGCGCATCGCTTGGTACGGCATGGCCGTGTCGGCGCTGGCGGCATATCCGAACGCCGTACCGATGGCGAAGATACCGGCCGGACTGCGGCCGTCGCCCTCTTGTTTCCGTGGTTCTTGGATTTGCGGTGGATGCAGGCCGGTTCCCCAGGCGCTGCCTTTGCGGCCGATCGAGACGGCGATCGGCGCTCCCATTGCGTGCCATTCTCCGGCGCCCGTGCGCTCGTACCTGTACAGGAAGCCCTGGTTGGCATTCCAATCGGCCGTGATCACGATGATGCGTTGCTGCGATGCCGGGATATGGCTGGGATCATCTACTAGTGACGTATCTGCGGCCATCCGCAGCGATGGGGACGCGTCTTGACCGGTTCCGGCATCGTCCGGCGGCGCGGCGAGGCCGTGCTGCGATGCGAAAGTTCCGGGAGGATCGGACATCCCCGATGATTCCCTGCGGTCGCGATGGTCGGCCGTGGCCGCGGCTGCCAGAAACCATATTCCCAGGAGCATCCACGATGAGGCGGAACGAAAGCGGAATGAAGTCGGGCGAGTCATAGGAAGAAAATCCATGAGATGGATGGAGCATCATCGGAGCCGCGCGGTCCACGATACCGCAGTCGTTTCACGCCGTGTCGAACGATTGTGACTCATGCATTCAATGAAGCGATAAGAATTTTCTTTCGATTCTCCATCGGAATCGGTCGTGACCATCCGATGGCCGCAGATGGATTCCGGCCGGATCGTGAATGCGTCCCGGAACGCCGCGCTTATTCGGAATGATGTGATTGAACTCACACAAGATGCGGAAGATAATCCATTATCCGAATGGACAAAGGGATGAGGAATGGCAAGGTTATGCATCGTGCTTGGTGATCCTACCAGCAGCGGCGGTCAAGTAATTACCGGGTCGATATTTTCCGATATCGACGGCAAACCGGTGGCGCGAATCGGCGATCAAGCGACTTGCCCGGCGCACAAAGGCGTATATCCCATCGTGACCGGCGATGCGACGATGATCGTCGATGATCAGCCGGTGGCGCGGCACGGCGACAAGCTCGCCTGCGGATGCTCGGTTCTGACGGCTCGGCAAGCGCGCGTTGCGATCAGTTGATTCCGGTCCGGCCGGTTCGAGGGATCGGCGGCAGTTTTTTCGTATGCATCTGCATCAGATGATGCATCGTTTCTTGGCGGCGCTGCGCCGTTTTCGTTTTTCACGCATCTCTTGAAATTCGTTATCGCGCGCGGCGCTTGGTCATCGTGTCGATGGGAGTAGTCCGTCAGCCGGAAAAGGATACGGGTAACGGCGGAGAGTTTGATGAGCATCGCGCTCGGGCCGGAACGGCACAGAAATGCGGCGGCACTGCGGTCAGCAACGGCAGCCGTCTGCCGCTCCTGGAGAATGCGGCGCCGTTTCGACCCGAGACTGAGGCGATCGGTATCTTTTGCATGGCGTCGGTGGTGAAATGCGCTCGGCACCGATTCGAATGCCGATGATTTGCTTCTTCGTCCATTTCAAGGGCGAAGGCGCTGAATGGCGGTGATCCGGTCGATGTAGCTCTCGGTGGCGGATACGCGCAGGGGTTCCAATGGCGTCACGGAAACGCCGTTGAGCGTGATGCGTTGCGGCTGGCCGTCATCATCGAGATAAGTGACGCCGACCGTGTCGTGGATCACCCAGGTCATGCCGTCGGCATGACCGATCACCAGCATGACATGGCCGGGGATGTAGACCAGATCGCCGACTTGCAGCGCGCGTATCGTTTGCAGACGCTGTTCATGGGAAACAGGCGTATCGAATGCAATCCGGTTCAGCGCCGGACTGGCGGCCTGATCGCCGGTATTGCGTGGCAGCAGCACGCCGAAACTGGCATATATCTCCGAGACGAGACCGCTGCAATCGCGGCCTTCGTAGGCATGGCCCCAGCCGTAACGTTCGCCGAGGAACTTGAAACTCTGAGTCAACAGATTGCGCGGCGTCAGCGGTAGATAGTCTGTCGCGACATCGGCGCTTCTCGGAATCAATGCCGGGGTCAGCCGCAGCGTTCCATCCGCCCGCCGCTCGGGCAGTTCGATGGTATATGCGGTAAACGGATGCTGACCATTGACGGTATGCTGCCGGTTCGGCAACAGCGGCGAGCGCACGCCCATGTCCAAACGCAGTTTCGACAACGAAGGACGTTCGGGAGTGAAAACCGTTTCCACTGCCGCGCCGGTCACGATGAGATAGGGCGGCGGTGAATCCGCATACCGAAACACCTCCACTGCATCGCCCAATGCGATCCGCCGTTGTTCGATCCAGGCGCTGTAACGTTCGCTCGCGACGAACCACCAATGGCCGTCGCGGCTGGTGTGCAGGACAGCGACTGGTGTGCCGGGAAA
>JAITWM010000106.1 GCA_031285265.1 Lysobacteraceae bacterium
CAGGGCCAGCCAGCAACCGTTCACGGGGCCGGACAGCGGCAACACTAGTATGAACCTTCCAGACGGTCTGGTGCATCTGGAACCGCGGCGAATGCTGGACTTCTCTGGCTGATTGCCGACCATCCATCTTTATCATGCGCTGTCACAACACTCGTATAGCAGCGCCCGCATATTCTTAAGGGAGGTACATTTTCATGGCAGGCGCAGAAACCGAGGTCAAGGACCCGTTGCCGCTGAAGCGATTTGTTTATCCGTTTCCCAAGGCCGACACCTCCACGGCCGATGCGCCCAAGGCGGTCGAGGTCACCGATCCGCAGCATTATTTCCTGGCGCTGTCCAACGCTAGCGACGGGTTTTACCCGATTGGCAACAACGCCCAATGGCATGGGGGCATTCACTTCGACAAGCAGACTGGCGTGACGCTGTTACAGAGCGCCGGCATCCGTTGCATCGCCGACGGCGAGGTGATCGCTTACCGCATCGACAATCGTTACCCCAAAACGGATTACCATTGCGGGCAGGCACCATATTCCAGCGGCTTCGTCCTGGTCCGGCACCGCCTGCAACTGCCGCCAGCGCCAGCTGCGACGACGGCACCTACTACCAGTGGTTCGTCCGCCGCTCCGCCGCTTCGGGAACCCTCGCTGGTCATCTACAGTCTGTATATGCACTTGCTCGACTGGGTCGGTTACCAGGCCGACGCGAAACTGCCGCGGCCCAAGTTCTGGGGCGACAGCGACACCCAGCGCGTGGTCGGCGGCAAAGCCACCGATCCGGATCCGATCGTCAAGGTCAAGGGCGCCAATGTCCGCCAGAATGGTTCGGGTAGTGTGCGCATCGGCTGGCTTGAGCCGGGCACACGAGTAACCGTCGAGGCTGGAACCGGACAGTGGCGGAAAATCGTCTCGATCGATTTGGGCGCGATGCGCCCGGACTCCACGCAGAAAGCCGGGCAGGAGGCACCCAACGGCTGGGTGTTCATCAAGGAACTCGACCGCGTCGATGACACCCATTACACCGTCGGAAGCAAGGCGGTCGACACCAATCCTTATCCCAGTGCCGAAGAAAGCAGCCGCAAGGGTCTGAACGTCCGGCGGGGCAATAGTGGCAACACCCCCTTGATCGGTTGGCTGCCGCCGGGGACGAAGATCACGATGGAGACCGGCACCGGCGCTTGGCGCAAAGTTGCCCGCATTGACAGTGGACGGATGACACCGGTACTCCCGGCCCAAGCCACGGCCGACGCATCGTTGGGCTGGGTTTATTTTAAGGAGTTAGACCCTGCGCCGACCGAGCCGGCACAGTGCGACACGGTGTATATCCCGCCCACTCCAGTCGCGATCAAGGCCGGAGAACTGATCGGTCACCTCGGGGAATACAAGCGCTATCTCGATACCCATCCGATGAGCGAAACCTGCACGCGTGAACGGCCGTTATCGCACTTGGAAATATTCGGCAGTGCGGACGTGCCTACTTTCATCGTGCAGAGCCGTGCTCGTGCGGCACAGTTGGAGGCCAAGCAAAAGACGTTGCTGAAGATTGACGCTAAGGCCAAGCTAGTCCATCCCTCCGTAGCCGACCAGACGATCGCGGTCAATGAAGGCCTGGCTGTCGTCGGCACCTTGCCAAAGGAAGGTACTTGGGTGCAAGTCCGGCGCGGCCAGTTCGCGACAGTCGCGCGCACGGCCCTGAGCGGCTATCAATCAGCAACGAACACCTACGCCGATGGCAGTATTCTGTTCGGAGCGGTCAAGCAGGACGGCAGTTCCGAACTGGCGGTGGAAGCATTCAACGCGCTCAGCAGTGACGCCAAGCAGCAGTACCCGAACCGTAAGGTGTTGCGGTTGTCGGGCGATCCGTTGTGGGTCGAACGCACGGCGTTGGGCGGCCAGTCAACCGTGATGGCCACACGGAGCATTCCCGCCTGGAGTGCCTTTCCATTGCGGACGGGCAACGCGCAAGCGCCAGAGGCGGCCTATTTGCGAGTGCTTCCGATCAAGTTGTTGAAACAGACGACCGAAGCTGACGGCACGCGCTGGTGGGAAGTGGACATCGGTACCGCCAACGGCGGCACGTACAGCGGCTGGGCACGCGAAAAGGATCACCCGCAAGTCAGCCTGTGCTCGCCGTGGGACTGGCCGGGATTCGAGCAGGTGCGGCCGGACGACGCCACGCCGTCGGCGCTGTATGCCCGGCGGATCACGCAACAGCGGCAAGCGCAACCGGCCGAAGAGGCAGCCATGCGCGCGGAAGGCCGGCAAGCCGAAAGTGGCCAGTTGTTCACCAAGCTGTATGAGATGATCGACACAATCAAGGATGGGCAACTGACGGCGGAAGAACTGCGCCAGGCATTGCGTAAGCCGTGGCTGGCGCAATCATTGTCGCGGCTGATCATCGAGCACGACAGCGAATGGGGTCTGCCGATGGCGCGTTGGAACGAACTCGACGAGAAGATGCCGCCGTCCGACAAGCCGGACTGGGAACAGGAGAAGCAGCGCATCGCCCGCCTACGCTGGTGGGATCAGGTCAGGGGCAAGCATGGCTTCCCCGAATCGATCCGGGTGCATCATTTCCATCCCATTGGGATTATTGCGAATTTCAGTACTCGGGAAACAATGCCGCCCTGGCTCAAATACGCCTGGGAAGAATATGAGAAATATAAAGGAATCAAAGAAACGGATGAACCGCTTGCTTCCGCGATCCGTGCATATCACAACACAACCAACATGGCTGGTTCCGATTCGAGCGATCCTTGGTGTGCATCGTTTGTTAACTGGTGTATGGAAAAGGCCAATTATGCTAATTCCAATCCAATACCAGCGCGCGCTTACAATTGGAAATCAGATGCGTGGCCTGAAGGCGAAACTCATGGCACCGGAAAAGGCAAGCCTTATATTGGTGCCATCGTAGTATTCAATTTCAGTCATGTCGCTTTCATCATCGGCAAGACGAGTACGGGACGGATTGTTGCGCTGGGCGGCAATCAGGGTAATTACTATATCAATGTGACCACAGTAGGTGCTTCCGCAGTGGTGGAATATCTGAAACCGGTAGGATTTTTAGTTCCTCCTGAATATGAAGATCTTCCTGTCATCGATGATGTTAATAGTGAAATGAGTTATGAAAATACTAGATGATACATTTGGATGAGCGGAAATATAAAAAGACAATACCGTATATGACATTTGCTTTGCCGGAAATATTGGAGAAAGATATCAATGAATATACGCAGAGCTTTCGTTAATAAAGCGTGGTTGTCTATCGGTATATTGTGCTGCGCATTGTCCATGTCGGCATGTGCGACTACGATAAGTTCTGCCGACTCAACATGTGCCGTATCAGAATTGGCTCCTTTGTTTTCTGGTCGTACATATAGCGCCCTTGACCTTGAGCATATTCTGACTGAGGACGGGCGTTATGTTCTATTAAACAAAGGAGCCAATTCTGATACGGCACATGTTGAGTCGGCAGAACTTATCGTAGTCGCACATGCCGACATGGACAATGC
>JAITWM010000111.1 GCA_031285265.1 Lysobacteraceae bacterium
GGATGCGGCGCAATCGCTTTTGCAGACCATCATCGATCGATACAAGGAGTATGGCGACAGCAATGACGATAAGCCTAGCTCTGTCAGCGTCGCCGCTACTGCATCGGCCGCTGTGCCGCCAGTCACCGGTAGCACCATTTCGTTTGCCAATACCGGGATGCCGGCTTCCGTCTCTAATGCGAACGTTGAGCGCGCTGATAACGCCAACGGCTCCAAGGTGCGTGGCAAAACCAATGGCAATGACGCCGGTGTCAGCACCGATATGGAAACATCCCGCGCACCGCAATCGGAAGCGTTATCGCTGATTGAATTGATCTGTCTCAGGTTCAACACCGTTTCCAGACAATTGCGCGACCGCCACAATCATCGTCCCAGCCTTGAGATCGAGGATGAGTACGATGTCCAGGATCTGTTTCTGGCGCTGCTGAAGCTGCACTTCCCCGATGCACGCTCAGAAGAGTGGACGCCGGGGTATGCCGCAGGATCAAGCAAACGCAACAGCCTGATCGAATCAGCGGGGATCGTGGTGGACGTCAAGAAGACCTCGTCGTCGCTCAAGCCCTCGGATCTGCGAATGCAGATTTCAACCGATCTCCTGCATTACAGCGCACAGCCGTATTGCAAGATGCTCGTGTGCTTTATTTACGACCCCGAAGGCCGGATCGGTAATCCAGAGGCGATGGAAAAGGAACTGGAGGCGCTTTCGGCGCAATTGCCGCTGAAAATCATCATCGCCCCCAAGGGGGCCTGAAGTCGGACGGCCGATCCGGAAACGGCCGTATTCGCGAGCGTGCGCTGCTTGTGCGACACTTGTCGCCTTTTCCATCAAACGATAACAAGTCATATCTCCTATCATGCACGCCACTATCGTCGTTCTCCCCGGTGATGGCATCGGCCCTGAAGTCACCGTTGCCGCTGTTTCCATTCTGCAATCCGTCGCGCAACGCTACGGACACCAGTTTGATTTCCACGAATGCGACATCGGCGGCATCGCCATCGACAAGACGGGCGAGCCGCTGCCGGTCGCGACCTTGAACGCGGCAAAACAAGCTGACGCCGTTTTGCTGGGTGCAGTCGGCGGGCCGAAGTGGTCCGACCCCAGCGCCAAAGTCCGTCCCGAGCAAGGGCTGTTGGCGATCCGCCGCGCGCTCGGTCTGTTCGCCAATCTCCGCCCCGTACGCCCACATCCAGCCGCTCTCGACGCATCGCCTATCAAGTCCGAGTTGCTGCAAGATGTCGATATCATGGTCGTACGCGAGCTGACCGGCGGTATTTATTTCGGCGAAAAGAAACGCACCACGGACAGTGCCAGCGATCTATGCAGCTACAGCCAATTGGAAATCGAGCGTGTCGTCCGCACCGCTGCCACACTGGCGCGGCAACGCCGCGGGCATCTGGTTTCCGTCGATAAAGCCAATGTGCTCGAAACCTCGCGCCTGTGGCGCGAAGTCACCGCACGAGTGATCAGTGAAGAATTTCCGGACGTCAAACTCGAACATCAACTGGTCGATTCGATGGCCATGCTACTGCTGGCCAGGCCGCGTGATTACGACGTAATCGTCACTGAAAACATGTTCGGAGACATTCTCACCGACGAAGCTTCCATGTTGGCAGGGTCATTGGGGTTACTGCCTTCCGCCTCACTAGGCGAAGGGCAAGCCGGCCTGTACGAGCCTATTCACGGCTCGGCGCCGGACATCGCCGGAAAAGGAATTGCCAATCCTTACGCCACCATCCTCAGTGCTGCGATGCTGCTACGGCATTCACTCGGCATGGACGATGAAGCAGCAGCGATCGAACGCGCTGTCGATGAATCGCTGAAAGCCGGAGTATTCACACCCGACCTGGCTCGCGGCGGAACCAGCGTCTCCACCGAGGCCGCCACTCAATCCGTCATGGAAAGGATTTGATTCGCATCGGAGCCAAGCGCCGCTATCCGCTCGGCTCCTCCCCTCCTACGAGAAACGCTCTCGATGCCTGAATCCCGTTGCGGCATGCAACCGATTCAACCGCATCGCTCGTACGATATTTCCCACACAGCGATCCTATTTGGATCGGATACATCCGTATCATTGAAAACATCGCAACGATGGCACAAGCCGTTGAGACGCACTGAAAATTCTCGCCGCATTCTCGATAGCGTTTTGCAGCATGATTCTACGAGGACACTTCCTGCACACGTCTCCGGCAATCAACCCTTTCATCACATGGAGTTAACGCCATCAAGCGAAAGTTTCCTGGAAAATCATCGTTACGAGGAACAACTTTTTCGTTTTATGCGATAACCTCAAAATAATGTGCCAGAAACGATCCTATTTTGTTCTGTTTCATCCTGATGTCGACAGAACTGGTAAAGTCGTTTGTTGTAACCGTCACCTTTCCGACTACGGAATTCCTTGTATGCTCTACATACTTTGATCAGGAGACAGATGATGAAAAAAACCCCAGAAAAAGAAGATGGTTCTCCCAAGAAACTTCCAGCCTCAGCGCTTACGACCCCTACCGATCTCAGCCCCAAGGCAACCCGTGATATCAGCGCCGCTCTCAACTCCATTTTGGCCGACGTGTTCGCGCTGTACATGAAAACCAAGAACTTCCATTGGCATGTCAGCGGCCCCAACTTCCGCGACTATCACTTACTGCTGGACGAACAGGCCGAGCAGTTGTTCGCCATGACCGACCCTATTGCCGAGCGCATCCGCAAGATCGGTGGCAACACGTTACGCTCAATCGGTCATATCGCACGGCTGCAACGCATCCTGGACAATGATGCCAACTATGTCGAACCATCCGGCATGCTGGCCGAGTTGCGAGAAGACAACAAAGTACTGGCCGCCCGTCTGCGCGAAATGCACGAAATCTGCGACAACTACCGAGATATTGCCAGCGCCAGTCTGATCGAGGGCTGGATCGACGAAACCGAACGGCGAACATGGTTCCTATTCGAATCCAGCCGTCGCGCCGACTCCGGCGGCCGCTGAGATTCCGGTTATATACCGTATGCCGTAACCGACTCAGTACAGGATACGGCATCGGTATATATCGAATACCATTCGCATCGGTTAACGATATCGATGGAACCGCTCGCGCCGTCAGTTTCCGCGCGAGCCTTCTTTATTGCCGACTCCCCGCTCACCGTGTTCTTTGCTTGACCAATCGCGGAGCGTCATTCCAGTACGTGCTCGCCTCATGCACTATTCGGTTCGCACGGATAGCGGCATAGCGGCATAGCGGCATCGTTTCATCGGCAATCATCATGAAAAAGAGAAAGATACGCGATCTAACCGGCGTCCTTTTCCAAACCGGACGCAGTGAATCCGCAAACAGATGCGGCGCCTCTCGGGCGCCGCGCTGGCAGCGAATCGCTTGATCCGCTTGATTCTGCCTTTCTCACTATTTATTTGGCTACAGTCTTCTTTGCGCCAGCCTTGACGACAGTCTTCTTTACTACAGGCGCGGCCGCACTGACCGCCGCTTTGACGATTCCGCGCGAGCGTACATTGCCATAACTGGAAACATAGCGCTTGCCCTTGGCCGTCTTACGATCACCTTTGCCCATTCTCTGACTCCTGATTTCGATGATATGCACGCGGCAATGCCACATGACCGGACCGCAAAGCCTAGCACGTGACAGTCAATGCGCACAGCCTGACACAGAGCAGCGGCGATTCAATCGTAAATTGAGCAAGTGCGCAGTTGCGACCAAAATGCCGCCCGTTGTCATTGTGATCGCATGCGGCACTACTGCTTCATGCAATGGCCGAAGAAAAATACCCATCCACAGTATCGTCAAGCCGACCAGCAAAAGCTTCAATGCACGAAAAACACGATGGGTGCGGTATCCCCAGATAAGACTGGATAACCCCAGCAACGTCACGAACATCACCAACCCGAACTCGATCCCGTGATGCGCCCATAGCCCCAATCCCAACGACGGCAATGCCGCCAACACCAGTGGAGTCAGCGCGCAATGCACCGCACACAGCAGCGAGCCGGTCGCACCGAACCGATCCAGTATTTGGCGAATGGCGAAATGCACAGTATCGACCAACCTTTACTTACCGCCTTGTATTATATTATAACATTTCCATAAACCTGCAATCTTTTTATTCTACGCAGCTTCGCAGCCGCTTGGACTGATTGGAACTACCCGATATTTCATGAACACTACAAGACTTCGTCATTTACGCCTGCACGCTCCTCATCGCCTTACCATCGCGCTGATACCCGCTTTATTAGCCTCGGCATCCATAGAGGCCCACGAACCGGCGGATCTTCCTGCGCTCACCGTTACCGCCACTCCGTTACAAAGCGATGCGGAGTCCTTGGCGCGCCCGGTCGAAGTGTTGTATGGCGAACAGCTTGATATCGCCAAATCCGCCACATTGGGGGATACGGTCTCCAAGCTCACCGGAGTACAAAGCAGTTATTTTGGTCCGGGGGTCGGACGACCGATCATTCGCGGACAGGAAGGTCCACGGGTGCAAATCCTCTCCAATGGCATCGGTACCATGGATGTCTCTACGGTCAGCGCGGACCATGCCACCAGTATCGAACCCTTTCTAGCCGACCAAATCGAGGTATTGAAAGGACCGGCAACGCTATTGTTCGGTAGTGGCGCAATCGGCGGTGCAATCAATATCGTCGACGGCAGGATTGCTCGGAACATTCCCGATCGGCCGCTCAGTGGCCGTGCGGAAATTCGCGGCAACACCGTCAACAACGAAAAAACCGGAATGTTCCGCCTCGATGGCGTCACTGGGAACTGGGTGCTGCATGTCGACGGACTGATTCGCAACACCGACGATTACGATATTCCAGGCTACAGCCTGACACGCGCGCTTCGTTCGGAGGAGAATCGGCCGTGGAATCGGAATCGCCTGGACAACAGTTCGATTAAAACTCGAGCCGGGGCAGTCGGAGCTTCCTGGCTTGGCACAGGCGGCAATTTCGGCCTTGCAGTCAGCACATACCGCAGCAATTACGGCATACCTGGCGGCGCTCATCTCCATTCTGATGATGACCACGGTTATGACCATGACCACGATCGCGAATATGCTGACGAAGACCGTGTACGTATCGATCTGGTTCAAAATCGTATCGACTTGAAAGCTGGGCTTCGTGACCCGGCGGCGTGGCTGAAAGACATCAATCTACGCATGGGCTATGCGGACTACGAGCATGTTGAGCTTGAGGATGGACTAGCCGCTACACGCTTCACCAACCAAGGAATCGAAGGACGTCTGGAAGCGGTACAGCAGGAAATCGGCGGATGGCACGGTGCATTCGGACTGCAATTTGCTCATTCCGATTTCAAGGCCAAAGGCAGCGAAGCGTTCGTCCCCGACACCAAAACGCGGAATATAGGATTGTTCGTGCTGCAAGACAGGCAATTCGGCCCGCTCAAATTGGAGTTGGGCGGACGATACGATCACATCAATCTAAAACCTCCCGCTCACTTTCGTGACCGCAACTTCAACGCACTCAGCTTGTCCGCCGCCGGCATCTGGCATCTGAACGACAACGTCAAGCTGCGAGCCGGACTGGACAGATCAGAACGCGCACCCACCAATGAGGAGTTGTACTCCGCAGGCATCCACGTCGCTACTCGTTCCCTGGAAATCGGAAATCCGCGTCTGGATACCGAACGCGGACAGCGCGCCGAGATCGGATTACACCGTCATACCAGCTACGCCGATTTCAAATTTTCGGTATATCGAACGCAATTCAAAGACTTCATTTATCTGGCCGATACCGGAATCGAGGCAGACGCTCTTCCCGTCCGGCTCTGGACTCAACAGGACGCCGTATTCCAAGGCGCCGAGGCCGAAGCCATATTCCATCTGGCCGACTCGGCTCAGGCAGGGCGTTGGGATCTGCGCGTCTATGGCGATTATGTGCAAGCCAAACTCAATGGAAACGGCGTCCGACATATCGATGTACCGGTTCCGCATGGCAATCATCAGCACGATCACCATGTGACGTTGAGCAACAGCGGCTACTTGCCGCGTATCGCTCCGGCACGTTTCGGCGCCGATCTGAGTTGGGAGCTTAGCGGCTTTCGTGCCTCGCTGGGCGCGATACGCTACCAAAAACAAAACGACCTCGCTCCCCATGAGCGCCCCAGCCCTGGCTATACCTTGATCGATGCACACTTGGCTTATCAGTGGGGCCGCGGTCCCGATCATCGTTGGGAGATATTTCTCAATGGCAACAATCTGACCAACAGAGCGGCCAGACCGCATACTTCGTTGCTGCGGGACTATGTGCCATTGCCCGGACGTGCGGTAGCATTCGGCGTCCGCGCTTTCTTCTAACAGGTCCGGCTACCAGTGAGTCGATCGCAGCGAAGCGAGGGCCTATGCCAGCCACAATCAGCCGGCAATACCGGCCGGCTCAATGCGCTGCGGTCGCCCTTAGCATTTTCCAACGCTTCTCCGCGTTTATCGATTGGCGCCGGTCTTGAGAATGGCCGTCGTACTGCTCATGACCCAAGACCGCATATGCGGAGGCAATGATCGGATCTCACTGAATAGTCAGTAATTTTCCATCACGCAGCAGATAGTGTACGTGGGCTACGCCGTCAGGCAATTCATCATGACTGATCATCACCAGGCTGCGTCCATTGCATGCGTCAGCCAGGTTTCTCAATACGGTAGCCGCCGTATCCGAATCCAGACCTTCCGTCGGTTCATCCAATAGCATGATGGGGGCATCCCGCAACAAAGCGCGGGCGATGGATAAGCGGCGCGCCTGCCCGGCCGACAGGTTGACGCCTCCTTCCAGCAACCAGGTATCGAGTCCATCGGCGAACCGGCGTATCGCGTCCTCCAACAGCACTTGCCGCAACGACCACCATAATCTTGCTTCATCGGCCACAGGATCGCCGATCAGGAGATTATCGCGGACCGTACCGGCAAATATGGTCGCCTCCTGCGGCAGCCATGCGATATGGCGATGCCAATCATCCTGGGCAATCTGCCGCAGGTCGATGCCGCCGTAACGAATCGTCCCGGCATCCGGGTCGCGCAAGCGCAGCAGCAGCAGTGACAACGACGATTTCCCGGTGCCGCTGTCGCCACGGATCACGATTCGCTGGCCGTAAGGAATTCGCAAACTGATGTCATCGAGGACGAGGCGTGCGCTTGAATCGTTCCATGACATCGAGACGTTTTCCAGGCATAAATCCGCTTGTCCCCGTAGTGCCATCGGGTGTTTCGGATCCGATACGACAGGCGGCCTCGAAACCACCGTCTGCAAACGTTCGAGCGAGATCAACGACGCACGCAACGACAACCAGGCAAGACCGACGCCGGAGGCGGCTTCAAAAACGGCAACGCCAGCAAACAGCAACGCGGCCGCCATCGGTGCCGACACGTGTCCCTGTACGGCAGCCCCCAACACCAGCCACAACAATCCCGGCAATCCCAACGCGACGATCACACCGTGCAACAATGTCGACAGCGATAAATGTGCTTGTACGCGATTCTCTGTATCTTCCAGCGTCCGGCTGCATCGCTCGATCATTATCATTTTGAAGTCGGTGTGATCCGCTGCCGCTAAATCGGCGGCACCTTCCATACCTTCCTGCACCTGCTGCCGCAGCGATGATTGCGCCTCAGTCCGCGCATATTCGGCACGACCGATGCTCGCCATCATCACCGGCGGCACCATCACAATCAGCAACAACGCTGCCCCAATCCACAAGCCGACCGACGGCAAC
>JAITWM010000209.1 GCA_031285265.1 Lysobacteraceae bacterium
AGCAGCCACCTCCCCCAAGCCCGCCCCTACCCTCTGTCGACATGGGGCAACGTGCCACTGAACAGACAGAGTGCCGACGTGGTGATTTTCTACTGCCAATCCGGACATCGCACCACCACGCAGCAACAACGTCTGACAGCCTTGGCCCAGGGCGAGGCCTACATCGTCGAAGGCGGCCTCAATGCCTGGAAACGCGCTGGACTACCCGTCGATCGCGGCACCGGACCGATCAGCATCATGCGCCAGGTACAGATCGTCGCCGGCAGCCTGGCGCTACTGGGTACTTTGCTCGGTGCCCTGGTCTCTTCCTGGTTCTATTTATTGCCGGGTTTCATCGGCGCCGGACTGATGTTCGCCGGCTTCAGCGGCACCTGCGCCTTGGCCTGCGTACTTCAGCGCCTGCCATGGAACCGCAATACCGGTGCCAGTTGTTCGTTATAAAACACGCACGGCTCCCTCTCTCTTTGGCCGGCGATTCGATAACGATTCGCCGGCCAATTGCTTTCAAGCATTCGCGCGACGGACGAAAATAAATCGCTCGCTTATCCATTGAAATCGGGCAAGCATTCCACACGACCTGTTCTACGTGCCGGTGCAAGAGAAGACTCGTTGGATGCATCTTCATCCTTCATTGCGGTAACCAAACGCGTGAAAGCATGCAAACGGCGCACAAGACATGTATTATCCGCATCTATCTTTCTATCCCTATAGAGGGATATAACAAAGGATACCCGCCGAATGTCCAGCTATCTGTTCACCTCCGAATCGGTCTCCGAAGGCCATCCAGATAAAATCGCCGATCAGATTTCCGATGCCGTGCTCGATGCCATCCTGGCTCAAGACAAGCGCGCGCGCGTAGCGTGCGAAACTTTGGTGAAAACCGGAGTAGCCATTGTCGCGGGCGAAGTCACGACCACCGCCTGGGTCGATATCGAAACGCTCGCGCGTGATGTCATCAATGGCATCGGCTACACGACGTCCAACATCGGCTTCGACGGCCATACCTGCGGCATTCTCAATCTTATCGGCAAGCAATCACCGGACATCGCCGCGGGCGTCGACGGCACCGCCAAAAAGCAGAAAAAGCCGGAAGAACAAGGTGCCGGAGATCAGGGATTGATGTTCGGTTATGCCTGCAATGAAACTCCCGAATTGATGCCTGCCCCGATCCATTACAGCCATCGTCTGGTCGAACAACAGGCAAAAGTCCGCAAGAACGGCAAGCTTCCGTGGTTGCGTCCGGATGCGAAATCTCAAGTCACACTGCGCTATCAGAACGACAAAATCACTGGATTGGACGCGGTCGTATTATCCACCCAGCACGACCCTGGCATTAAGCAAAAAGAGCTTGTCGAAGCGGTACACGAGTACATTCTCAAACCGGTGCTACCGAAAAAATGGCTGGAAGCGCTACCGAAGAACAGGATACATATCAACCCGACCGGCATTTTCGTCATCGGCGGTCCCGTTGGTGATTGCGGTCTGACCGGGCGCAAGATCATCGTCGACAGTTACGGCGGGATGGCGCGCCACGGCGGTGGCGCATTCTCCGGAAAAGACCCTTCGAAAGTGGACCGCTCGGCCGCCTACGCCGCACGTTATGTCGCCAAGAACCTGGTCGCTGCCGGCCTTGCGGAAAAATGCGAGGTACAAGTGAGCTACGCCATCGGTGTAGCCGAGCCGACATCGATTTCCGTCACCACTTTCGGCACCGGAAAAATTCCGGATGAGCAGATCGAGAAATTGATCCGCAAGCATTTCGACCTGCGCCCATACGGCATCATCAAGATGTTGGATCTGGTTCACCCGATTTATCGGCATACCGCCACTTATGGTCATTTCGGCCGTAAGCCTCATGAAATACGCTACTCCGACGGTTCCGGGAAAATACAAACCGCCACGGCATTTTCCTGGGAGAAAACCGACAAAGCCGACGCCCTCCGGAAAGATGCGAAACTGAGCGGGAAATAGCCCGTTCCCACATTTTCACATCGGCAACGATACCGGGTGAAGCGTGGCGACTCATGATTCCCACAAACCGGGAATCGCCGGATCGACGATACGCGGCCATCGATGTTCATGCGATAACCTCGCATGAGCATCGGCCAAGAAACTCAGCCGCTGGAAACGTCAATCTCCAATGGCACGGCCAAATGTCCGCCGGAATACCTGCCGCATCGCCCGGCGGAAGAACGCGTCGCAGACGCGCATCCTCATCTACCAATCGGTTTTAATTGGCGCGGCCGCTTACGCCCGGCTCCGCGTACTTTTTCTTCCACTCATAATGGAACGTCGCCGCCGATACACCTATCTACCGGGCGCGTATCCACCATCACTATCAGTCAGCCGTAGCGTGCAGGCGGTCCGTTCCTGAGCGAATCCGGCTTTTTCATCACTTTCTTTATCTGGTCAGGGGAAAGCAACCGTAATTTCCGCTTCGACCTGCAAGGAGCTTTGGAGAAACGCCGTTTAACTCAAAGCTAGAACCATTACTGTCTATTCAACTATGAGATAACTCCACTCACCCGCATTGACAGACAGACCTGGGTATCAATATCTTGCACCAATGGATACAGATCATTGTGATTGCGCAAATCTTTGCATTACTCATCCAGCTTTCAACAATTCCTTGCTCTATGATGAGCATCAGTCGTTACATCGACGCCTCGTGCGCACATCGCACGATCAAACCGCTGGATGACATCTTCCCGTTTTCACATGCCCGCAGCACACGCCACCACAATCAGCCCCATGGACGAATTTCGCATCATGACACGTAGACACTGTTAGCTTGGATTCAAGCCGCCCGTTACGGCACAAACGCCCAGGAAGTTGGAATGCAATGACTGTTCCATCTGCCATTGCTCCCATCGCGAAAAGATTCTCGAAGCAAGAACACAATGTCTTACGAAAACATTCCCATCGAACAGTCGCCTGAAAGTCTGCGCCTTGGCATCGACATCGGCTCGACCACCGTCAAGATCGTCGCTATCGATCCGCAGGCTAACATTCTGTACAAAACGTATATCCGGCACTTTTCAGAAGTCAGGCAAACTGTCGTGCGCTGCATCCGCGACCTTCACCAGAGCGATATGTTTCCGGCATCGACGCCGACGATGCTGACCATTACGGGCTCGGGCGGGCTGAGCGTCGCGGAAATGATCGGATGTCCGTTCGTGCAGGAAGTCATCGCCTGTACCAAGGCGGTCGAGACGTTCGTGCCGCACACCGACGTCTCGATCGAGTTGGGGGGCGAGGATGCCAAGATCACGTTCTTCAGTAACGGCATCGAGCAGCGCATGAATGGTTCGTGCGCCGGCGGTACCGGTGCATTCATCGATCAGATGGCGAGTCTGTTAAAAACCGACGCAGTGGGTCTGAATGGACTGGCCCAGAGCGCCACGAACCTCTATCCAATCGCCGCACGTTGCGGCGTGTTCGCAAAAACCGATGTGCAGCCGCTGCTGAACGAGGGCGTAGCGCGCGAAGATATCGCTCTGTCGATTTTTCAGGCCGTTGCGCACCAATCGATCAGTGGATTGGCCTGCGGCCGTAAGATCAAAGGAAAAGTCGCCTTCCTCGGCGGCCCGCTCAATTTTTTACCGGAACTCAAAAAGCGTTTCATAGAGACCCTGCAACTTGCGCCGGAAGACGTGGTCGAGACCCGCGACAGCGAATTGTTCGTCGCACTAGGCGCCGCCTTGCATGGCAAGCCGGAACAATCCGTCGCATTCGACTCCATCACCAGCGCATTCAACGCGCTGCAGGAATCCTCGCAGCAAGAATTAACCACATTGCGCCCGTTCTTCATCGACGAAGAAGAACGGCGCGCATTCGACGAACGCCATCGTTCCGCATCCGTGCAACGCGTACCGCTGGAAAATTATCGCGGTTCCGCATTTCTGGGCATCGACGGCGGCTCCACCACGACAAAAGTCGTCCTGATCGGAGAAAACGACGAGCTGTTGTATACCTATTACGGCAGCAACGAAGGCAATCCTTTGAAAGTCGTCGGCGCCATCCTTGAGGAAATCTATGCCGCATTGCCGGAAGGCATCAACATCGCTGCCTCCTCGGTGACGGGTTACGGCGAAGCATTGATCCGGGAAGCGTACAAACTGGATTTTTCCGAAGTCGAAACGATCGCGCATTACAAGGCGGCCAATCATTTCCTCCCCGGCGTCGATTTCATTCTCGACATCGGCGGCCAGGATATGAAGTGCCTGCGCATCAAAGACGGCGTCGTCGACAACATCTTGCTCAATGAGGCTTGTTCGTCCGGCTGCGGCTCGTTCATCGAGACTTTCGCACAATCGGTACGGATGCCAATCGAAGCATTTGCACGGGCGGCGCTGGAAGCCAAAGCGCCCGCCGATCTGGGTTCGCGTTGCACGGTATTCATGAACTCCAGCGTCAAACAAGCACAAAAGGAAGGCGCCTCGGTTGCCGACATTTCCGCAGGACTCTCTTACGCCGTCATCAAGAATGCCCTGATCAAAGTCATCAAGATCAAGAACCCTGAAGAACTTGGCAAAAAAGTCATCGTGCAGGGAGGAACCTTTTACAACGATTCGGTATTGCGTGCTTTCGAGCTGATCTCCGGCCGTGAAGCGGTACGTCCGGACATCGCCGGACTGATGGGAGCCTTCGGCTCGGCGATCATCGCCAAGGAACGCTGGCAAGGCATCCATGACAGTTCAATACTGAACCTGGAGGCGATTCAGAAATTCTCGGTAAAACAATCGATGGCGCGCTGCCGTGTTTGCACCAACAGCTGCTCGATGACGGTCAATCGCTTTTCCGATGGGCGCAAGTTCATCAGCGGCAATCGCTGCGAACGCGGCCTGGGAAAGAAGGACGCCGACAACGGCATCCCCAACCTGTACACCTATAAATATGAGCGTGTCTTCGATTATGTCCCGCTTGAAGAAGCGGACGCGCGTGCCACCATCGGCATTCCGCGCGTACTCAATGTCTTCGAAAATTACCCGCTCTGGTTCACATTCCTGACACAGATGGGCTTCCGCGTCGTCCTGTCCTCGCCATCGTCGAAAGCGCTATTGGAACAAGGGCTCGATACACTGCCATCCGACTCGATCTGCTATCCGGCCAAGCTGGCGAACGGACACATCATCGATCTGATACGGCAAGGCATCCGCACCATCTTCTATCCGTGCGTATCCTATGAGAAGAAAGAGTTCGACGACAGCAACAACAACTACAACTGCCCGATCGTTACCTCCTACCCGGAGTTGATTCGCAACAATATCGACCTTCTAAAAGAAAAAAACGTCCAGCTGATTCAGCCATTCCTGTCATTGGAAAACCGCGATCGGCTCGGCAAACGGATCACCGAAATCTTCACGCCTTTCGGACTCAAGCCAGCCGAAATCCGGCGCGCGCTGGAAGCTGGTTGGGCCGAGCAGGAACGCTTCAAGCAGGATATTCAACGAAAGGGTGTAGAAGTACTCGAATCACTCGCCGCCAACGACGAACGCGGTATCGTTCTGGCAGGCCGTCCCTACCACATCGATCCGGAGATTCATCATGGCATCCCGGAAATCATCACGTCATTGGGGTTGGCCGTATTGACCGAGGACTCGGTAGCGCACTTGGGGCAGCTCGATCAAACGTTGCGCATCGTCGACCAATGGACCTATCACGCACGGCTCTACCGCGCCGCGACATT
The DNA here is from genome assembly GCA_031285265.1 of Lysobacteraceae bacterium. Taxonomy (GTDB): domain Bacteria; phylum Pseudomonadota; class Gammaproteobacteria; order Xanthomonadales; family Xanthomonadaceae; genus JAITWM01. The sequence goes on from JAITWM010000209.1 coordinate 5,690, forward strand.
TGCCGCTCGCAGCCAGAACCTGGACGTGATCCACCTGAACTCGTTCGGCTGCGGATTGGATTCGATCGCCACCGATCAAGTCCAGGAAATACTGGAGGCCCGCAGCAAGATCTACACTGGTATCAAGATCGACGAAGGCAACAATCTGGGGGCCGCCCGGATTCGCATCCGCTCGCTGAAAGCCGCACTGGAGGAACGTCGTAATCGCACGTTGCCACCCATCATCGAACTGGCGCCGCCGAAGTACAAACGCAAAGCCTTTACGAAGGAAATGCGCGACGTATATACGATTATCGCACCGCAGATGTCGCCGATGCATTTCCAATTCTTCGGCCCTGCGCTGAAGGCCGTCGGCTACAATCTGGAAATACTGGAAACCGTGAACGCAGCGACCATCGATGAGGGACTGCGTTATGTCAATAATGACGCTTGCTATCCATCGATCATCGTCATCGGCCAGATCATCACCGCGCTCAAATCCGGAGATTACGACCCGCAAAAGACTGCCGTGATGATTTCACAGACTGGTGGCGGCTGCCGCGCTACCAATTACATCAGCTACCTGCGCAAGGCGTTGCACGATAGCGGATTCCCCGAGGTTCCCGTGGTCTCGCTCAATGCACTCGGCATGGAGAAGAACGACGGCTTCAAACTATCGTTGCCGATGCTGAATCGGTTCATGATGGGAGTGATTTACGGCGATCTGCTGATGCAGGTGCTGTTCCGTACCCGGCCTTACGAGAAGCATCCCGGTTCCGCTCAGGCGCTGTACGAGCAGTGGGCCGATCGCTGCAAACAAGCTCTGCACCAAGCCGATTTCAAGACCTTCAAACAAAATATCTATGCGATCGTCGAGGCGTTCGATACGCTGGAACTGGTGGAAAAACGCAAGCCCCGGATCGGACTGGTCGGCGAGATCCTGGTCAAGTTCCACCCGAACGCCAACAACGATATCGTCCAGATCATCGAAAAAGAAGGCGGCGAAGCCGTCATGCCGGGGTTGATGGACTTTCTGCTGTACTGTGCCTACGGTTATGATTTCGAACACAGCTATCTATCCAAGAGCAAGTTGGCCGCGCTTGCAGGCAACGTCGTCATCAAGGCACTGGAGTACTATCGCAAGGATCTGCGCAAAGCCCTGTCCAGGAGCGAGCGTTTCCATCCGCCCAACACGATCGATGAACTGGCCTTCGGCGCCGAACCTTTCCTTTCACGCGGCAACCAAACCGGCGAAGGCTGGTTCCTGGCCGCCGAGATGGTGGAGTTGATCGAACAGGGCGCTCCCAACATCGTCTGTATGCAACCGTTCGCGTGCCTGCCCAATCACATCACCGGCAAGGGTGTGATCAAGGCATTG
>JAITWM010000050.1 GCA_031285265.1 Lysobacteraceae bacterium
CAACGAAAGCACCGCCACCACAATCAATAGATTCAACAACAACGCCAAACTAGTGATTACCCCGAACATGCGGTAATAAATAGTGAAAAACACCAACGTGAATAGGAATGCGAAAACCACCGCCATAACGCCACGCCTGACGTTTTCCGCGCCGAGACTGGGCCCAATCACACGTTCCTCGACGAAATCCATCGGCGCCGCCAACGAACCGGCACGCAATAGTTTGGCTAGATCATCGGCTTCCTGCCTTTCCAGTCCGGTAGTCTGGAAGTTCTTACCGAATACGCCATTGATTCTGGCGACGGAAATCACTTCTTCGCTGACGCGGAAGCTCCGCACTTCCTGACCATCGACCACGGTCACTTGCGGAATGCGTTCGGTATAGACCACCGCCATCAACCTGCCGACATTGGCGCCTGTGAAATCGAGCATGCGCTGACCACCGGCACTGTTCAAGGTGACACTGACTGCCGGCGTACCGCTGTTCTGATCCACCGTTGCCTGTGCCGCCACCATCTGATCACCGGTCGCGATGACACGCTTGCTCAGCAGAATCGGCATTCCATTGTCACGCCGGAAATAAACCCTGGCTCCCGGCGGCACGCGTCCAGTCTCCGCCGCGTCGTTGGCATCGCCATCCACGACTGCACGATATTCCAACGTCGCAGTAGCGCCGATCATGCGCTTGGCGGCGGCGGTATCCTGCACACCCGGCAATTGCACAACGATCCGATCACTGCCCTGTCGTTGGATGATCGGCTCAGCCACGCCCAATAGATTGACGCGCTTGCGCAACGTCGCGATGTTCTGTTCAAGAGCCTCAGCACCAATATTGCCCAATTCGCTCTGCGGGAGATTGATGGTGATGACATTGCCATTGATGGCATAAGTCAGCCGACTGGCTCCAACCAATGTTGCAGTACCACTCCCTCCGGAAGCGACCAGCGCGCTGGACAGAAGATCGCGCGCCTTGATGCTATCGGCCGCATCAGACAAAGTCACCACGATATTGTTATTGGCGCGTCGTTCGACCGATTCGAAACGGATACGGTTGTCGCGCAAAGTGACGCGTGTATCTTCCACATAGGTATCGATGCGCTTATCTAACGCCGCTTTTTGATCGATCTGCAGCACAAAATGCACGCCTCCCTGCAAATCCAAGCCCAATACCAGAGGGTGCGCTCCCCATCTGGTCAACCATCCCGGTACCGTGGAAGCCAAGTTCAATGCCACCACATACTTTTCACCCAACTCCGGCCGCAACAGGTCGGCCGCTCTGGTCTGCGTATCCACATCCGATAACCTGACCAGCATGTTGCCGTCGCTCATTTCTATCGCCAGCGGAGAAACGTCAGCCGCCTTCAACACTGATTCGACTTGCTGCTGCAACAGGTCGTTCACCTGTCCACCGCGATTGGCGGTGATCTGCACGGACGGGTCCTGACGGAACACATTGGGCAATGAGTAAATCACACTCACGGCCAATATCACCAGGATGAGAACGTACTTCCAACGAGGAAATTCAAGCATCGCTTGCCCCAGCGCGATGTCCGCAACTCCGAACCGCGCTCAGATGATAACAATCGTTATTTACGCCGACTTCAATGTGCCTTTCGGCAGCACATTGCCGATAGCGGCTTTTTGAACCCGGATCCGGACACTCTCGGCAATTTCGACCGTAACGAAATTGTCACCGATCTCGGTCACCACGCCGGCAATCCCGCCCGAAGTAATCACCTCATCGCCACGACCAAGTGCAGCGATCATGGCGCCGTGCTCTTTCTGCCGCTTCATCTGTGGACGGATCATGAAGAAATACATGACACCGATCAGTAGAACCGGAAGCACCAACATGCTGAAACCGCCACCTGCAGCCGGGGCGCCACCGGCCGCTTGCGCGTATGCGGAAGGAATCAAGAAATCAAGCAAGTTCATTGAACAGAATCCAGATGTTCCAAAAATAGCCGGTAATTATGCCACGGTGATGGGCCATAGTCCCGCCTGTCGTCACGGTAAGGCGGGGCAAGCGGCTTCAATGCGGTCCACTTTCCCGTTCAGCATAGAAATCCATCCGAAACCGACCAAACCGATTCTCGGCAATTGCGGTGCGCATGGCATCCATTAACTTCTGGTAGTACCAGAGGTTATGCAAAGTCCCCAGGATCGATGCCAGCATTTCGTTGCAACGGTTCAAGTGCCGCAGATAAGCCCGGCTGAAACCATTGCGACAGGTGTAGCAACCGCAACCAGGCTCAATAACATTAATATCACGTTCATATTTTGCATTGCGAATGCGAACTGTCCCTTTTGCGGTGAAGTAATAGCCGTTGCGCGCATTGCGCGTCGGCATCACACAGTCGAACATGTCCACCCCGCGCGCCACGCCCTCCACCAAATCCTCCGGCCGGCCCACGCCCATCAGATAGCGTGGTTTCTCCACCGGCAGCCGCGGATGCAAATGTTCAAGCATCGCATTGCGTTCCTGTTCGCTTTCTCCCACCGCCAAACCACCGATGGCATATCCGTCAAAACCCAACGCAATCAATCCTTGCGCAGATCGCGTCCGCAATTCCGGATAGACGCCTCCCTGGACGATACCGAACAAAGCGGCATCGTTTTCAAGCCGCGCATGTGCCGCACGGCTGCGTTCGGCCCAACGCAGGCTCAACTCCATTGATGTCCGAGCTTGCGGTTCTGTCGCAGGATAGGGCGTACATTCGTCGAAGATCATCACGATGTCCGCATCCAGAACTTTCTGGATATGCATGCTCTCTTCCGGCCCGAGAAACACCCGACTTCCATCCACCGGCGATGCGAAAGTCACTCCCTCTTCGCGGATCTTGCGCCGATGCGCCAAGGAAAAGACTTGGAAACCGCCAGAGTCGGTCAGGATCGGCCCGCTCCAACCAACGAAACGATGTAAGCCTCCATGATCTCCAATCACATCCAAGCCAGGACGCAAGTAAAGGTGGAAGGTGTTGCCGAGAATGATCTGCGCGCCCAATTCACGCAATTGTTCAGGCAGTACGCCTTTGACCGAGCCATACGTTCCCACCGGCATGAATGCCGGTGTTTCCACGACACCGCGCGGAAAGATCAGCCGACCGCGGCGAGTATCCCCATCCTGGTGCAGAAGTTCGAAATTCAATCGCGACATGCGGTCATCGCACTCCAATGTAATCTGATTGATGGCACGGTCTGAAAGCAGCGCGGCAACGGCAATGAACATATAAGGAGCATCATTGCATTCATACTCGCGTCTTCGCAGTGGACGGATGGCTCATGCAGCTTTCGGATCCGGAGACAACAACATGGCATCGCCGTAGGAAAAAAAACGGTAACACTGCTCTACCGCATGGCGATATGCCGCAAGCACACGTTCGCGTCCGGCAAACGCCGATACCAGCATCAACAACGTACTTTCCGGCAAATGAAAATTGGTCAGCAACATATCTACACTACGAATTCGATAACCGGGAAAGATAAAAATCCGAGTCTCGCCCATCCGGGGTCGCAATTCACCATCACATAGAGCGCTTTCCAGGGCACGGACGACAGTCGTTCCTACCGCGATCACTCGCCCGCCGGTTTGGCGTGTTTCCTGAATCTTCGCCACCAGTTCCGCATCGACATTGAGCCACTCCTCATGCATACGATGATCGCGCAAATCATCCGCCCGCACTGGCTGAAATGTGCCCGCACCGACATGCAACGTCACATATCCGAACCCGACTCCTCGCGCAGCCAATGCTTCCAACAATGCTTCATCGAAATGCAAGCCTGCCGTGGGTGCGGCGACAGCACCCAACGTTTTCGCAAAAACGGTCTGATATCGATCGGCATCTCCTGCGTCCGGATTACGCCGGATATAGGGCGGCAACGGCAATTGTCCGGCATGCAACAACCAGGACTCCAAAGTACCCTCGACATCGAAGCGCAGATGGTAGAACTCCCCTTCCCGGCTCAGCACATGCGCACTACCACCGGCATCCAGAAGAATACGGCCGCCAATCTTGGGCGCTCTCCCCGCTCCGATCTGCGCGTGGGCTTCGTTTCCCGGAGACAACCTTTCGATCAGTATCTCCACATGCCCACCCGTCGTTTTCCGGCCGAACAAGCGTGCTGGCATTACCCGTGTATCGTTGAACACCAACAGATCTCCGGGCCGCAATAGCCCCGGCAGATCGCGGATATGCCGGTCCTCGAACGGCGCGGGCTCAGGCGGCGTCAACAACAACCGGCTGGACGCCCGTTCCGGCAAGGGTGCCTGCGCAATCAATGCTTTCGGCAAATCGAAATGGAAATCGGATTTTTTCACAGACGGCGAACGTACGGTAACGGGGGTGGCATTGTAAGCGAGCCGTCATTTCTCCTGCGAGCCTGCGCCCAAATTCAAAGCCGACACCAACTCCACGGAAGTACGGCAGCGCCGGCATGGTTTCGATATCAGTCCACCGCGTTTCACTCCACATTCCGCACGTGACCGAGGAAAAACACAAACCCGGGGCATGCTGGCAAAACGTGCTTTCACTTGTCGCGATAAAAACAGCCGTCCGAACAAACGACGCCCCCAAAACTCGAATGTTCGGAAGCGAAACCGCACCTGTTTATCGCATGCTCATGATTGCCGTTGCCGTACTGCTTCGAACAGCGTAACCCCTGCTGCTACCGATACATTGAGACTTTCGATATCGCCTGGCATCGGGATACGCGCCAGTTCATCGCAACATTCACGGGTCAATCGCCGCAACCCGCTGGCCTCCCCGCCCAGTACAAACCCGATATTTCCACGCAAATCCAATGAATACAAGGATTTACCTGCTTCTCCGGCAAGGCCATAAATCCATACACCGAGCTTCTGCAAGTCGCGCAGGCAACGAGAAAGATTGGTCACTGTCACGACCGGCAATCGATCGGCGGCACCTGCCGATGTCTTGCGTACCGTCGCATTGACCGGCGCCGATTTGTCCTTTGGTATTACGACCGCGGTCGCTCCCGCCGCTGCCGCGCTGCGCAGGCACGCGCCGAGATTATGCGGATCCTGCACACCATCGAGTATCAAGACCAATGCCGTGCCTGCGGCGGCTTCGATCAAGCCTTTCAAATCGCTTTCGGCCCAGGTTCTGACGGCGGCGTAACGTGCGGCGACACCCTGATGGCGAACCGAACCGCCAACACCGTCCAATGCCTGAGCGGTGACCTTGCGCACTTCGATACCTTTACGGCGCGCGTTGTCCTCGATATCGGCCAACCGTGCATTTCTGCTACTGCCATCGATCAATATTTCACGGATATTGTCGGCATCATTCTCAATGGAAGATGCAACCGCATTGACGCCAACGACCCACTGATTCTGCTTGCTCATTGCACGAGTGACCGGAGAAAGATGCTCATGATAGAGATGATTGACGTCACTGGCAGCTCAGCCGCGATGCGGGGGCTCATTGCCGGTATCGCAATAGAAATATTGAGGCGACACGGCTCACCTCTGGAAACCCGTGAGCATGACATGATATCCGGTCATGCTCTTCGGAGCTGGATCGGCATGATTGCCAACGGTCTAGCGACTGCCGCAGCAAACTATTCGCCTCCAGATACAAGCCCCCCAACACAGGCGTGATATCGATGTCTGCAGCAAACATACGGCCAGATCTCGCAGATCATTCACAATGCAATGACGAGAACACTTTCTCTCGTCAGTATTTCTGTTTCCTGCGCTTGGCCGGCTGACCGCGCGGTGGTAATGGTTTCACTGCCGACGACGCGCGATCAGTCACCAGACGGAAATCGATTCGACGCTCCTCCATGCTCGCTTTCAACACCACGATCCGAACCCGATCGCCCAGACGGAACTCCAATCCTGCACGTTCGCCACATAACGTCTTGCGTATCGGATCGAACGCATAGTAGTCATATGGGAGCTGCGTCACATGCACCAGCCCATTGACCTTGGATTCGTCCAGTTCCACAAACAGGCCGAAACTGGTGACACCACTGACGACCCCATCGAACTGACCGCCGACATGCTGTTCCATCCAGGCCGCCCGGTATCGCTCGTCAACCTCGCGCTCTGCTTCATCGGCACGCCGCTCGCGCTCGGAGCATTGCAGTGACAGCATCGCCATATCGCGCGGAGTATAGGTGTATTTTTCTAGTGTTGCGCCGCTCAACGCATATTTGATCGCACGATGCACCAACAGATCCGGATAGCGCCGGATCGGCGAAGTAAAGTGTGTATATGCTGGCAATGCCAGCCCGAAATGCCCATTATTTTCCGCCGAATACACCGCCAGGCTTTGGCTGCGCAACAGCACGGATTCCAAGAGCGCCGCATCGGCGCGCTCACGCACCTTTTTCAATAAGTGAGTGAAATCGCGTGATTGCACTTTACTCCAGGACGGCAGGGTGAGCTTGAACTCCTTGAGGAATTCCAACAAATCGGCATATTTGCTCTCCGGGGGGCGTTCATGCACGCGGAATGGCGCCGGGATACGCATCGCCAGCAGATATTTCGCCGCCTCAACATTGGCCGCGATCATGCATTCTTCGATCAGCTTGTGAGCGTCGTTACGTTGAAGCATGCCCGCTTGCGTGACTTCACCGCAATTGTCCAGAACGAAGCGTACCTCCGATGACTCGAACTCGATCGCACCGCGCCTGGCGCGCGCTTTCGCCAACACTCGATACAACTGATGCAACCGCTCTATCTGCGGCAACAACGCACCTATCTGTGTCTGCGCTTGCACATCGCCCTCGCCCACCGCATTCCAAACAGTCGTATAGGTCAGACGCGCATGCGAGTTCATCACCGCCTCGTAAAACCGTGACGCAATCACCTCGCCGCTATGATCGATCTGCATGTCACAGACGAAACAGAGACGGTCCACTCCCGGGTTCAATGAGCAAATCCCGTTGGAAAGTGTTTCCGGCAGCATCGGCACGACAAAGCCCGGAAAATAGACTGATGTTGCACGCTTCTGCGCTTCCTCATCCAAGGGCGCACCGGAGCGGACATAGTGCGATACATCGGCGATCGCCACCACCAGCCGGAACCCGTCACGCTGGGTTTCGCAGTACACCGCGTCATCGAAATCCTTAGCATCCTCGCCATCAATCGTGACCAGCGGGAGTTGTCGCAGGTCGATCCGACCTTCGATCGCCGATGCGGCAACGGTCAATGGCACCGTCGCCGCCTCATCCAACGTTTCCTGCAGGAATTCATTCGGCAGTTCGTGACCGTAGATCGCCGTCTTCACGATCAGCGACGGCGTCAACCTATCACCCAGCACCGCAAGCACCTTGCCGATCGGAGGGCGGCGACCATCCGGCGCCTGGGTCAACTCGCATACCACCAGTTGCCCATCCCGCGCTCCACCAACGGAGTCTGGAGGAATCTGTACATCGTGCTGCAAACGTCTATCATCGGGCACGACGAACGCGATACCACGATCGGTATTGAAACGCCCTACCAAACGCGTCACTCTGCGTTCAAGAACACGCGCGATACTGCCTTCACGCCGTCCACGGCGATCGATTCCCGTTACGTTCGCCAACACGCGATCGCCATGCATGACCTTGCGCATTTCCGATGGCGGCAAAAACAAATCATCGCCGCCCGTTTCCGGACGCAGAAAACCGAACCCGTCCGGATTGGCGATCACCACTCCCGCGATCAAGTTCGTCTGCGAGACTGGAGCATAGCCATCGCGTCGGTTCCGGATGATCTGTCCATCACGCAGCATCGCCGACAACCGTTTGTTCAGCGCATCCCGGCGTTCGGGTTCTTGCAGACCCAGCGCAACTGCCAAGTCATCGGCTGTTTGAGGACCATCGTTCAACAACTGCAAAATCGCCTCGCGGCTGGCAATCGGATTCTGATAGCGTTCTGCTTCGCGCGTGGCATAAGGATCATGGAACGTTCCCGCCCGATGTCGGTACGATGCACCATCACCGGTGCGTGAACGCTTCCGGACCGGCGATACGGCATTCTCACCCGTCTCCCGGGTTCCCGTTTTCTTTTGGAAAACGGGAGTCGAGAGCGATTCCGCCACTGATGTTTTCTTCTTCGCCTCATTACCGGAGGCCCGCTTGGAGGACGGCTTGCCCGTCCTGGGAGTATTTTTTCTATTCATCGCCCGCAATGGTACACGCAGTCAGCACCATCCCCATCATAACTTTCAGTTGACAACCAACCGGACGCACACCAAAATGGCCGGCCACACCTGCCCAGGTGGCGGAATTGGTAGACGCACTAGTTTCAGGTACTAGCGGGTAAAACCGTGGAGGTTCGAGTCCTCTCCTGGGCACCAGATCGAAATACATTGAAATCCAGTAAAGGTCAATATCTTTAACCAAAACAAAGAGTTGGCCTTTTTTGTTGTCCGACGTTGTTTCGGAAGAGACATTACAATCCGGCCATCATTGGGGACAAATATAGGGGCAACACGCCTTATGC
>JAITWM010000039.1 GCA_031285265.1 Lysobacteraceae bacterium
CATTGCCGTCGGCGTGGTAGGCCCTGATGGTGACGGCCGACGCGGCGGTCCGGTTGGCCGTGATCGTGACGCTCTGCTCGCGCCGGCGCTCATCGGGGCTTTGTGCGATGGTGACGGCATCGGGCATATCGCTGCGAAGGGTGAAGTGCGCGACGGTCGCCGCGCTTTTCGGCTCGCCATCGAGCTTGAGTCTCAGGCTGTTGCCGACCACCAGCGTCACCTCCCCGGTGACGGACGTGCCGTTATTGCGTTTGAAGACCGGCATAGGGGGTATCCAATGAGTGCTTTATACGGACAGTTCAGAATATCAATACCGCCATTCAAATCAATACTTGCATAAGAAAATGCCGCCTGAAAGCGGCGGCATTTCCCCTATTGCGTTTGGCTCAAACGCCGATCGGATTGGCTTTCTCGGGATCGATCCGATACTGCTTGATGGCGCGCGCGACGTCCTGGGCCGTCATCTTGCCTTCCTTCGCCAATGCCGCGATCGCGGCATGCGCGATGTAGTAACGATCGACTTCAAAGAAGCGCCGCAGATTGGCCCTGGTATCCGAGCGGCCGAAGCCGTCCGTCCCCAGCACCGTATAGGCCATCGGCACGAATCCGCGGATCTGGTCGGCATAACCGCGCACATAATCGGTCGCCGCGATCGCAGGGCCGGAACGATCTTCCAGGCATCGAGTGACGTAGGGCTTGCGCGGCGGCGCTTCCGGATGCAGCCGGTTCCAGCGTTCGGCATCGAAGCCATCGCGGCGCAGTTCATTGAATCCCGGACAGGACCAGACATCGGCGCTGACGCCGAAATCCTTGTCGAGCAGTTCCGCGGCCGCGATCGCTTCGCACAGGATAGAGCCCGATCCGAGCAATTGCACCCGCAATTCGCCTTTCTTCGCCTTGCCGGCGTCCTTGAACAGGTACATACCCTTGATGATCCCTTCCGGCGCGTGCTTCGGCATTGCCGGGTGCGGGTAGTTTTCGTTCAACAGGGTCATGTAGAAGTATTCGTCGGCCTGGTCGACCAGCATCCGCTGCATGCCGTAATGCAAAATCACCGCCACTTCGTAGCCGAACGTAGGGTCGTAAGCGCGGCAGTTGGGAATCGTGCCGGCCACCAGTTGGCTCTGTCCGTCCTCATGCTGCAATCCTTCGCCATTGAGCGTAGTCCGGCCCGACGTTCCGCCGAGCAAGAATCCGCGCGAACGCATGTCCGCCGCCTGCCAGGCGATGTCGCCGATGCGCTGAAAACCGAACATCGAGTAATAGATGAAAAACGGCAGCATCGGTATGTCGCTGATCGAATAACTGGTCGCCGCCGCCATCCAGGAGGCGGTCGCGCCGGCTTCGCTGATGCCTTGCTGCAGCACTTGTCCGCTTGCATCCTCGCGGTAATACATCAGCTGGTCGGCATCGACCGGCTTGTATTTCTGTCCGAACGGCGCATAGATGCCGATCTGCCGGAACAACCCTTCCATACCGAACGTACGCGCTTCGTCGGCGACGATCGGGACGCAACGCGGTCCGATTTCCTTATCGCGCAATATGATGTTCAGCGCTTGCACGAACGCCATCGTGGTCGAAATCTCGCGCTCGTCCGTGCTTTGCAGCAGGCGGTCGTACTTCTCCAGCGGCAGGATCGCCGGCGTTTCCGTCGATTTCCGCCGTCGCTGCGGCAGATAGCCGCCCAACGCGAGACGGCGCTCCTTGATGTACTGGACTTCGGGAGATTTCTCGTCCGGCCGATAGAACGGAATCTGCTCGGCATCGTCCAACTGCCTGTCGCTGAGCGGAATATTGAAGCGATCGCGAAAGGTCTTGATCGCATCGTTGTCCATTTTCTTGGTCTGGTGCGTCGGGTTGAGCGATTCGCCCGCCGAGCCCATCCCGTAGCCTTTGACCGTTTTGGCGAGAATGACGGTCGGACGCCCCTTCATGCGCACCGCCTTATGATAGGCGGCGTACACCTTGTGCGGGTCGTGACCGCCACGGTTCAGACGCCAGATGTCCTGGTCGCTGAGATTGGTCACCATCGCCGCAGTCTCCGGATATTTCCCGAAGAAATGCTCGCGCGTGTATGCACCGCCGAAAGCCTTGCAGTTCTGATACTCGCCATCGACGGTGTCCATCATCAGCTTGCGCAATATGCCGTCGGTATCGCGCGCCAGCAACGGGTCCCAATAACTGCCCCAGACCACTTTGATCACGTTCCAGCCGGCGCCACGGAACACGCCTTCCAATTCCTGAATGATCTTGCCGTTGCCGCGCACCGGTCCGTCCAGGCGCTGCAGATTGCAGTTGACGACGAAGATCAGATTGTCCAGTCCTTCGCGTCCGGCCAGCGAAATCGCTCCCAGCGACTCGGGTTCGTCCGATTCGCCATCACCCATGAAACACCAGACTTTACGATCGCTTGATTCGATCAGATTTCGATGTTCCAGGTAGCGCATGAATTGCGCCTGGTAGATCGCGCTGATCGGCCCCAGTCCCATCGACACGGTCGGCACCTGCCAGAAATCCGGCATCAACCAGGGATGCGGATAGGAAGAAATACCTTTCCCGTCCACCTCCATGCGGAAATTGTCCAACTGGGTCTCGCTGATACGTCCTTCGAGGAAAGCGCGCGCATAGATGCCCGGCGACGAGTGTCCCTGGAAATACACCAGATCTCCGGGGTGCTTGTCGCTGGGGGCGCGCCAGAAGTGATTGAAACCGACGTCGTAAAGCGTGGCGATCGACGCGAAGCTGGCGATATGTCCACCCAATTCGCCCGGCTTGCGGTTGGCCCGCACCACCATCGCCATCGCGTTCCAGCGGATGATCGAACGGATGCTCCATTCGATGGAAGCATCGCCGGGCGATTTGGCCTCCATGTTCGGTGGAATGGTATTGATGTACTCGGTCGTCGGGGAAAACGGCAGATACGCACCGGCGCGGCGGGTCAGATCGACCATCCCGTCCAGCAGCTGATGCGTATCTGCCGTTTTCCCCGACGACCGAGTACATCAATACCATTCCACCGAACATGGAGGCCAAATCGCCCGGCGATGCTTCCATCGAATGG
>JAITWM010000129.1 GCA_031285265.1 Lysobacteraceae bacterium
GCTTTCCGCGGCTTGGATCGGGTCGCTGGATTTCAACCATACGCCCGCCTCGCCGAACCAGCTTTGCATGCGCATATTGGCTCCGGCCGGGTGCCCTTCCGACTCGGCGGTCGCCGCACAATCCCGCGCCTGTTTGTAACTGGTAAGAGCCTTCTGATGCTGGTCTTCCTTCATCCAGGCACCGGCGATCGCCATATGCAACACCACTTTCTGATCGACCCATCCCAGCCGTTCCGTCATCCGCAACGCATGCCGGGCACGTTGTGCGACCTGTTCGGCGCTGCCTCGTTCCAGCAATGTCATGACATCGGCCAGCAATTGGCGATAAGCCGCCGCAGGCCCGCCTTTACCGGTTTGGGCAGCGGTTTCACGCGCGATATCGAACATATCGATCGGCGCTTCGATGACTCGGGTGATGCGAGCATAGCGTTTTGCCAATGCACGCCAGTGGCGATCCTCTTGGGTGTCAATCAATACGATTCGCAGGTGCGGCGGTATCGGCTTGCGCAGCGCCAATTCCAGCCATTGCGAGAATGCCTTGTTCGAACTACGGCGCGCCGGGTCGAATACGGCAGCCAAATACCGCAGATGCGACTGATGATGTCCGGCAAACGAGGCCAGCAGCGAGACGACTCCGACGGCGCTGTCCGGATGGAATTCATCAGCCCCCTTCCAGTCTTGGACGATACCCTGTTCCTGAAGGACGGACTGACTCGCGACGTAGCTGCCGAGTACGGACGCTTTCAAATCGCGGCTGTAGCCGAAACTGGTTTCAAACGGGTTATCGAAATGCAGGAAAAAATCCGGGGTACTCCAATCGCCTGGATGCTTTTGCGTTTCGAAAAAGGCCGCCATCATTCGACCGGCATTGCGAGGAATGCGCCAGATCAACAAACGCGTCTCCGGCGATTGCGTCGCCTGCATCCATAGATCCCGCAGTTGCTCGATACGTCTTTCGACTGGAGTTTTCGTCACAGGCATTATTCGATCCGCTGCATGGGTCAGTTCAATCTGATCTTGCCGCCATTAATACTCACGCCACCGCCATCGATCACTATCTCGGAGCCTCCGACGGTGATGGTGATTGCACCGGATTCGATCACGAGTGAAGCCTCGCCAACTTTCGCGGTGACTTTCGCGGCCGACTCCAATGTCATTTCTCCTGTGGATGCAATGGAACACGTCTCGGATACCGACTGGGTCATGGCGCCATCCACGGAAATGTCCCGAGTGCCCTGGTTATTGTCCTCGATATTGCCTTGTACGTTGCGTATGTCGGACCCGACGATGGATACGTCTCGCCCTGCTCCCAGTGTCTCGGTGGCCAGTCCATCGACTTGCCAAGCCGCGGCCCCGGTAATGGTTTCCGTCCACGTGCCATCGCGGGTGCTGGTGTAATGACCTGTCAGTGCCGTCGTCAGATCGCCGATGATATCTTCCAGGTAGCCGCCAGCGCAGATCGATTTGGTTTCTCCCGCCTCGTAACTTTTGGATACCGCGCCAATGACAACAGCAGTATACGCGCCGGCGATATTACTGCTACCGTCGCCAGCCACGGAAAGGCTGTCACTGCCCGTAACGTTGATGGCTCGCTCGCAACCGACGGAAATGGCCTGGCTACCGATAACCGACAGATCGTAATCGCCACCGACATCGGTCGACTTATTGGCGGCAATCGAGGCCGTCTGATTGTTGCCGACCGCGGTAGCCATGTTGTGCTGCGCCCGCATGTTCAGCAATTCGCTGCCGGCGGTGTCGTGCATCGTGATTTCGTTGAAACCTTCGCCCTTGACGGTTTTCGATCTCAGGCCACTGACCTCCAAACCGAATGGCGGCATGTTGTCTTCGTTGAAAACACGGTTGATGATGAGCGGCCGATCGGGATCGCCATCGAGAAAATCCACGATGACTTCCTGGCCGATACGCGGTGGCGACACGCCGCCCATGTCGCTGCCGGCCCAAGGGCTGGCTACGCGAATCCAGCAGGAACTACCGTCGTTGAATTGCCCCAGGCGATCCCAATGGAATTGCACTTTTACCCGGCCGTAGCGATCGGCATACACCTCTTCTCCCGGCGGGCCGACCACTGTGGCAGTTTGTGGCCCAGGCATGATTCGTCGCGGCGTGATGCGTAATGGGCGATACGGAATCTTGCGCCGTAGCGCCGTCAATGTGCAGCGATATTCCGCCGGAGCCGCTCCGGCGAAATCACTGGTGAAGTTGTTGTTGGCCTCGTGCTGGACTTGAGTGACGAAGAATTCGCGCTCGGCCGCCTCCGGTTCGGCATGGTCATAATGGCCTTCCAACACGAAATAACCGCCGGCATGCACATGCCGGCTGACGCCGGCGCCTTCAAACAGCTTGGTCGGCCAAGCAGATTCTTCACCACGGACGCCCGCCAGCACATCACCGATACGCGTATCTAGGAATCGTGCTGCGCCATCGTAATGGTACCGCTCCAGCTTTGGCAGCATACCGTGCGGGATCGCCAATGCATGATCGGAGGCGAGAGAACTGCGTGGCTGTTTGAAGTCGAAGCTCTTCAGCGTATGGACATCGGTGCTGATGCGCCGACGCGCCGCCCACGTATCCAAGCCGTGTTCCAGTTGCGCACCTTCGTCAAGCTTGAATCGGATCGTGGCTGCCTGACCGATTGGAGATGCATGCGGAGAGTTGTCTGCAAGCACCATCGTATGACCATTTTCACCGTGTTCGAATGCGTAATAAATCCCGGCATCCTCCAGAAGCCGTGAGACGAAATCGAAATCGGATTCGTTGTATTGGACGCAGTAGGGGAGCTTGGGGAAATTGCCCGCGTTCAGATCATGTTGATAATCCGCCAGTTCCGCATAAGATGCGAACACATCGTCGATGATCTCCAGCACCGTCTTGTCCTGAAAGATCCTGCAATTGCTCGTGTACTGCAGAAATGCAAACCATGGTGCGATCTCTGCGCGATAAGTCGCAAAATCCCCGTCACTGCCGATACGGGCGAATTCGCGAACGTAGCCATGGAAATAACGATCGCCAGATTGCATGGCGAGGCTGAGTCGTGCAGGTTGGCCGATCAGCTGCTTCAGTTCCAGACGCGTGTCGGGAGACAGCATATCGACAGTGTAGACAAATGGCGCCGAAACGAATTCGTGTGCAAAAAAACTCTTGACGACGAACGGCTCCGGATACAGTACGGTCTTTATCCGAATCAACCGATGGTCTTGCTGAAAACGCATCAGATTTACACTGGCGGAAATCATTTCCCCATACATGATCGCTACCCCTTACCGCGCAAAATCGTCGCTGTAGACTGCATGTAGGAATTTCTGGCGGTAACCACGCCCTGCCATGGTTACGGCATAATTCTGTGATAAATGACACACCGCCCAATGATACGCATGAAATATGCGGTTTTCATCAATTTGGGGGAATGATTCGAAATTATACTTTTTGCGCTGTAACCAAAATTGGCTATTGACATAACCCGCCATATCCAGCGCTATCGAAAATGGTACGAATGGGCGTATCGAATGCCAAGCGGGAATTTTACCCGCCGCTTCGAACTTAATAAAAATTTATCATATGCAATTTTTATAGAAAATCAATGGGATCATTATCTCAATGTCCCGTGTGCTGCCGCCAAGCCAACATGGCAAAATAATCGGCGCAGGGTCGCCATAGATGCAGATTCCAGTCGTCCGGTTGGCCAAGTGCCGTATCGCACTCGAGCA
Source organism: Lysobacteraceae bacterium (assembly GCA_031285265.1). Lineage (GTDB taxonomy): Bacteria > Pseudomonadota > Gammaproteobacteria > Xanthomonadales > Xanthomonadaceae > JAITWM01. The sequence continues at coordinate 3,726 of JAITWM010000129.1, forward strand.
GATGCGGTGTTTCTTCCGGAGTTTCGAGAGTGAAAATCACTCGGTTCAAGCCAAATGCAATGCCACGGCCGTGCGCTTTCAATATGGCTTCCTTCGCACACCAAAACCGGAAGAAGTCTCTGGTGATGTTACCGCTTCGCTGCAGTTGGTCGGCTTCGCTAGGATGAAAGAAGCGCCGGGCCAAGTCCAGTGCACGCGGTTGATCACGCAATTTCTCGACGTCGATACCGAGTCGAACCCTTTTCCCCAGCGCCAGCAGCAAGAGATCTCCGCTGTGGCTCCAATTGAGATCGTAGTCCATGTAAGGCACTCCCAGACGGGGACGCCCATGCACATCCCTGGTCAAAGGCAGTGTCTGGGGAGTACAGCCCAATGCGATGGCCAGCCGGGTATGGACATCGTCTTTTTGTGTCACACGGCTGTGGGGCATGACCCAGATACGTATGGGCATGGCATCCGGTGTCGTGGCGGGAATGTCGAATTCAGGCATTGGTCAATTTTTGATTTCATCCTTCAAAACATCGGAGCAAGCCAAGGGTCAATCGGCGATCTCGACCCATGCCGGAGCATGATCGCTGGGACGCTCCCAACAACGCGGCTCACGATCGATGCCGGCACCGGCCACTCGTTCGCACAGCATCGAAGATACGAGCGTCAAGTCGATCCGCAAACCGGCATTGCGCCGGAATCCACCTTGCCGATAATCCCACCAGCTGAATAAGCCGCTTTCCTGATGATGCAACCGCAGCGCGTCGTGCAGCCCCAACGCGTACAACCGTTGCAGCGCCCGGCGCTCGGCCGTGGAAGTCAGGATATGGTCGTCGTTCCACTGTACCGGATCGTACACATCGCGATCATCCGGCGCGATGTTGAAATCGCCCATCACCAGGAGTTTAGGGTAGCGTTGTAATTCTTCCGCCAACCAACTGTGTACGGCATCCAGCCACTGCAATTTGTAGGTGTATTTGTCGGTACCCAGATCCTGGCCGTTGACGACGTACAGATTGATGATGCGCAGGTCACCGATGCTCGCGGCGATCGCACGTTTTTGTGCATCGTCGAAATCGGGGATGCCGTAGCGCACATCGTGTAGCTGTTCGCGTGCAAGAATCGCTACGCCGTTGTAGGTTTTCTGTCCGGAAAAAACGCTGCGATAACCGAGTCCGGCCAAAGCCGCGTCCGGGAAGCGGTGATCTTCCAGCTTGGTCTCCTGCAAGCCGACGATGTCGGGAGCGAACCGGTTTAGCCATTGCTCCAAATGGGGCAAACGTACATTCAGCGAATTGACGTTCCAACTGGCGATTTTCATGGCAGCGTATCGGGTGGTTGATGTCTCTCAGGGCCGAAAGCACGATCTTACGAGGCCATGGTGTTGATTGGAAAGGCGGAGTCGATGATGACATCATGTGCCGCTATATGAAACCGCTGCAAGAATTCCCCCATCGGTCTCTGTCTGAGATGGTTGCATCGCACCGGCAAGATCAAGTTATCGATGACGGCAAACACAGATCTTTTCATGGCGGCGAATCCGATTCCCAACCGCAACGGCTATCGGTCGCGAAGAAACACAAACGGTTTGATCCGAGGTCAGGTCACTGCCGGGCGGAGATTGCCCCTAACTCGCGGTTGCCTGAGTCGATACGGGCGGTATCGCATTCCCGGTTAAACGGCGCAAGGAAACGGTGCTGCCCGGACAGCGCGCATCGCATCCGTTCAGCGGACGAGAAAACGGATCAACTTGGCGATTCCGGCATAGGGAGGTTTCAGCAGGTCGCTATTTGCATGCCGGGCCTGCCAGACGATCGGCAGCATTTTGCTGAAAGTATCGAAACCGGCTTTGCCGTGGTAGGCGCCGATACCGCTGGCGCCGACGCCACCGAACGGCAATGCGTCGACCGCAAAATGCAAAAGCGTATCGTTGACGGTGACGCCTCCCGGCAACACGGCTTGCAGGATGCGGTTCACCGTGGCGCGGCTGGCACTGAAAGGATATAGCGCCAATGGGCGTTCGCGTCGCCGGATATAGGCGATTGCATCGTCCAACGAATCGATCGTGACGATCGGCAAGACCGGCCCGAAAATTTCCTCCTGCATCACCCGGGCATCGTTCTCGGGATCGAGGATCAGCGTCGGCGGAAACACGCATTGCGCCGGATCGCCTTCCGCCAAGGTCAGAACGTCCCACCCGCGAGCGCGCGCATCGTCCACATACGCCTGCAATCGCGCATAGTGATCCGGGGTAATGATACGGGTGTAATCGGCATGGTTGGCCGAGGGGCCATAGCGTGCGCGGATCTGCTCGTGAAACGCATCGATCAGCGCATCGCGCCGTGCCGGCCCGACGAGAACGTAATCCGGAGCGATGCAAGTCTGGCCGGCATTGAACCATTTGCCAGTCGCCAGCCGCGCGGCGACGCGCGCGATCGGGTAATCGTCGCAGACGATCGCCGGCGATTTCCCGCCCAGCTCCAGCGTCACCGGAGTCAAGTTCGCGGCGGCGGCGGCCATTACTTTGCGGCCGACCGCCGTCGAACCGGTAAAGAACAGGTGATCGAATGGTAACTCGGAAAATTCACCGGCAACGCGCGCATCGCCAACCGCTACGGCGACACGATCCGAAGGAAATACTTCCGCCAGCAGATCGGCCAGGAACTGTGTCGTGCGCGGCGTATGCTCCGACGGTTTCAAATAAACATGATTGCCCGCGGCGATCGCCGTCGCCAGCGGCATCAGCGCCAGATTGACCGGATAATTCCAGGGAGAAATCACACCGACCACGCCGACCGGTTGCGGCCGGAGTTCCGCGCGCGCCGGCCATAAACGCCAACCGATGCGAATCCGGCGCGGCTTCATCCAGGCACGCAGATGTTTGCGCAGGTAATCGATTCCGTTCAGTACGGTCATGCCATCGGCCAACAGGCTCTCATACGGCGAGCGATGGCCGAAATCCGCGGATATCGCCTGGACCATCTGCGGCATCCGCTCTTTGAAAACGGTACGCAGTCGCATCAGATCGTCGCGCCGTTGGGTCAAACTAGGATGATTGGCCTGCCAAGCCGTTCGCAATCTGGCTAATGTCACGGCAAGATCGGTGTCAGAAGTGACGACAAGACGATTCATCGGCAGGTCTCCAGATCGACTGGACGGTCGCAGCACACGATACCGTCAAAGTCCGCCGGATTCATAGATCGGATTACAATGCCAGCATGACTTCCTTACGCTCCTATCTGAATACCTTTCCCGTGCTCGGTCAACGCGTCTATGTGGACATGGCGGCGACCGTGATCGGGGATGTCGTACTCGGCGACGATGTTTCCATCTGGCCCAATACGGTCGTTCGCGGCGACGTCAACCATATCCGCATCGGTGCGCGCAGCAACGTGCAAGATGGCACGATCATCCATGTCAGCCACCATAGTCCATACAACCAGGCCGGTTATCCGACATTGCTCGGCGACGATGTCACCGTCGGTCACGGCGCGATCATCCATGCCTGCACGATCGGCGACGGCTGCCTGGTCGGCATGAGCGCCTGCATTCTCGATGGCGCCGTGATCGGAAAGCACAGTCTGATCGGCGCTGGCGCAGTGGTGCCGCCCGGCAAGCAAGTGGGGGAAGGCGAACTCTGGCTCGGCAATCCGGCGCGCTTCGCACGCAAACTCAGCGATCGGCAGATCGAAAGCCTGCTTTATTCGGCGGCGCATTATGTGCGGCTCAAGGACGATTATCTGAATGCCGGAGAAACGTGACGGCCCATGTCGTGCTTTATGGTTTGCGAGAATTTCGTAGCGATACGAGCGATGCAGGTATTCGCGCATCGACAGGCGGCGGTATGGTTGCAGCGGATGAAACGGCACGCGCGGAACAGACGCTGTCATGAGTTTTGATCTGATCGCGCGCTGTCAGGCGCAGCGGGAACGGCATCTTTATCGCCGGCGCTTGACGCTGGAAAGTCCGCAAGGACCGGTCGTTCGCCTGCAGGGACAGGAGTTTCTTGCATTCTGCAGCAACGATTACCTGGGGTTGGCGGCACATCCCGAGGTAGTCGCCGCGTTGCGGGAAGGCGCGGAACGTTGGGGCGCCGGCAGTGGCGCCTCGCACTTGGTCGTGGGCCATAGCGAACCGCACGAACAATTGGAGGCGGCGTTGGCGGATTGGACGCGGCGGCCTCGCGCGTTATTGTTTTCGACCGGATACATGGCGAATCTGGCCGCCGTTACCACACTGGTCGGCCGCCACGATACGGTGTTGGAAGACCGTTTGAATCACGCGTCGTTATTGGATGCGGGATTGCTCAGCGGCGCGCATTTCCTTCGTTATCGACATGGCGATATGACCGATCTGAGGACGCGGCTGCAGTGCGGCCGGGGCGATATGCTGGTGGCGACCGACGGTGTGTTCAGCATGGACGGCGATCTGGCGGAATTGCCCGCCATCTGCCGGATGGCGAAAACGCACGGCGCCTGGGTAATGGTGGACGATGCGCACGGCTTCGGCGTACTGGGCGAACAAGGCGGCGGA
>JAITWM010000148.1 GCA_031285265.1 Lysobacteraceae bacterium
GGTCGCCGATGGCATGGGTGGTCATGTCCGCGGCGAAACCGCCAGCGCACTTGCGCGTGAGACCATCGTCCGAGAAGTACGTCAAAAAATCCCGCTGGTTCAAGCCATACAAACAGCAGGTGCAGAAATCCTACAGATGTCGCAACGGCGCGACGATAACCGGCCTATGGGTGCCACGGTCGTCGTCGCGCGAATAAAAGATGATGTCTTCGAACTGGCCTGGATCGGAGACAGCCGCGCCTATCTCTGGCAAGAGAGACAATTGCTCCAGGTCGACCATCATCTCGGACGATCGTCATCTGAAGTCGGCCAACCTTCAACGGCGAAAGAACCGGCGCGTATGCATTCGCAACCCAATACTCTCACCCAAGCACTGGGCGTGACCGATCCGACATATCTCAACGTATCCTATTTTTCAGGAAAATTGCGCCCCGGTATGCAACTACTGCTATGTAGCGATGGCTTGACCGAGGAAGTGGAAGATAGCCTTATCACCGCGGCCTTGAGCCAACAGGACTTATCTGCGCAAGAATGCGTCGACATGTTGGTGGCGGCGGCATTGGATAGCGGCGGTTCGGACAATATCACTGTCATCCTGATCCGATGTCATTGACCCCCATCGCACACGTTTCCTTGGAAGGCAGAGGGAAGAGAGTGGCCGCTGAGCTTGCTGCGCGGGCTGGAGTAACTTGATGCACCATCTCTCCGATGGCGGGAGCCTGCCGCGCCGCCGCTTTTCCTGCAACAGGATCGCCGCCATGGCGCACCTGCGCTGCCCGGTCTCTATTCTATAGGGATCAATTGATGTCAACATTGGCATCTTCGACCGTATCCGGATAATGACCCATCCGGTATCGAACGACATCTCCGTACCACTCCCCACAGAACAAGTAAATTATCGAAATGACTGACGCACCTCGCCCACTATTCCATGGTTTCGAGCAGATTCCTTTACGCGAATACGCCGAACGCGCTTACTTGGACTACTCGATGTACGTCGTATTGGATCGTGCCCTGCCGTTCATTGGCGACGGTCTCAAACCCGTGCAGCGCCGCATCATCTATGCGATGAGCGAACTCAGCCTAAGCGCCGCCTCCAAACATAAGAAATCGGCGCGCACGGTTGGCGATGTGATCGGCAAGTACCATCCACATGGCGACTCGGCCTGCTACGAGGCATTGGTACTGATGGCGCAGCCATTTTCCTATCGTTATCCATTGATCGATGGCCAAGGCAATTTCGGGTCTTCCGATGATCCGAAATCATTTGCGGCAATGCGCTACACCGAGTCCAAACTGACCCCTATCGCTGAAATGCTGCTAAGCGAGTTGGGCCAAGGCACCGTGGACTGGACCCCTAACTTCGATGGCACATTGGAAGAACCCAGTTGGCTACCGGCACGATTGCCCCACCTCCTTCTCAATGGCACGACAGGTATCGCCGTTGGTATGGCAACCGACATTCCTCCTCATAATCTCGGAGAAATTGTCAGCGCGCTCATTCGTCTGATCGACGATCCCGAAGCCAGTGTCGCCGATTTGTGTGAACACGTCCGTGCCCCGGATTACCCTACCGCTGCCGAAATCATCACTCCCGCCAAGGAACTGCTTGCCATTTACGAAACCGGCAACGGCAGCATACGCGCGCGCGCCACCTACCTGAAAGAAGCCCAGAGCATCGTCATCAATGCGCTGCCTTATCAGGTATCTCCATCCAAGATCGTCGAACAGATCGCCGCCCAGATGCGGGCCAAGAAACTGCCCTGGCTGGAAGATTTGCGCGACGAATCGGACCACGCCAATCCGGTGCGCTTGGTACTGACGCTTCGCTCCAACCGCGTGGACATCGAACAACTGATGGGGCATCTGTTTGCCACGACCGACTTAGAAAAAAGCTATCGGGTCAATCTCAATGTGATCGGCCTGGATAATCGCCCGCAAGTGAAGAACCTCAAGATGCTGCTGAGGGAGTGGTTGCAGTTCCGTACCAACACCATAACCCGGCGCTTGAATCATCGCCTGGAAAAAGTCGAGCGCCGTTTGCATCTGCTGGAAGGACTACTGATCGCTTTCCTGAACTTGGATGAAGTGATCCATATCATTCGCACCGAAGATGAGCCCAAACCGGTCTTGATGGCGCGGTTTAAATTGAGCGAGGAACAAGCCGATTACATCCTCGACACCAAGCTGAAACAACTGGCGCGGCTGGAGGAAATGAAGATCCGCGGCGAACAGGAAGCCTTACGCAAAGAGCACGAGCAACTGTGTGCAATCCTCGGCAATAAAGCCCGGCTGAAGAAACTCATCAAGGACGAATTGCTGAGCGATGCGAAAAAATTCGGTGACCCGCGCCGTTCTCCGCTGATGCAACGTGAAGCCGCACAAGCGATCGACGAAACCGAGTTGGTCGCCAGTGAACCAATGACGGTCGTTCTGTCCGAAAAAGGCTGGGTGCGCGCAGCCAAAGGGCACGATATCGACCCCGTCAATCTATCCTATCGCGAAGGCGATGCATTACTGGCAGCCACCAAGAGCCGGAGCACGCTGCAAGTCGCATTTTTCGATTCCGACGGTCGTAGTTATTCCGCCGCCGTGCATACATTGCCATCGGCACGCGGCAACGGAGAGCCGTTGACCGGACGTTTCGCGATCGCCCCCGGAGTGTCATTCCAGACTCTGGCCAGCGGCGACAGCAATACCCGTTTCATCTTGACCTCTTCTTACGGCTACGGTTTCGTCACGCGCTTCGAAAATCTTGTCAGCCGCAACAAAGCAGGCAAAGCCATGATCAACCTTCCTAATGGCGCAAAGGTTCTACGGCCCATGCCGGTAACCGATTTGGCAAGCGACCGTATCGCTGCGATCACCAACGCCGGGCATCTGCTCGTCTTTCCGATCAAAGAATTGCCGGAACTTGACAAGGGCAAAGGCAACAAGATCATCGATATCCCAAAGAACAAGCTAAGCACGGAACGCGTCATCGCCGTCGCATCCATCTCTCCCGAGCAGTCGCTATCGATCAGAAGCGGGCAACGCACGATGAGACTATCGTTCAAAGATCTGGAACCTTACCTGGGTACGCGCGCATCTCGTGGCGGTCTTTTGCCGCGCGGCTGGCAGAAAGTAGATGAATTGTCGGTGGAATAACCCCCCGGAACGCAATCCTTCGCGACGAATTGGGCTTTTCCCCGTTTCTCCTGACAGATCAGATGGCATGATCATGCCTGGAGAACGAAGCGATGACACGAAGCGGAAGATATTTCACGGACGAGTTCAAGCGCAAAGCGGTACGGTTGGCTGAACAGTCCGATAGCAATATATCGAGAGTGGCGCGGACCTTGGGTTGGATCCAAGCGTTCTACGACGTTGGATTGGTCAAATGCGCGATGGTACATGGGAGCCGCCAACAGGCAAACCGCTTATCCCCAGCGATTAAATGCACCCAGCCCCAAATGCGCGTATCGATGTGAATGCAGGAAATACTGATCGCATGCCGCCAGTTCGCCGCGCAATAACTCGTTCAGACATTCGATCACTTCAGGATGTCCATGCGTCGACTACGCTCCAGAATTTCGAGCGAGGGTTACTGCCCAGTGATAACGCGTCTTCCCCATCAAAACCCAACCTTGTGCCATTTCAATGCTTGTTTGCGTGCTACAAAATCAATGGCGCTATTGGCTCTGCCAATGTTCATGCCACGCTTGAAACATCAAGATATTCCACAGATGCGTATGCCATTTACGTTCGCCATTACGAAAACGCGTCCATAATCCATGTACCAAATCCGCATCAAAATATCCTTGCTGCCGCAAACTGTCCCGGCTTAGCAAAGAGTCCGCCCATTCTCGCAGATCATCATTCAACCACTTGCTGACAGGCGCTCCGAAGCCACGTTTATCCCGATCCACCATCGCATCCGGGACATATCGTCGCAATACCTGTTTCAATAGATATTTACTGCTTCCCGCTTGTTGCTTGAATGAAAACGGCAGCGACCACGCGAATTGCGTCACATATTGATCGAGCAGCGGTGCACGCACCTCCAGACTGACGGCCATGCTTGCTCGATCCACCTTGCACAGTAAATCATCGGGTAGATAAACACGGAAGTCCACCAACGCCATCGCACTCGGATCGTCACCCTCTCCATTCAATGGATCGGCTAGAGAATAAAATGTTGCCGGCTCAGTGGCCCCTAACACTGCGCGCGCAGGAAAACGCCAGCGCGATACCCGATTACAATACACATCGCCAATCCCACGCGCTCCTAGCTCCAATGAAAGCGCGGCACGCGCGCTTACGCGAGAGGACTCATCTTCTTCAGAATACAGGCTCGCCAATCTATGCCGTATTGCTGACGGTATCCGGCGCAACCATTGCCAATTGCGCAGAGCGCGCCGATACCGCTTGTATCCGAAGAACAGCTCATCCCCGCCATCCCCCGATAACGCCACGGTAACGTCCGTGCGTGCCAAATGACAGACCAATGCCGTCGGAACCTGCGATGCATCGGCAAACGGTTCATCAAACATCTGCGGCAATCGAGGAATTACCGCCAGCGCATCCTTGCCATCCAGATAGAGCTCCGTATGCATCGTTCCTAAGTGCATGGCCACTTCCTTGGCCAATGGCGCCTCGTCATGAGCGGATCCATTGAATCCGATAGTGAAGCTACGCACTGGTTGCGAGCTCTGCGCCTGCATTAATGCTGTGACTACCGCCGAATCAGTACCGCCGGACAAAAACACACCCACGGGAACATCCGCGACCGTCCGTATCCGCACCGCATCGCGCAATAATTGATCCAACTGGGCCTCGGCTTCATGAATGTCGCCGGAGAAAGGGGTTCTCAACGCGGTGCGCATTGATGCATGTGCATCCCAAAATCGCTTTTGCATTTTCTCCGGCTGATGCGCCGCCGGACCGGCGGCAACCGCCGCCGCATCCATCCGCAGCAAACAACCCGGCATCATCTTGAAGATGTTTTTGTGAATGCAATAGGGAGCTGGAATATAGTCCAACCGTAAAAAAACACTTAATACATCACGATCGACGGTAGCATCGAAACCGGGATAGCGTCGCAACGCTTTCAATTCCGAGCCCAATACGAAAGCTCCATCGGCCCAACCGTAATACAGCGGCTTTTTACCGACTTGATCGCGCGCCAGCCATAAACAACGTTCCCATCCATCCCATAACGCCAATGCGAACATGCCGCTGCAACGTGGCAATGCCGCTTCCACTCCCCACTCCGAAATGGCGGCCAACAGTACTTCCGTATCGGAATGCCCGAGAAAACGATGTCCTTTGCGCTCCAACACACTGCGCAACGTGGCGAAGTTGTAGATTTCACCATTAAATACCAGCGTATAACGTCCATCTGCCGATATCATCGGTTGCCGCCCGGCCGCCGACAAATCAAGAATGCTCAAGCGGCGATGCGCCAATGCCACGCCTTCTTTGACATTGCTCCAAGAACCGGCATCATCCGGACCACGGTGACACAATGCATCCGACATTCGCTGCACATGCCTCAACAGTTCCTCATCGGTCATCCGAGGCGTCGTCAACAACAATCCTGCCAATCCACACATGGCTTCAGCAATCCCAAAATCGGTTGTCTTTACGATAGCAATTACGTCCAGGAGCGCACAGCATACGAATATCCCGCGCCAAAAAAGAAAACGCGAAACCTCGCTAAACGATTCGCATACCTGATCGATGATCCTCGCGGCGGCATCAACACACGAGAAGCAAGCCCGCGACAGTGCTATCGTGAACGGTACGCCAACAATAACGGCAGGCGCTACACCTGCACTTATCGCCGACTATATCTTAGCTTTCCGACCGCCCAAACACAGCCGCCTCAGAGTATTGGTGAGCCTGATTTATTTCTCGATCACTACCGATTGGAAGCACCGGCGCTGAGAGCGACTGCCTGCGTCACTACTTTGCCATCGACTACCGGTAACCGATCACCTTCCGGCTTACGATTCATTCTGATCGTACTTTCTTGATCGTTGTAACGATAGGTCACGTTATAGCCCACTACCTGATTGACCGTACCCATCGCGATACGATCCGCAGGTTTGGAGGTCATCTTCATGGTACCCGTGGTTCCATTGGCGTTGCGATAGACAACGTTGTACCCCGTGACATGGCTTGATTCAGATACTTCGTTCTCCGTGCGGCACTGACGTTCCGTGCGCGTCACAATCCGCCCTCCCTCATGACGTTTGTCCACTTGATTGCCGATAACGCCTCCGGCAACCGCACCTACGACAGTAGCCGCCTTTCTGCCTCTGCCACTGCCGACCTGATTGCCTAATACACCACCGATCACCGCTCCGGCAACGGTACCGCCCACATTCCCATCCCGTTCCGGGAGGCGCTCCTGCACGGTCACGTCTTCACAAACTTCTTTGGGTACTGTCATCTTGACGGTTTCTCTTATCGGATCGCTACTGATCACCGTCGCATACTGTCTTTGCCGTTCATTGATCGGTGTGACTTTGATGATATCGGCATACCGCAATGTCTCATTGGCCTGCACCTGGATCGAATTATCCTCGACCATGGCCTTGTCGTCCTGAACCAGTGTCTGCGGATTTTCATCTTCGCCCAAGGCCGGAGGAGCAGCCGGTGCCGTAACGAACGAAGGTTGCCGGTCTCGACTATTCATATATGCCGCCGTGGAGATACCACCGAGCAATAATGCGCCAATACCAACCAAAGCGACCGTAGCATTGTTATTCATACAGTCTCCGACCACGCTGCTTGTATTTTGAGGTATCGCCATTCAAGCATTTCAATCCTGAACGGCCGCTCGTCGGGCCAATAATATAGACAACGCAGAATAAACATCCGCACATACGAATCCCTACTCATGGTAGCGTGTATCAACTTCGCCCTATCCTAGGATCCCGAGTGCGCAACCTCATATTGCATCCCGTATTCACTTGGGTAAAGAAACTTCGTCATCCGACACTGTTCGTAATAGTCGGATCGTTTTTTCTGCTGGATCTCATGTTTCCTCTGGATGATGTATTTCCACCCTACCTGCTGGATGAACTCGTTCTGGGTATAGCGGCACTGGCACTGGCCAGTTGGAAAAACCGTAAAGCTGCTGCTCCCACGATGACCTCCGGCATAAGCCATTCCAACGGATAGACGCTGCTTCAAGCTACGGTTGACGTTATTATCCACATGGTATTGATCGACACGCACTGTCACCTAGATGCGGCTGAATTTGACCATGATCGCAACGCGGTGGTCGAACGCGCCACTGCAATGGGCGTCGTCTCGCAGATCGTCCCCGCTATCCGCATGTCGAATTGGAGGACAATCCGCGTCATTTGCACACAGTACCGTAACTTGTTTCCAGCCTACGGCCTGCACCCGATATACCTGTCGGAACATCGCCCGGAACACCTGACACAGCTGCGCGATTGGATAGAGCACGATCGACCTTATGCCATCGGCGAATGCGGTCTGGACTTCTTCATCCGCGATTTAGACCCTGCCACGCAACAGTATTATCTCCACCAGCAATTGCAGATCGCACGCGAATACGATCTGCCCGTGATCGTTCACGCGCGGCGTTCAGTCGATGCGGTGATTGCTGCAATTCGAAACATCGGCCGGGTCCGCGGTGTGATACACAGCTTTTCCGGAAGTCCGGAACAAGCCAGACAGCTATGGAAGTTAGGATTTTTCGTCGGCCTGGGCGGGCCGGTAACCTATGAACGCGCCCAACGGCTACGACGGCTTGTCACAACGATGCCTCTAGAACAATTACTGCTCGAAACCGATGCTCCGGATCAGCCTGACGCCACCATCCGCGGACAGCGCAACGAGCCTTCCCGCTTGCCGGTCATCCTTGAAACGATAGCAAAGCTTCGCCATCAGCCAATGGACGAAATCGCCAGCCGCACTACTGCCAACGCAAAAAGTCTATTCAACCTGCCTTGCGTTTGAGCAGCATCTCCAACGCTCTGCCGGCGGCCGCAAAAGCGAAAGCTCCTGTCACATGAGTAGCGGCCCCCAGTCCGCCTCCGCAGTCCAGTTTCAATCCTCCTTCCGGCCCGGATTGCGGGCGAAGTCCACAAACACTGCCATCCAATTGAGGATATTTGACATTCTCAAGAGAATAAACTGCCGGCACCCCAAAATATCGTTGTGGATTCTTCGGGAAATTAAACTCCCCGCGCAACTTCTTCCGAACCAGCGCCAACATCGCATCATGCTCCGTCCGGGACAGATCGCGCACACGAACCGACGTCGGATCCGTACGTCCGCCGGCGGCTCCTACCGTGATGATGGATTGCTTGCGTTGACGGCACCAAGCGATCATTTCGACCTTGCTGCGAAAACTATCGCACGCATCAATAACCAAGTCGAACCTTGCTCCCAATAGGGCGTCCAGATTTGCTCCAGTCAAAAATGCAGCCACCGGCCGGACAGTGATTGATGGATTAATCGCAACACACCGTTCGGCAACCGCTTCGGCTTTGTTGCGGCCATATTGCCCCATCAATGCCGGCAACTGGCGATTGGTATTGGATACACACAACTCGTCGGCATCGATCAACGTCAAGTCGCCCAGAGCAGAACGCGCCAGCGCCTCTACCAGCCAGGATCCCACTCCTCCCAAGCCTACTATCGCAACCCGGCATCGGGACAAATGACTGGCCGTCCCGGCTCCGTACAGTCGATCGATTCCGGAAAAACGCTCTGTCAATCCTTGTTGCATAGACATATCTCTATCAAGTGGCACTGATTCGTCGATGCGCCATAATAGACCCCTTCCCCGCCACTCAACTGAGGAGCTCGATACAAATGGCCACCCCTACATCACGTTCCAATGCATCTCGTTACCTGATTATCGGCGTACTCGGAATTGTCATTGGCGCAGTCGTGGGCATCATGCTGATGCGGTTCTGGCAAGCCAGGCAAGACCCGTTCCCGGATGCGCTGATGAACGTCATTGCGAAACAAAGCAGCATTCTGAAAAAGCGCTTTGAAGCAAATCAATGCACCGTCAACGATACGATGCCGCGAATTCAGGCATTGCGTTATCTAGCCAATGACCTGGAACTCGCCTATCCGTCCTTGAACAGGAATCAGAACTTCATTCGGCATTCCAGCAACATGCGCAATATCCTGGATACGGCCATCGCCGAGCCACCGACTGATTGCGCCAGTCTAAGCGCATTCAATAATGAACTGGGCGGAAGCTGCGGTGCATGCCATAAAGAATTCAAATGAACATTGTCTAAGCAAGAACGAGTAATGCGTACCAATCCCCGCCACGGTTGGTACGGCGTTCACGAATATCGGTTCAGGATAAGCGCCAGGCGAAGTGCCGCAACGAAGTGCGGCACTTCCGCCGGATCCAAAATCACTAAAGGAAATACGGCTATGGGTATCCGTCCGCTTATCGTAGCTTCCGCTGTCATGCTGGCCTTAACCAGTTGCGCTACCACCTCGTCAAACTATGGTTATGCAAGCTCGCCGGAGTATTCGTCTGGGAGATGCCTGGATTGCGGTATTGTGACGCGCATCGAAACTATCCCGGCCGGCCGTACCGCGCCTGTTGCCACGGGTGCGATTCTCGGAGGGATCGTCGGCGCAATCGCCGGTCATGAGATTTCTGCACATACCGGCGGGAGCAGAGGCAACCAAAACGTCACCGCCGTAGTCGGCGCAGCAACCGGAGCCATGGCGGGAAACGCCGTTCAGAACCGTGTGACAGGCGATACTTATTACATCCATGTCCGCATGGACGATGGCCGGACCGTTGTAATCCATCAACGCAGTCTCGATGGGATCAGAGAGAATACCTATGTTCGCGTCATAAACAACAAGGTTGTCTTACGTTGAAGATCATCGTATGACTATTTCCCAGAAACCCAAAAACGAATGGCCCGCTAGGTGCGGGCCATTCGTTTTTTCACCATTTAGCGGTACTTTCAGCGCTCAGGCGCCCTGAACTGCATCCGCTTGCAATCCCTTCTGGCCTTGGACGACAGTGAAGCTCACTTTCTGTCCTTCCTTCAGGCTCTTGAAGCCTTGCATTTGGATAGCGCGGAAATGTACGAATACATCCTCGCCATTTTCACGACTAATAAAACCAAAGCCTTTGGCGTCGTTGAACCACTTTACGGTACCGATTTCACGGTCTGCCATTACTGCTTAACTCCTCGTAACACTCATCTATATCAGGGGTGAATACGTCACCTATGTGACGGCTGGTTGCAAGGAAGAAGCGAGGTGCAGCGATGAAGCGGATCGCGTGGATCTACAGCATCAGGCCACGATTCACGGTGACCTTGACAAGCTCAGCGACTGTCACGTTAACCCGGCTCTTTTGAAAATGCAATCATTTCAAACATTCCGATAGTTCGATTTTTCTGACGAGGAGATCCCCTTGGAGTTACAGATTCTATGGTACGCCCTTGCCGTTCTGCTGATCATAGTCGGCATCGCCGGAATCATCCTACCCGTATTGCCGGGATTGCCATTGACTTTTCTTGGCATGCTGCTTGCCGCATGGGCCGGAGATTTTCAAAAAATAAGCGTCAATACATTGATTTTACTAGGAATAATAACTTTACTTTCACTTGCAGTAGATTTTTTCTCCACCGTATTGGGAGCGAAACGGGTCGGAGCCAGCAAACTGGCGGTGGCAGGGGCCGCCATCGGTACTATCATCGGGCTGTTCTTCATGCCGTTGGGTATCTTATTGGGACCCTTCGCAGGCGCATTGTTGGGGGAACTATGGCACTGCCGTGGTCATTGGCAGCAAGCCATTAAAGTCGGGATCGGCACCTGGATAGGCTTACTCGCAGGTTTAGCATTGAAGTTAACCCTAGCATTCACCATGCTTGGGCTGTTCATATTCGCTTGGCTGTTTTAAATATCACGCTGTCCCTTCCATTTAATTTCCAGGCATTCCTCCGCTTCACCCGATCGATATCCACCATGCGCATACTCCCTCACACACTCTGCGTTTTTTCTCCGGTCATGCTATTGATGGTCCTGCCGCCTGTTGTCGCGCAAGAAATCCTCCCAACTCCCGCATCGCCTGAAGCCTGCTTATCCATCAATTCCGACGCGCAAAGATTGGCCTGCTATGACAGGGCCATCGGATATCAACCGCTCCCGACCAATAACGCAGATGCAGCTGCGCAAGATGCACAAAAAGCACTTCAGGAGGAAATCGCTGCCAATCGCCCCAAAGATGCAACGCTCGGCGAACGCATTCAAACACGCCGGCAAGTCAGTGAAATTTTCAGACAAGACAAGACACTATATGACGCCATCACCAATGTTGGAAAAGGCTCTTTGCTGGATAGCCGCTGGGAACTGGCAAACGATTCCAAGCTCGGCCCATTCCAATTGCGCGCATACAAACCGGTCTACATATTGCCGGCCTTTTGGAGCAGCGCCCCCAACCTCAGGCCGTATTCTCCCAACCCCGACAATACCGTCACTACGCCACAGATACTGGATAATACCGAAGTAAAATTCCAACTCAGTTTCAAGACGAAAATCGCGGAAAACCTGTTCGGAAACAATGGCGATCTATGGGCGGGATATACTCAAAGCTCACGCTGGCAAGCTTATAACAATGACGACTCACGCCCATTTCGCGAAACCAATTACGAACCCGAGCTAATGCTGATGTTCCGCAGCAGCTACCATTTGGGGGGATGGAAAGGGCGTATGACCGGAATCAGCCTCAACCATCAATCCAACGGAAGAAGCGATCCCTACTCCCGCAGTTGGAACCGGCTCATCCTGAATATCGGTCTCGACCGTGAACATTGGGCGTTGCTACTGCGTCCCTGGCATCGCCTGCATGAAAACCGCAAAGACGACAACAATCCCGATATTGAAGATTATGTGGGGCGCGGTGACGCCTTGCTCATCTTCAACCCAAAAAATGGCCATGAGGTTTCGATGATCATGCGGCATTCTCTGCGCAGCGGCCACCGCTCTCACGGTTCAGCGCAGGTGGACTGGGGTTTCCCCATCAACAATCTACTGCGCGGACATCTGCAAGTGTTTCATGGCTATGGCGAGAGTCTGATCGACTACAACCACAAGGCTACCCACGTGGGAGTAGGAATCTCGATGCTGGAATGGTTCTGACAAAATCCGACGAGGGTATCGCGCCCATTGTTCGTCCTTTTATTCACGCATATTGCACATGGCAGCGTTGATACATCCAAAAATCAAACATCCTTCCCTTTCTGATTCTGGTCCGGATCGCAATCAGTACAACCACTACAGGAGCCGGAACGGTTCCTGGGTACGGGGGCAATATGCTTCCCGATCCGGCGCAACCAATCCGGGCGAGAATCCCGCAGCAGGAAAATCGCCAGCCTGATCTGCAACCGGCGGGCGGCTACAGGAAATTGCTTCTTTATCACGACATAAACACTTATCAGGACCGCTAGTCCGATCACGCCATATTGCAGCAATAACGAGACGCTCATGACTTCACATCCCTAACCCGCCCCGAGCAATACCGCCACTTGGTAGGTTATCAGCGAAGCCAGATAAGCCAATGCAAACAGGTATGCCATTGCGACGGTCATTATTTTCCAGGAATTAGTCTCACGTTTGATGATGGCCAATGTCGAAATGCATTGTGGCGCATAAATGAACCAAACCAGCAACGACAACGCCGTTGCCAAAGACCAGTCATGTGCAATCAACGGCGACAATGTTTCCACCGCCACATCGCCATTGGCCGCCGACAATGTGTAAATCGTCGCCAGCGATGACACCACGACTTCCCGTGCCGCCATTCCCGGGATCAATGCCACGCAGATTTCCCAACTGAATCCAAGGGGTTCGAATATCACCGCCAATAGACGTCCGATTTGCCCGGCAAAGCTATATTCGATCGCCGGTCTGTCGGCATGTTGCGGCGCTCCCGGAAACGACAACAAAAACCATAGGATGATAGTCAACGCCAGAATGATTCCCCCGACGCGCTTGAGAAATATCATCGCGCGTTCCCACAAACCGATGAGCACATCGCGAAGATGCGGCAAACGGTAGGAGGGCAATTCCAATAACAACGCATGCTCGCCCTTATCGCGACGCCATTTTTTCATCACCTTTGCGACAAACAATGCGCTCAGTATCCCGGCCATATAGAGTCCGAACAGAACCAATCCTTGTTGATTGAACACTCCCAAGACCTCTTTCCTGGGAATGAACGCTCCGATCAAGAGGACATACACGGGCAATCGCGCTGAGCAGGTCATCAGCGGCGCCACTAGAATCGTTGCCAACCGGTCGCGCCGGTCAGGAATACTGCGTGTCGCCATGATACCCGGTACGGCGCAGGCGAAACTGGACAACAAAGGAATGAACGATCGCCCCGAAAGGCCGACGCTGGACATCATGCGATCCAATAAAAAGGCGGCACGCGGCAAATAACCCGATTCCTCCAGGATCAGAATGAAAGCGAAAAGAATCAGGATCTGTGGCAAAAACACCACGACGCTACCCAGTCCAACAATGATTCCGTTGATCAAAAGACTGGTTAACGGCCCTTCCGGCATGGTGCTTTCCACCCACTGCCCCAGCACATCGGTCCCTGTTTCGATCAGATCCATCAGCGGTGTCGCCCATGCATAGACCGCTTGAAAGACCAGGAACATCACCGCTATCAGGGTCAACACGCCATATATCGGATGCAATAGCCAGCGATCCAAAGCATCGTCAATGCGAGCCGTCCGGCGCGGCATCTTAACGGCCAACGCCAGCAAACGCCGTGTCTCCGCATGCAGATCCGCATTCTCATCCATATGGATCGAAGGCGGTCGAAAGTGACCGATCAACCCTTCCAGCTTGTACACCAATTCCCGAGCGCCATGCCGCTTAACCGCAATCGTTTCCACCACGGGTATGCCCAGCGCCCGCTCAAGAGCATCCTTATCGACCTTAATGCCTCGTCGTTTGGCAGCATCGACCATATTCAACGCGATCACCATAGGCTGGCCAAGTTGCCGCGCTTCCAGCACGAAACGCAAATGCAGACGCAAATTGGTGGCATCAATGACGCATACCAGTACATCAGGCATCGCTTCTCCCGGGTACACGCCCCGGCACAGATCGCGGGTAATCGCCTCATCCAGACTGGCCGGATCAAAACTGTAGGCTCCCGGCAAATCCAATATGACGATACTTTTCCCCGAAGGCGACAATAAACGCCCTTCTTTCCGCTCGACCGTCACACCCGCATAGTTGGCGACCTTCTGGCGGCTGCCCGTAAGTTGGTTGAATAAAGCCGTCTTGCCGGAATTAGGGTTACCGATCAATGCTACCCGCAATGAAACCGATGGTGCATTCATTGGACAGCCTTATCGATCTTTGCCGTTATCGGGGAAACTGACATGCACCCTGGCGGCTTCGCTGCGGCGCAAAGCGAAACGGGTAAATCCGATTAAAGCCAACAATGGCTCTCCCCCCAGCGGCCCTTTTGCTACGATCTCTACCGTTTCGCCGTCAACGAATCCCAATTCGCGCAAACGCCGCGCAATCGCATCACACGGCACGCGGTCTTCCACCGACAGCACGGTCACAGCAGTACGCATGGGAGTTTCCATCAATGTCACTGGGCAATCCTGATATCAAGAATTGTTCTCAATCATATCACTGCCGTGATCATGATCGTGTAATAACTCTGTACCTTGACATCAACTATGGGTAAAGCAGGAATCCAGCGCCACGAACATTCATTGAAAACCTTGTGAACGGCACTTCTCGACTCGTGAAGATCGTCGCAATCCAAGGCTCCAAGAACGCAATACAGCTCAGAGAAAATGGGAGAAAACCACGAGCACCATGACGGTAGGTCGTCAAATGCCGCGACCATAACCGGTTTTTTTAAAAGATTTGCACGCTCGGAATCCCGGCCGCCTGATAACCGCCTCATCCCTCCAGCCGGTTTCGTCTCATTTGGCACTGGGACGCCAGTATCTGCGATAAATAGCTGCTTAACGCATGACTTGCGACAGTCAATCCCGAAGCCATCGACACAAACCACCGTCTTCCCCAACGGCAGTACTAAGGTGCTTCAGAAAAAACCCACGGACAACGCGTCAAGCGAATCCTCGGGTATAGGATACGACGCTCAATAACGTACCAGTGCGGCTCCCCAGGTAAAACCGCCTCCAAACGCTTCCAGCAGCAATAGCTGATTGCGCTGAACACGGCCGGAACGAATCGCCTCGTCCAGCGCCAACGGAACCGATGCCGATGATGTGTTGCCGTGTCGATCGACCGTCACAATGACCCGATCCATCGACATCTCCAGACGTTTGGCCGTCGCCCCGATGATACGGAGATTGGCCTGGTGAGGAACCAGCCAGTCCAGATCGTGTTTATCCAATCCATTGGCATTCAACGCCTCGTCAACTACCGAATCCAAGGCTTTGACCGCGTACTTGAAGACCTCGTTACCCACCATCAAGATGCGAACTCCGCAATTCGGCTCTTCGGCATTGAATTTGGCCGAAACCCCGACAGGATTCCACAACAGCTCTTTCTTGGACCCGTCGGCATGCAAATGCGTGCTGATGATTCCGGTTTCGGTATCGGCTTTCAAGACGACGGCGCCCGCGCCATCTCCAAACAAGACGCACGTATCGCGGTCGCTCCAATTCACCATCCGTGTCAACGTTTCAGCCCCAATCACCAGTGCGGTTTTCACGCTTCCGCTGCGAATGAACTGGTCGGCAACACTCAAGGCATAGATGAATCCCGAACAAGCGGCATTCACATCGAAGGCGCCGCAACCCGACACTCCTAGTTTTTGCTGAATCAAACATGCCGTGGATGGAAAAATCAAATCGGGCGTCGTAGTTCCGACTACGATCAGATCGATGTCCTGCGCGGAAACAGCCGCGGCCTCCATCGCCCGGAGAGCTGCCTCGTACCCCAGATCGCTTGTCGTCTGGCCTTCGCAAGCAACCCGGCGCTCACGAATACCAGTGCGGCTATGGATCCATTCGTCGCTGGTGTCGACGATCTTGGACAAATCGTCGTTGGTTACTATCCGATCCGGCAAAAAGCTTCCGGTACCGGCAATCCGCGAATAGATCCGTTCACCCATCAACTCACTCCCCTGCTCACCCAGCATGCTGTAAAAACGCCATCGCCCATTCGCGGCAAGCAATCGCTCGCCGACATGGATCAATCTTCGTCTTCGGCCATCGATGTCTTGGTGTCGATCACCTTACGACCGCGGTAATACCCGTCGGCGGTCACATGGTGACGCAGATGGACTTCACCACTGGTTGGATCGGTCGACAACTGTTTGGCGCTCAGCGCGTCATGAGAACGACGCTGGCCACGACGGGAAGGAGACACTCGCGATTTCTGTACAGCCATGGTATTGCTCCAAATTCAATCAATTAGATAAACACTGCTTGCGGTCAGACTCCGTTTCGCTCAATGCCTTAAGGAGTGGCCGACAAGCAGTAAACAGTCACTTCTTCTTCAATTCCGTCAAAACGGAAAACGGACTGACCGTCTGCCGCTCTTGTTGCGTTGGCGGCCATTCCCGCTGTACCGGTCCGGTCGCTGGTGCCACTGGCACCACGGGGAGCGCCAACAACAATTCGTCTTCAACCATATCCACAAGACACAACTGACCATCCCTCGGCGTCAACAACGGCTCATAACCAGGAGGCAACGCGGCTTCCTCCACTTCTTCAGCAATCAAACCGAGACGTTGCGTGACTTGGACCGGTAATAAGAACCGCTCCAGACTACGCTGGCACATCAACGGCAAATCTACTTCTGCGGTCAATGCCACATAAGCAACTTGCAGCGCATCGCGCCCGAATTCCAACGAAAACCGGCATGCGCCGTCGACATCAGCCAAACTGTCGCGCAACCGGGACATCGTTTCCAACGGTATGACACCTTCGAACTGCCGCCGTTCCGCCACCATCCGCCAAGCATCCACAGTATCCGGAACTCGCACTTCAGATCTATCCAGCAGACATAAGCTGATGAATGCTAAGGACTCGCCTACGCCTTGTCAAACACCCGGTATCCGGGATTGCCCGGTCGCCGGGCCCAGCGCAAACTGCCGATCCGACATTCGCATCCACCCGATGACATTCCGTATGACATTGATCCTGGCTTCCACCTCCCAATACCGACAAACACTGTTGCAACGTTTGAGGTTGCCTTTTCAAACCGTACGTCCCGATGTCGATGAAACGCCTTTCCAAAACGAGCCCCCGTCTCTACTGGCACAACGCCTTGCTGACGCCAAGGCCCGAGCTGTCGCCGCCCAGTATCCCGATGCCTGGGTCATCGGCGCCGATCAAGTCGCTGCATACGGAAATACAACCCTGGGAAAGCCCGGCTGCAGAACCGAAGCCATTCGGCAATTGACCGAAATGTCGGGAAATACCGTCCATTTCCATACCGCCGTCTGTCTCGTCCAGGCATTACAGGTGTACCGAGCGATCGACGATACCCACGTTCGTTTTCGGTCGCTCAATCACGAAGAAATTGTCCGCTACGTCGATCTGGAACAACCGTTCGATTGCGCCGGCAGTTTCAAGTCCGAGGGTCTGGGAATAAGCTTGTTCGACGTGATTCAATCGCAAGATCCGACCGCACTGATCGGTCTGCCATTGATTGCACTATCGCGGTTGTTGCGGCAGGCAGGCTTTGCGCTTCCTTGAAAAAACGGCCATTTTCTGTGCGGCACCATCGGTTATATTGCCCATGGCATTACCCGGCTCGGCAAGAACAACTGCGCCTATAGCAAGCAACCAGCTCAAGTAATGACGATACCAGACGAATCCGGCGTGAATCCTTATCGGGTACCTGTCATGCGATGTAAAGTGCGGCTCCATCCCGAGCACCAACCACAGACCGGCGCCACCTTCTGAATTGATCCTGGAATGTGAGGTTCAGACCTATCCAGGAGAAGGGGCTGGCGGCAGGTTCGGCACTTGCCGGCTGTCTGCGGCGCAGGCGCCATTCGACTGGAAAAGACGGCCTTTGAGGGAGAGTCGGCAAATTTCCGATTACCCGCACACATCGGCATTTGTCATAAAGTATGGCGCAATATTATATTGTGCAATTATGATATTCCTCGAACAGAAGTACACCACACTTTTAGACAGTGCCGGCGCGAAGATACCCACTTCCATCGCCGGGATACGCCTGTGCTTCGAGGTTCTGGCGTTGGCCTCGGCGATCGATCGCGACTGTGCTGTCCGGCTGGGTGCGCACGGCTTGTCCGAGGGCAGGTTCGTCTTGTTATTTCTGCTGGGTGAGACGAAAGACGGTCTTTCTCCGCAT